>NZ_JAAGNW010000038.1:22565-26711 GCF_010645215.1 Burkholderia multivorans | reverse complement strand
ATTCGATGTTCGCGAAGTCGACGTCGGTGGCCGTTTCCGGATTCGCGAGCACGTACTTGGTGTTGAAGATGTTGAGCCCCTTGTTCTCCATCGCGCCCATGTTGAAGTCGCTGACGGCGACGATCATGAAGCGGTCGAGATCGAGTTCCAGCCCGAAGCGGCGCTCGTCCCAGCGGATCGAATGGATCAGGGAATCCATCGCATGGCGGGTCTTGTCGAGATCGTGCGGCTCGACCCACACCTGCAGCAGCTTGTCCTTGCCCGAGCCGCTCGTGATCGTCTCCTCGATCGCGACCAGCTTGCCCGCGACCAGCGCGAACAGGTAGCTCGGCTTGCGGAACGGGTCTTCCCATTTCGCGTAGTGGCGGCCGTCGGGCAACTCGCCTTCGTCGATCAGGTTGCCGTTCGACAGCAGCACCGGGTAAGCGGCGCGGTCGGCGCGCAGCGTGACGGTGTAGGTGGCCATCACGTCGGGGCGATCGAGGAAGTAGGTGATGCGGCGGAAGCCCTCCGCCTCGCATTGCGTGAAGAAATTACCGCCCGACACGTAGAGGCCCGACAGCGTCGTGTTCTGGTCGGGCGCGCAGGCGCTCTCGAGCGTCAGCTCGAACGCATCGGGCAGGTTCTCGACCGTCAGGCCGTGCTCGTGCGCGCGCACGGCCGCGTAGGGCGCGCCGTCGAGCCACGCGCCGATGAATTCCAGCGCCTCGCCCCGCAGCTCCAGGTGCGGCGCCGGCGCGGCGGCCGGGTTGCGGCGCACCCGCATCGTGTTCCGGACCACGGTGCGGGCCGGGACGAGGTCGAATTCGAGCGAGACGGTGTCGATCAGGAACGCGGGCGGCGTGTAGTCGGCGCGGCGGATCACGGCGGAGGTAGCGGCGGTATCGGACATGTTGATCGTGGGCGATGATGAGGATGAGGGCCCCTTCGCGCTCGTGGCGCAAAGCGGCGAACAGCCATTGTACAAAGCCTGGCGCTGCCGCGCGGGACGAACTTTTTACCGCCTCGCATGGTCTTTGCATTATCGGCGTGGTAATGCCTGCCGGGCGATCGTATGATCGCGATGCCGCATGCACGGCCCACGCATAAAGAGGACGAATCAACATGAAGCGCAATCGAATCACCCGCGGCGCGACCTGGCTGGCGGTAGCCTGCCTCGCGCTGCTGGCGGGCTGCACGAGCTACGTGAACACGCAGGTCACCGCGTTCTCCGACTGGAGCGGCAGCGACGCCACCCGCACCTATGCCTTCGCCCGTGCGGCGGACCAGCAGAACAGCCTCGAGCAGGCCACCTACGAACGGGTGGTCGCGAACGAGCTGTCGCTGTATGCGTTCCGGCAGGTGCCGGAGCCGCAGGCCCGCTATCTGGTCGGGCTGACCTACTCGATCAAGGGCGACCGGGTCACGGTGCCGCAGCCCGTGTACTACGACCCGTGGTTCGCGCCGGGGCCCTACTGGCGCGGCGGCCCGTGGGGTCCGTTCGGCCCGTGGGGCCCGTACCCGCCCGCCTACGTGAACCAGACCTACCAGATCTTCGACCGCACGCTCGACCTCCGCATCACGGAGCGCGCGACCGGCAAGGAGGTCTACAACGTGACGGCGCGCAACGCGGGCGAGGGCTCGTCGCTGCTGTGGGCCATGCCGTACCTGGCGCGCGCCGCGCTCGCCGATTTCCCGCTAGGCAACGGCATCGTGCATACCGTGCGGCTGCCGATCGACAAGCGCGGCGGCCCGGCGGCCCCGGGCGTCAACGAACGCGCGGTCATGCCTGCCGCCGCGCCTCCCGCGGCGGCGTCCGGCGCGGCCGTCCGGTAATCCCGATGAAAGCCGCGCGCCGCCCGGCGCGCGGCGGCCGCGCCTACAGGCCGACGCCGAACAGCGCGAGCGCGCCCAGCACGACGAACAGCACGGCGGCGATGCCGTGCACGACCTTGGTCGGCAGGCGGTGCGCGAAGCGATCGCCGAGCACGATGGCCGGCACGTTCGCGAGCATCATGCCGAACGTCGTCCCCGCCACCACCCCCACGTAATCCTGGAAGCGCGCGGCGAGCGCGACCGTCGCGAGCTGCGTCTTGTCGCCCATTTCCGCGAGGAAGAACGCGACGAAGGTCGCGCCGAACACGCCGAGCTTCGAGCGGTTCGCATTGGCCTCGTCGGCGTCGAGCTTGTCCGGCACCAGGATCCACAGACCCATGCCGATGAAGGACGCGGCGAGCGCCCAGCGCATCACGGACGGCGTCACGTAGGCGCCGAGCCATTCGCCGAGCGCGCCCGCGCATGCGTGGTTGATCAGGGTCGCCGCCAGCACGCCCAGGATGATCGGGATCGGCTTGCGATAGCGCGCGGCCAGCACGAGCGACAGCAGTTGGGTTTTATCGCCGATTTCGGCAAGCGCGACTGCGCCGGTGGAGATCAGGAAGGCTTGACTCACGTGGGGACATCCTCGGGCCTGTTGTGTGTGCGAGCGACGATCCGCCGCGCGCCGGGCCCATGTACGGCGCGCAGAGGATCATCGGTCTCGCCAGGCTGACAGTGTCTGCTGCGTCCGCCATGGCCGCGACGGCCAAGTCTGTTGACGGACGCCCCCGTCGCGATGCGGCCCGCCTGGGTGGCGGTGATCGCGCGGAGCGGCTACTCCCCAATGAGGAGCGGATTCTAGCACGCTGCCTTTCGCGTTGGAAAGGTCCGCCCGGCAGCGCCGGGCGGGGCAGGGCGGCGCTTGTCAGTGCGCGCCGGCGGCGCGCTCGGTCGGGCCGCGCGCGTCGTCGCGCCGGTGCACGCAGCGGCCGGCCGCGTAGGTGAACTCCACCGCGCGATCGTCGCCGAGCAGCGCGAGCGCGAACAGCAGCTCTTCGAGCGATTCGGCGCGCGCGCTGCGGCGCGCGAGGAGCGGGGTCGCGGCCGGATCGAGCACCACGAAGTCCGCTTCCGCGCCCGGCGCGAGCGTGCCGACCTGCGCTTCGAGGTCGAGCGCGCGCGCCGCGCCGGCGGTCGCGAGCCAGAACATCCGGGTCGCCGTCAGATGATGGCCGCCCAGGCGCGCGATCTTGTGCGTCTCGTTCATCGTCTGCAGCATCGAGAACGAGGTGCCGCCGCCGACGTCGGTCGCGAGCGTGACCGGCATGCCGGTCGCGTCGGCCCGCTCGAAGTCGAACAGGCCGCTGCCGAGGAACAGGTTCGAGGTCGGGCAGTGCGCGGCCACGGTGCCCGTCTGCGCCATGCGGCGGCGGTCCTCGTCGTCGAGATGGATGCAGTGGCCGTACACGGCGCGCCGGCGCAGCAGCCCGTAGCGGTCGTAGATGTCGAGGTAGCTGCGGTGGCCGGGAAACAGCTCGGCCGCCCATTTCACCTCGTCGACATTCTCGGCGACGTGGCTTTGCACGAACACGTCCGGGTGCCGGCGCGCCAGCTCGCCGCAGGCCTCCAGCTGCGCCTCGGTCGAGGTCGGCGCGAAGCGCGGCGTGAGCGCGTACATCTGCCGGCCGTGACCGTGCCAGCGCGCGATCAGCGCCGCGCTGTCGTCGTAGCCCGATTGCGCGGTGTCGCGCAGGAATTCCGGGCAGTTGCGATCCATCAGCACCTTGCCCGCGATCATCCGCAGGTTGCGCGCGTCGCTCGCGGCGAACAGCGCGTCGGCCGACTGCGGATGCACCGTGCAGTACACGAGCGCGGTCGTGGTGCCGCACGCGAGCAGTTCGTCGACGAAGAACTCGGCGACGTCGCGCGCGTGGGCGGGATCCTCGAAACGCCGCTCGGTCGGGAACGTGTAGGTGTCGAGCCACGGCAGCAGTCCCGGCGCAGGCGACGCGATCATGTCGGTCTGCGGGTAGTGGATGTGCGTGTCGATGAAGCCCGGCACGATCAGCCGGTCGCGCAGCTCGGTCAGCTGTACGCCGGGCGCGAGCCGGCCGGCGAGCGCCGCGTAGGCGCCCGCGGCGACCACCCGGCCCTGCTCGACGAGCAGCAGCCCGTCCTCTTCGAAGCGGACCGCGTCGGCGGCCTGCGCGGGGTCGCCGGTGAAGGTCAGGAGGCGCGCGCGGAAAGCGGATTGCGTCATGATGGGAGCCTCGCGCGGGTTCAGAGCTGCGTGAGCAGCAGCGCGGACAGCGCCGCGACCACCCACATCGCCGGCTTGATGTCGCGGCG
>NZ_JAAGNW010000038.1:13813-22555 GCF_010645215.1 Burkholderia multivorans | reverse complement strand
GAAGCCGTAGGCGATGCCGTCGGTGATCGAGTAGGTGAGCGGGATCAGGATCATCGCGAGGAACGCGGGGATCGCCTCGTCGAAGCGGTGCCACTCGATCTTGGTGATCGACTCCATCATGAACACGCCGACCAGGATCAGCGCGGGCGCGGTCGCGATCGCGGGCACCAGCGACAGCAGCGGCGACAGGAACAGGAACGGCAGGAAGCACAGCCCCGCGACCACCGCGACGAGGCCCGTGCGGCCGCCCGCCGAGATGCCCGCGGCCGACTCGCTGTAGGCGTTCGCCGGGCTCGTGCCGAGCGGCGCGGACACCAGCGCCGAGAACGCATCGACCATCATCGACTGGCGGATGTTGCGCGGATTGCCGCGCTCGTCGAGCAGGTTGCCGGCTTCGGAGATCGCCATGAAGGTCGACAGCGCGTCGAAGAACGCGGTGAACAGCATCACGAAGATGAACGGCCAGTAGATCACCTTGAGCGCGCCGAGCAGGTCGAGCTGGCCGATCGCGGAGAAGTCCGGCGCGGCGAACAGGCCGTTCCAGTTGACGAGCGTCGGCGTCGCGAGCGCGGCGGGCCAGTAGGCGCTGCCGTCGCCCCAGACGCGGCCGATCGGGATCGCGAGCAGCGTCGTCGCCACGATGCCGATCATCAGCGCGCCGGTCACGCGGCGCACCACCAGCACGGTCGTGATGGCGAGCCCCACGAGGAAGGTGACGATCACGGGGTTGAGCGAGGCCGAGTGGACGATCGTCACCGGGTCGCTGATGATGAACTTCGCGTTGACGAGCCCGATCAGGCTGATGAACAGGCCGATCCCGCACGACACCGCGTGCCGCAGGTTGGCCGGAATCGCGTCGACGACGAGCTGGCGCGCGTTGAACGCGGCCAGCGTCGCGAAGATCACGCCGGCCCAGAACACGCAGCCGAGCGCGGTCTGCCACGGCATCTTGCCGCCGTGCACCATCACGAACGCGAAGAGGGCGTTCATCCCCATGCCGGGCGCGACCAGCACCGGGTTGCGCGCGTACAGCCCCATCGCGCAGCTGCCGAGGAAGCTCACGATCACCGTGGCGGTGAGCGCCGCCGCGAACGGCACGCCGGCCTGCGACAGGATGCCGGGGTTGACCACGATGATGTACCTCGCGGTCAGGAAGGTCGTGATGCCTGCGACGATCTCGGTGCGCAGGCGCGAGCCGGCTGCGCGGATGCCGAAGTAGCGATCGAGCGCCGAGCCGGAGGCCGGTGCGCGGGTGCCGTCATAGATGTCCATGGGTGCAGCTCTCCTCAGTGTCTGTTGTCAGGGGGACGGTGATGGGCACGTGGGGGTGGGGGCAAACGGCAAGGCGCGGGCGCGGTCCGGGGCGGGATCAGGCCGCGTGCCAGTAGGCGTCGAGCTGCGCGATCAGCGCGGCCCGCTGCTCGGGGCTCACGAACGACGCGTCGAAGCCGTTGCGGATGATCGTGTAGACCGCCTGATCATCGAGCTGCAGCGCTTCGACCGTCGCGAAGAAGTTGTCGTTGACGTAGCCGCCGAAGTAGGCGGGATCGTCGGAATTGATGGTCACGGCCACGTTGCGCGCGAGCAGGTCCTTCAGCGTGTGCTTCGCCATGTCGTCGAACACGCACAGCTTCAGGTTCGACAGCGGGCACACGGTCAGCGCCATGCGCGATGCGGCGAGCCGCTCGACCAGCGCGGGATCCTCGATGCTGCGCACGCCGTGGTCGGCGCGGTCCACCTTGAGCAGGTCGAGCGCCTCGTACACGTAGGCGGGCGGGCCCTCCTCGCCCGCGTGCGCGACGAGCTTCAGGCCGAGCGCGCGCGCCTTCGCGAACACGCGCTCGAACTTCGACGGCGGATTGCCGCGCTCCGACGAATCGAGCCCGACGCCGACGAGCCGGTGCCGGTACTGCTCGAACAGCGGCAGCGCTTCCTCGAAGGTGGCGAGTGCGTCTTCCTCGGACAGGTGGCGCAGGAAGCACAGGATCAGCCGGCTCGACAGGCCGCGCGCCTCGGCCGCCGCGAGCGCGCGCTCGATGCCGGCCACCACGGTCGCGATCGGCACGCCGCGCGCGGTGTGGGTCTGCGGATCGAAGAACAGCTCGGTATGCGTGAGGTTGTCGGCGAGCGCGCGCTCGACGTAGGCCGCCGTCATGTCGTGGAAGTCCTGCTCGGTGAGCAGCACGCTCGCGCCCGCGTAGTAGATGTCGAGGAACGATTGCAGGTCGGTGAACGCATAGGCCGCGCGCAGCGCGTCGATCGAGTCGTACGCGAGCTTCACGCCGTTGCGCTGCGCGAGCGCGAAGATCAGCTCGGGTTCGAGCGAGCCTTCGATATGGATGTGCAGCTCGGATTTCGGTGCACGGGCGATCTTGTCCTTGAATGTCGGCGTCATGATGATGTGTCTGTTCTTGGTCGGTTCAGAAAGTGGGGTTCGCGCTTGCGCCGCGCACGCGCGCGGCCTGCGCGTCGACGGCCTGCAGGATCTGCGCGGCCACCGAGATCGCGATCACCTCGGGCGCCTTGTCGACGATGCCGGGCACGCCGATCGGGCATTGCATCCGCGCGATCTGGCGCGGATCGCGGCCGCGCGCGGCGAGGCGATGCTCGAACTGCGCGCGCTTCGTCTGCGAGCCGATCATGCCGAAAAACGCGAAATCGGCGCGCCGCAGGATCCGCTCGGCGAGATCGAGGTCACGCGCATGGTTGTGCGTCATCACGGCGAAATAGGCGTCGGGCGGGGCGGCGTCGACCGCTTCGTCCGGCGCGTCGCTGGCGTCGATCGTCAGGTTGTCGAGGCCGGCGAGCGCCGCGGGCGGCGGAAACTGCGCGTCGCGCTCGTCGACCCAGCGCACCCGGCACGGCAGCGTCGCGAGCACGCGCACGAGCGCCGCGCCGACGTGGCCCGCCCCGAACAGCACCACCGCGAATTCATGGGGCGCGATCGTCTCGGTCAGCAGCGGCGCGGCGGCGTCGCCCCACAGCAGGCAGTCGGCGCGCGCGACGCCGGGCGCCGGCTCGCTGAGCAGCACCGCGTCGGGCGAGGGGCCGAATGATACGCTACGCACCGTCGCCTCGCCCGCCGCGACGCGTTTCGCGAGCGAGGCGAGCCAGCCGAGGTCGCCGATATCGAGCCGCTCGAAGCCGAGCGTGACGGCGCCGCCGCAGCACTGGCCGAGGCTGGGGCCGAGCGGCAGGCGCGCGAGGCGGCGGGCGTGCGGCGTGTGCGCGCCTTCCTTCAGCAACTGGCGCGCGAGTTCGATCGCCTTCCATTCGAGATGCCCGCCGCCGATCGTATGGCGGGCGCCCTCGCGCGTGACGAGCATCTTGGTGCCGGCCGCGCGCGGCGCGGAGCCCTCGACGCGCACGACCGTCACGAGGACGGCGGCGTCGCCGTGGGCGAGCAGACGTTGCAGGTCGGTCAGCCAGGTTTCCATCCGGCAGGTCTCCAGGTTCAGGCCGCGGCGGCGCGGTGGCGGGGCAGGCCGGCGCGCGGCGCGCGGCGGGGGCGGTTCGCGGACGAGACGGCGGTGCGGGTCTGGCGATGTGTGCGGCGTGCGGCGACGGGCGCGGTTGCACGGCGCTGCGCCCCCGCGCGACGCGGGGCGGTATGGGCGGGCGCGGCGCGAAGGCCGCGGCGCGGGAAGCGGATGGTTTGCGTTGTCATGGTCAATCCAGGCGACATTGCGGATCAGGCGCGCGTTACGCCGGCCGGGAAACATCGGCCTCGCGCACGTAGATCGCCATCCGGAAATCAAGATAGCACCGCCAAATACCGACAGTATGGCGCGGTGCTGATGCGGGCTATTCGGTGGCGATCATGACGATCGTAGGATTCGCGCGACGGGCCGAAGTTGCGGCGGGACGCGGCGGCGCGCCGCGCAAGGCCTGGCGGGGACGCCGCCGGGCGCGCGGCCCGCGCTTGAATGCGGGCCGGAACGGCTTAGGTGTTTACGCGCGGCGCTGGAAAGCCGCCGCGCGTCGTCGCCGTCACGCAGCGATGCGGCGCCGGTTGCGCCACAGCCCGGCCGCGACCAGCACGAAGATCGCGGCGAAGCCGATCAGCGCCCAGCCCGGCAGCAGGATGCCGAGGATCGGCGGGTACACGGTCTCGCACAGCCCGGCGACCTTGAACACGCCCGGCAGCCATTGCGCGGGCGGCAGGCCGTCGACGATCGGCTGCAGCGTGTCGAAGCCGCAGCTGAAGCCCGGGTTGAGCTGCAGGAACAGGTGGCGGGCCGCGGTGCCCACGCCGGCCGCCGCCGTCAGTACGATCAGCAGTTCCAGCAGGGCGATGCCGCGCCAGCCCTTCAGCCCGGCGCCGAGGAACGCGAATACCGCGATCAGGATGAAGAAGTAGCGCTGGATGATGCACAGCGGGCACGGGTCCTCGTTCTTGACGTATTGCAGGTAGAGCGCGCCGGCCAGCAGCGCGAGGCAGACGAGGCCGAGCAGCACCAGCAGGCGCCGTTCGCGACGCAGCGAGAGCGTGAAATCGTTCATCGGAGACGGGTTTCCTTCGGTCGGTCAGAAAATCGAATCGTCGGATTTTAGCGCGAACCTCGTGTCATGCCCGCCGCCGCTTCAACGGATCGTGTCGAGCACCGCCTCGACGGCCTGGCCGATCGACAGCAGGGCGTCGTCGCGGTGCGGCCCGGCCGCGAGCATCAGCCCGACGGGCGCCGCGTCGCGCGGATGGCAGGGGAGCGACAGCGCGCAGGCGTCGAGGAAGTTGAACGCGCTCGGATTGCGCAGGATCAGCGCGTTGGTGCGGGTGAACGCCTCGTCGTCGGGTTCGAGGTCGGCGATGCGCGGCGGCACGACCGGCACGGTCGGCGCGACGAGCGCGTCGAAGCGTTGCCAGATCGTGTGTTCGGCCTCGTCCAGCACGGCCGCGCGGGCGGCGACGAGGTCCAGGTAGTCGGCCGCGCTGGCCGGCTCGCCCTTCAGGATCCGCGAGAGCACGCGCGGATCGTAGTCGGCGCGGTGCTGCGCGAGCAGCGGGCGGTGCCAGGCGTAGGCCTCGATCGGCGCAAAGCCGAAGCGGTTGATCTCGGGCAGCCGGTCGAGCGGCGCGAAGCGCACCTCGGACACGATCGCGCCCGCCGCTTCGAGATGCTTGAGCGCGGTGTCGAGCGTGGCGGCCACCTCGGCGTCGACGCCGTCCGTCACGTAGTGGTTGAGCACGCCGAGCCGCACGCCTTCGAGCGGCCGGCGCGCCGGCACGTGCGGCTCGAGGCCGGCCAGCACCCGGTCGACCAGCGCACAGCACGCGACCGATACGCCGATCGGGCCGAACGAATCGAGCGTCGTCGACAGCGGCACGCCGCCCTGGCGCGGAATCCGGCTCGCGGTGGGCTTGAAGCCGGTGAGCCCGCACAGCGCGGCGGGAATCCGGATCGAGCCGCCGGTGTCGGTGCCGAGCGCGACGGCGGCCATGCCGTCCGCGACCGATGCGGCCGCGCCGGACGAGGAGCCGCCCGCGATCCGCGCGTCGCCCGCGACGTCGCGGCGGTACGGCGAGCGCGGCGTGCCGTAGTGCGGATTGAGGCCGAGCCCCGAGAACGCGAACTCGCTCATGTTGGTGCGGCCGACCAGTACGGCGCCCGCGCGCCGCAGGCGGCCGACCACGGGCGCGTCGGCGGCGGCGGGCGGGGCGCCGGCGAGCGCGCGCGAACCGGCGCGGGTCACCTGGCCCGCGACGTCGAACAGGTCCTTGATCGACACCGGAATCCCCGCGAGCGGCGACAGCACGGTGCCGGCCGCGCGCAGCCGGTCGTGCGCGTCGGCCGCCGCGCGTGCGCCGGCCGCGTCGACTTCGGTGAAGGCGATCGCGCCCTGGCCCGCCGGGTCGGCGATCCGTTCGAGGGCGGCGTCGACGAGCGCGCGGCTCGTGGTGGCGCCGGCGGCGAGGTCGGCGGCGAGTCGGGCGAGCGGCGGAAACGGGGCGAAAGTGGTCATGGCGGCGTCAGGACTGGATGTGTTGGACAAGGGACGCGCGGAACGCCTCGATGTGGCGCTCCACGGCGCGGCGCGCGCCGGCTTCGTCGCGCGCGCGCAGCAGTTCGTACAGTTCGGTGTGCTCGCGCTGGACCTCGGCGAGATGGTGCGGTTCGGACAGCGTGATGAACCAGAAGCGCAGCGAGCGTTCGTGCAGCCCGCGCAGGATCTCGGCGAGCACCGGATTGCGCGCGGCGGCCGAGATCGCGAGATGGAACGCGCGGTCGAGCTCCATCATCGCCTCGACGTCGTGCGCGGCGACGGCGGCGCGCGCTTCGTCGAGGAGCGCGGCCATCCGCGCGTGGTCCTCGGCCTGCGCGTGGCGCGCGGCCAGCTCGACGCAGCGGCCTTCGTTGATGAGCCGCACGTCGATGATCGCGAGCACGTCGTCGAGCGACACCGGCTTGACCATCACGCCCTTGCGCGGCATGACGCTCAGCATGCCTTCGAGCACGAGCCGGTGCACGGCCTGATGGACCGGCGTGCGGCCGATGCCGGTGCGCGCGATCAGCTCGGATTCGTTGAATGCCGCGCCGGGCTTGAGCCGCATCGTGATGATGTCGCGCTGGATCAGCGCGTAGGCCTGGTCGGCAAGACTTTCCGGCGGCCGCGCGGCGGCGCGCGGCGGGCTGTGCGGCGAGGCAGGGGGCGTCATGGTGCGCGTGGCGGTGAAATTGCTGCGCATTGTAGATCAGGGGCGCCCGGCTCAGGGGGGCCCGCCTCAGGGGCGCCCGCCTCAGGGTGGCCTGCCTCGGGGGCGCCGGCTTCATCGAGGCCCGGTGAGGGGAGCCCACCCAAAGTAGCCGGGCTCATGGGCGCGCGGCGGTCGACCCGTCGCGTCGCGCGTGCGCCGACGCCGGCTGCGACCGACGCGCGCCGGCGTCGATGCGCGGCAGCGCGAGCGTGACGAGCCCGCCCGCGACCAGCGCGACGGCGATCAGCACGAGGCCGGGCGTGACGCGGTGGGTCGCGTCCTTGATCACGCCGAGCGCGTACGGGCTCACGTAGCCGGCCAGGTTCGCGATCGACCAGAAGATGCCGAAGCCGGACAGGATGCCGATGTACGCGACCGCGAGGCCCGCGACGGCGAGCGGGATCGAATGGGTGAGCGCCGCGCTCGCGACGAGCCCGGCCGCGCCGGTGAAGCACGACAGCGCGTAGTGCCAGCGCCGCTCGCCGCTCAGGTCGGACGAACGGCCGACGAGGACCATGCCGATGCCGGCGGCCAGGTACGGAATCGCGGTGACGAAGCCGTTCGTGACGAGATCGGCGACGCCGAGGTCCTTGACGATCTGCGGCAGCCAGAACGAGAAGCCCGCATTGCCGGCGACGAGACAGAAATAGACGAGCGTGAGCAGCCAGAAGCGGCCCGAGCGCAGCGCGGCTTGCAGGCGGTGCTCGCCGCCCGCGCGGACGGCCTCGGCGCGATCGAGCGCGAGCCGTGCGGCGAGCGCGCTTTTTTCCTCGGGGCCGAGCCAGGCGGCATCGTCGGGCGTGTTGCGCAGCATCGCGAGCGCCCCGCAGCCGGTCAGGATCGACGGGATGCCCTCGATCACGAACATCCATTGCCAGCCGCGCAGCCCGTGCGCGTCGTGCAGCGCGGACATCAGGTAGCCGGACAGCGGCGCGCCGACGATGCCGGCGACCGGAATCGCGGCCATGAACACCGCGATCATCCGGGCGCGCCGGTCGGCCGGGAACCAGAACGTCAGGTACAGCACCACGCCCGGCACGAGCCCGGCCTCGGCGACGCCGAGCAGGAAGCGCAGCAGATAGAAGCTCGTCTCGTTCGTGACGAACATCAGCGCGCAGGACAGGGCGCCCCACAGCATCGTGATCCGCGCGAGCGTCGCGCGGGCGCCGAAGCGCTTGAGCAGCAGATTGCTCGGCACCTCGAACAGGAAGTAGCCGATGAAGAAGATCCCCGCGCCCAGGCCGTACGCGGCGTCGGACAGGCCGAGGTCGGTGGTGAACTGCAGCTTCGCGTAACCGATGTTGACGCGGTCGAGGTACGACAGCACGTAGACGAGGAACAGGAACGGCATGATGCGCCAGGTGACTTTGCGCAGCGCGCGCGCTTCATGGTCGGCCGGTGACGGCGGGGTGGTCGGCATGGGGGGCTCGCGGGGCGGGGGTCAGTCGGCGATCTCGAGCACGCGCACGCGATAGGCGTGGCGCAGCGTGCGCTCGAGCACGGGGTCGTGCAGTTCGATCTCGAATGCGTCGCCGTCGGCCATGGTCGTGAGCGGGCCGTCGACGGCGAGCGTGCCGCAGTACAGCGCGCGGCGCTCGGGCAGCGCCGTCTCGCGCGGCGCGCGGGCCAGCAGGTCGGTGGGCGCGAGCAGGGCCGCGACGCTGCCCGCCTGATAGCGGCGGCGCGCGCCGTGCTGCGTGAGCCAGGCGCGCAGTTCGAGGCGGTCCCAGTGCGGCGCGACCTCGGCGAAGCGCCAGGCCTCGCGCGCGACGGGCTTCGGGCACACCTGCTTCGAGACTGTCACGCCGTAGGCCTCGACCGCGCGGTCGGTGTGATCGGAGCCGACCGTGACGAGCAGGCCGTCGGGGGTGTCGAGCAGCACGCATTCGGCCTCGCCGCCGGAGTGCGCGCCGACCACCTCGATCCGGTCCGACTGCGTGAGCAGGCTCGCGCCGAGCCGGTAGAAGCACGGCGTGGCGCTGGGCCGGCGCACGCCGAGCGCGGCCAGTTCGGCCTCGAAATAGTGCTGCTTGTCCATCTGCAGCTTC
>NZ_JAAGNW010000038.1:12327-13803 GCF_010645215.1 Burkholderia multivorans | reverse complement strand
GATGTGATGTTCGATGGCGGCCGGGTCGCGGCCGGCCCAGCCGGCGATCGTGAGGTCGTCGATCGCGACGTCGATCGGCCGGGCGGGCGAGGGGGCGGAAACGGTGAAAGTGAGCAACGGCATGGACAGTCCTGCAAGCCTCGGGATGGGAATGAGTCTGGATATTAATGTGATATATCACACGGATCCAGCGTGTCAAAATTCTCCGTGATGCAGCAAGCGAAGGGTGCGGCCGGCGATTTGTCGTCAGCTTGCAACAATGTTGACGAAAAACGGGTGATTTGCCGCTAATCCGCGACTGAAGGATAATGATTCCTCGTTTAATACCGCGTGACCGACGCACCAGACCATCGTCATGAGCGAAAACACGCCAGCAGGCGCCGGGTCGTCCGGCTCTTCGTCCCCGTCTTCCTCCACGCCGCCCGCGAGCGGCCAGGTCGAATCGGCGGCCCCGACTTCTTCCCAGCAGGACAAGCCTCAGCCCACCATCCACGTCAGCGCGTTCGCTGCGCAGGTGGCGGCTGCGCAGGATGTCGGCGATCCCGGTTCGGCGCCGGTCGGCCAGGGCGCCGAGCCGGGCGCGCCCGGCTCGGCCGGGGCCGGCGCGGCAACGCCCGGCGTAGCGACGCCCGGCGCGGCCGCCCCCGAGCGTTCCGCCGCGGGGCCGGGCGCGAAGCCCGGCGCACCGCCGCCCGGCTTCGGCGCGGCGCCCGATTTCGAGACCGCGCGCCCGCCGCCCGCCGGTGCGCCGATCGCGCCGCCCGCGTATCTGAAGCAGAGCGATACGCCGTGGTCGGTGTTCGGCCGCATCATCGCGGCGCGCGCGCGCCGGCTGTTCGACCGGGCCGGCCAGCGGATCACGCAGCGCACGCTGCGGATCGGCGTGTCGGCGCGGATCTTCCATCCGGAAGTCGGCGCGCCGGGGTTGCGCGGCAAGACGCTGCAATACCTCGAGGAATCGATCGCGCACTGGGTGATGTCGCGCGACGTGCTGGTGTTCATGATCCCGACCGTCGGCCACCAGGGCATGCTGCACCCGAGCAACATTCGCCTGCGCGATTACGCCAAGCATCTCGACGGGCTGCTGCTGCAAGGCGGCGCCGACGTGTCGCCGCAGACCTACGCGGCGTCCGACGCACGGCCGGAGTGGCCGGGCGACCGGGTGCGCGACATGTACGAGCTGGAGCTGCTGCACGAGTTCGTCGAGTCGGGCAAGCCGGTGCTCGGCGTATGCCGGGGCTGCCAGCTGATCAACGTCGCGTTCGGCGGGACGCTGTACCAGGACAGCGCGACCGACGTGCCGACCGCCGGCGCGCACGTCAGCGAACGCTACGACCAGCATCGCCACACGGTCCGCTTTCCCGACGGCTCGACGCTCCAGAACATGTTCCCGGGCCGCCGCGAGGCGATCGTCAATTCGATCCACCATCAGGCGATCCGCGATCTGGGCCGCGACCTGAACATCGAGGCGGTCTC
>NZ_JAAGNW010000038.1:0-12317 GCF_010645215.1 Burkholderia multivorans | reverse complement strand
ATCGCGCGGGCGGTCCCGAGCTGCTCGACTGCACGCCGCTGCTCGACACCTTTCTGCGCGCGTCGCGCGAGACCCGGCTGTGACGGGCCGGATCCGTTTCGCCGGGGCCGGGGCCCAGGTGGGACGGATCCGAAAATGTCGCGGGTCGCGTATCGGCTGCCCGGCATCGCCGGGAATCGCGCGATAATCCGCCGTTGCCCAATTCATGCGGAGTGCTGATCCGATGTCGTTCTGTCTGTATCGCGTTCGCCGCCTGGCGTTGTGCGTGGCGGTGTGCGCCGGCGCGCAGGCCGGCGCGTCGTTTGCCGCCGACGCCACGGCGCCCGTGGCCGGCACCCGGCCGGCCGTGACCGCACTGACGGCGGAGCCGGCCGCGCCCGCCGCGGGCGAGCAGCCGCTCGGCTCGGTCGCGGAGATGATGAAGCTGCTGCACGACGGCAAGCTCGTCGAGCTGCGCACGACCTACAACGGTAGCTACGGCGCGAGCCTGCTGTTCTATCCCGACGAGATGACCTACTACGCGGCGCTGTTCCAGGACCGGCAGTTCTGGCGCGTGATCCCGTCGCAGGAGAAGCCGCGCGCCGAGATGATCTATGCGAACTTCGTCGCGCGGACGGTCGAGCTGGCCGATGTCGAGATCCAGCGTACCGAGCTGGCTGCGCAGAAGGCGTTTCTCGAACGCGTGATCGCGCTGTCCGAGGATCGCGCGAAGCGCTTGCAGGCCGACGTCGCGGTCGCGCATACGCGGCAGGCGGAGGTGGCCGAGCAGCAGCGCGCGGCGCGCAACGAGGCGCAGGCGCTCGACGTGCAGAAGCGGGCCGCGCAGGCGCAGTTGCGCGAGCTTCAGCAACAGGTGCAGAAATTGCAGCAGCAGACCGAGACGGGTTTGGCCGCGCCGGCGCGTTAGCAGCCGCGGGAACGATCGGCCTGCCAGAGGCCCGGCGCAGTGCGCCGGGTTTTTTTATGGGCGGCGTCAGCGCGTGAACTGTCCGGGATCGGCGGTCAGGCGTCGGTGTCGCAGCGGGCTCGTCCAGTCGCCCGTCGGGTTGGGCGGCGGACGGTCGGCGGCCGGCGTGACGGGGGTGTCGAGGCGCAGGGTGGCGTACAGCGCTTGCCATTCGGCGAGCGTCGTCGGATCGTCGCTCGTGGTCGGGCGTGCCGGCCGAGCGGGTGAGTGATCCGCCGCGGCGCGGGGATGGGCGCGATGCGGCGGGACGGCGTCGCGCCGCATCGCGTGTTCGAGCGGTGGTCGCGTATGGGTTGCCACCGGTCTGCCTGGTTCGACTCGAGCGTGGGATGCCTCGGGGAGCGGTATCACGGGCGCTGAGGGCGCGCCCGCTGGCGGCAAGGATGTGGTCTGCGACGTGCGCCGGGGCGGTGCTTCCGGGCGTGGTCGGCTGGCGCGAACGTCAGCCGACGCCGCGGCCGGTGCCGATGGGGCTGCGCGCTCGGAGAGGTGAGACCATACCAGCCAGCCTATCAGGCCGAATGCGCCCAGCGCGCCGCACAGGGCGTGCAGCACGCGGGGCGGCCCGCTGGATGTCGGGATCAGCACGGACGACGTGGCGGGCACGACGGGCATGGCGGCGGAGCCGGCCGGCGTCGTGCGGCGCAGCGGCCGCCACTGGCAGGCGCGGTGCGGAGCGTCGCGGTCGATGAAGACGGTGCGCAGTTGCGCGGGGCAGCCGGCGAGGCTCGTCCATTCATGCCCGAACGGCAGGCCGCTGAACGGCATGAGCGACGGGCGCGCCAGTTGGCCTTCGACGGGAACGAATGAGGAGGCGGTCATGAGTCGGTCGGGCCGTGCGGCGCGAGCAAGGCGCGCATCGCCGGGAGCGGCCGGGGCGGGAAATCGAGGAATCATCGGCGAAGCGCGGCGGCGCGTCGATGGGACCCGTCTGAATCTGAATGAATCTGAACGTCGAGGTCGGCGCGGGCCGAGGCCGCCTCGACCCTGCCTGGACTCTGCTGCACCGCAGCAGGCGCGGTCGGCCCCCGTTCAATGGGGCCCGACGGCGCGGCCCGGCCGCCGGCCGCGCCTGCTCGGGACTCCGGATCGTTGCGAGCCGTGCGGATGGCCGATCTCATCATTTCCCCGGATTTCCAGCCGCGCGTTTTCGCGCGACACTTTGACGCGGTTGCCCGTCGAATCGCAGTAATATGGCGGGCGCGATGCGGTGCATCATCGGCCTGCTTCGTCCCGCGCCGCGCCAGCGGCCCGGCGATACCACGATGTCACGACCCTGCACGCCCCACGCAGCAGCGGTGCCTTATCGAGAGAGACATGTCTACAGCGTCCCACGCCTCCCAGCAGGATGAATCGAAATTCCGGACCGTGTTCCGGGTCGTCAGCGGCAATTTTCTGGAGATGTACGACTTCATGGTCTATGGCTATTACGCGTCCGCGATCGCCAAGACCTATTTCCCGAGCGGCGACGCGTTCGCGTCGCTGATGCTGGCGTTGTCGGTGTTCGGCGCGGGCTTCCTGATGCGGCCCGTCGGTGCGATCGTGCTGGGCGCCTACATCGACCATCATGGCCGCCGCAAGGGCCTCATCCTGACGCTCGGCCTGATGGCGCTCGGCACGCTCACGGTGGCGACCGTGCCGGGCTATGCGACGATCGGCGCGCTCGCGCCGGCCCTCGTGCTGCTCGGCCGCCTGCTGCAGGGCTTCTCGGCCGGGGTCGAGCTGGGCGGCGTCTCGGTCTACCTGTCCGAGATCGCGACCAAGGGCAACAAGGGCTTCTACACGTCGTGGCAGTCGGGCAGCCAGCAGGTGGCGGTGGTGTTCGCCGCGCTCGTCGGCGTGCTGCTGAACAAGGCGCTGCCCGTCGAGCAGATGACGTCGTGGGGCTGGCGCGTCCCGTTCCTGATCGGCTGCCTGATCGTGCCGTTCCTGTTCCTGATCCGTCGTTCGCTGAAGGAGACCGACGAGTTTCTCGCGAAGAAGCACCGCCCGAGCATGGGCGAGATCATGAAGTCGATGGTCGACAACTGGCGCGTCGTGCTCGCCGGGATGGGCATGGTGATCATGACGACCGTGTCGTTCTACATGATCACCGCCTATACGCCGACCTTCGGCAAGGAAGTGCTGCATCTGTCGTCGATCGACGCGCTGCTCGTCACGGTCTGCGTCGGCATCTCGAACCTGATCTGGCTGCCGCTGTCGGGCGCGGTGTCCGACCGGATCGGCCGCCGTCCGGTCCTGATCACGTTCACCGTCCTCACGCTGCTGACCGCCTATCCCGCCGTGCAATGGCTCGTCGCGGATCCGTCGTTCATGCGGCTGCTGTCGGTCGAGCTGTGGTTGTCGTTCCTCTATGCGTCGTACAACGGCGGCATGGTGGTCGCGCTGACCGAGGTGATGCCGTCCGACGTGCGCACCGCGGGTTTCTCGCTGGCCTATAGTCTCGCGACGACGATCGGCGGCTTCACGCCGGCGATCTCCACGCTGCTGATCCACGAGACCGGCAACAAGGCCGCGCCCGGCCTGTGGCTCGCCGTGGCCGCAGTCTGCGGGCTGATCGCGACGCTCGTGCTGTATCGCACGCCCGAGGCGCGCAATCAGTACAAGGCCGCGTAACGCATGTCCGCCGACAGGCGGACGCCGACAAAAAAAGGAGCGCCCCGGCGCTCCTTTTTTTGTGCGATCGGCCGGCTTACGCGCGTCGCACGGCGTCCGCAACGGCTGCGACCACGGGCGCCCATTGCGCGGGCGCGGGCTGGCGATGCAGCTGCGCGCGCGGGTACCACGGCGTGTCCACGCCGGTGAACCAGCGCCAGTCGGCCGCGAACGGCAGCATCAGCCACAGCGGCTTGCCCAGCGCGCCCGCGAGATGCGCGACGGCGGTGTCGATCGACACGACGCCGTCGAGCCGGTCGACCAGCGCAGCGGTCGCGGCGAAATCGTCGAGGCCGTCGACCTGATGGATGCGGGCCGCGTGCGGGTGGGCGTCGAGCGCCGCGCGTTCGGCGTCGGACAGGGCGGGGTGCAGCACGATCCAGTCGACGCCGGGCAGCGCAAACAGCGGATCGAGCGCGGCGAGCGGCAGCGAGCGGTTTTCCTGCACCTGCTGGCGTCCGGCCCAGGCGATGCCGTAGCGGCGTTTGGCCTGGCCGCCGATCGAGCCGCGAAAGCGGCGGCGGGCGGCGTCCGGAGCCGTGAGATACGGCGTGCGCGACGGCAGTTCGTCGTATTCGAGCCCCAGCGCGAACGGCAGGCTCAGCAGTTCGCAGAGCAGGTCGGCCTCGGGTGCGCGCGGCGTGTCGAGCGCCACGACGCTGATCTGCCACGCGGCCGCGCACGGCGCGAACAGCGGCAGCAATTCGGGCTGGATCTGCAGGATCAGGCGCGCGCAGCGCGCGCGGGCGAGCGGGATGAAGCGCGCGAACTGCAGGGTGTCGCCGAAGCCCTGTTCCGCGCGCACGAGCAGCGTGCGCGTCGCGATCGGCTCGCCCTGCCAGCGCGGCAGTTCGGCGGGCCGGGCGCCCGGCAGGCGATGCCGGGCTTCATAGGCGGGCAGGCCGCGGGGCAGGTCGCGCAGCGTGAGCAGCGTGACCGCGCGGTGCATCTGCGCGCGCGCATCGTCGGGGGCGAGCCGCAGCGCCTGGTCGAACGCGCGCAGCGCCATCTCGTGCGCGCCGAGTGCGTGATGCGCGGTGCCGAGATTGAGCCACGCGAGCTGGAACGACGGATCGAGGCCGACCGCGCGCTCGTAATGGGGGCGCGCCTCGTCGTGCCGGCCGAGCGCCGCGAGCGCATTGCCGAGCCCGAACAGCGCGAGCGGGAATTGCGGCACCAGCGCGAGCGCCGCCTCGAACGCGGGCTTCGCGTCCGCGTGACGGCCGGCCGCATCGAGCGTATTGCCGAGGTTGAAGTGCGCGGCGACGAAGCGCGGCTCGGCGGCGAGCGCCGCGCGGAAATGCCCGATCGCCTCGTCGACGCGGCCGAGCGCGCCCAGCGCCATGCCGAGATTGTTGTGCGCGCCCGCATGGCCGGGCCGCAGTTCGAGCGCGCGATGAAAGGCCGCGAGCGCGTCGTCGTGCCGGCCGAGCGCGTTGAGCGCATTGCCGAGATTGTTGTGGATCGAGGCGTCGTCGGGCGTGAGCCGCAGCGCGCGCACGAATGCATCGGCCGCGTCCTCGTGGCGCGCCTGCGCCGCGTAGGCGTTGCCGAGGTTGTAATGCGCGAGCGGAAAATCGGGCGCGAGCGTCAGCGCGGTGCGGAAGTGGTCGATCGCGGCGTCGAGCCGGCCCAGCGCCTTCAGCGCGTTGCCGAGGTTCAGCTGCAGCGCGGCGTCGTGCGGGCGCAGGCCGACCGCGCGGCCGACCAGGTCGGCCGCCTCGGCATGCTGCCCCTGCTGGTGGCGCAGGACGCCGAACAGATGCAGCGCGTCGGCGTCGGCGGGATTGGCGGCGAGCGCGGCGCGGTAGCCTTGCTCGGCTTCGCCTAGCCGGCCCGCGCGATGCGCCGTGAAGGCGCGGTCGAAAACGGATTCCATGACGCGGATGAAGCCAGAAACCGCCATTTTCCCACAAGCGTGACGTGGGTCGCCGAATCGGCCGTGCGGCCTATGGATGGCGTCCCGGCAGCGGCGTAGACTGGGCGCGTTGCCGCTCGCGGAGGTCCCGCATGGATGTCGTTCCGCTCGATATCGCCCCGGTGCTCGTGGTCGGCGCCGGTCCCACCGGCCGGGCGGCCGCGATGAGCCTGGCCCGCGCGCGGGTGCCGGTGCGCATCATCGACAAGGCGGCGCAACCGGCGTCGTATTCGCGCGCGATCGGCATCCAGGCGCGCACGCTCGAATTGTTCGAACAGCATCGGATCGTCGAGCCGTTTCTCGCGCTCGGGCATCGCGCCCGCCGTGCGAGCCTGTACTCGAACGCGCACCGCATCGCCCGGCTCGACTTCGATCCGTTGCAGACCCGCTATCCCTACCTGCTGTTTCTCGACCAGACCGTGACCGAGCGGCTGCTGGCCGAGCACCTGGCCACGCTCGGCGTCGAGGTCGAGCGCGGCGTCGCGCTGACGCGCTGTGCGACATCCGATGCCGCGCCCGAGGTGCTGCTGCGGCACGGCGACGGTCATGACGAGGCGCTGCGGCCGTCCTGCGTGATCGCCGCGGACGGCGCGCACAGCACGCTGCGCCATCTGCTGGGCGTCGGGTTCGCCGGGCGCGCGTTCGAGCAGACCTTCCTGCTGGCCGATCTGGCGGCCGACGTCGACTGGCCCGACGACGAGATCCATCTGTTCACGACGGGCGAGGGGATCGCGGGGCTCTTTCCGATGGGCGGCGGCCGCTACCGGCTGATCGCCGACCGTCCGCCGCACAACGGCGTCCTCAACGACGCAGGCGGCCCGTCGCTCGAACTGTGCCGCGAGGTGGTGCGCGCGCGCGTGCCGCTCGCGATGGCGCTCGACGATCTCGCGTGGTCGTCGTATTTCCACCTGCACAGCCGGATGGTCGACCACCTGCGCTACGGCCGGGTGTTCTTCGCGGGCGACGCCGCGCACGTGCACAGCCCGGCCGGTGGGCAGGGCATGAACACGGGCATCCAGGAGGCGCTCAACCTGGGCTGGAAACTGGCCCGCGTGCTCGCGGGCGGCGCGCCGGAACGCTTGCTCGACAGCTATCACGTCGAACGGCATCCGATCGAGCGCGACGTGCTGCGGCAGACCAGCTTCGTCACGCAGGTCGTGGAGGCGGACCATGGGCCGCTGCGGCTGCTGCGCGATCGCGTGGTGCCGCTCCTGGCCTCGTTCGGCCCGATGCGCGACGCGGCGCGACGCACCGTCAGCGAGCTGGCGATCCAGTATCGCAAGAGCCCGCTCACGCTCGAACGCGTACTCGACGGCGGCCCGCGCGCCGGCGAGCGGGCGCCGGATGCGCTCGTGCGCGTACTCGACGGGCCGCTCGGGGATGCGCCCGGGGTCGCGACGCTATACGACCTGCACGATCCCGCGCACTTCACGCTGTTGCTGATCGAGGCGTCCGGCGCGGACGACGGCGCGCCGCCCGCGGTCGACCCGGACGGCGCAGAGCTGGCCGCGGGCCTCGCGCGCGTGATGCCCGGCGCGGTGCGGGTCTGGCGCGTGGCCGATGCCGAGGGCGACGGCGCGCCGTCGCTGAGCGATGCCTACGGGCGCACGCGGCCGGCGTTCTACCTGGTGCGGCCGGACGGCTATGTTGCGGCGCGCGGCCGCGCCGCGTCGGACGGCGCGGGATTGCTGCGGCATTGCGAGGTGTGGTTCGCCGCGCTTGCGCCGTCTGCCTGACGGCGCAAGCGCGGCGGCGTCAGGCCGCGCGACCGGGGTCATGCATCGTAGCGGCGGCGGGCGTCAGTTGCGCGCGGTGCGCGACGAGCGCTGCGCGCACGAGCGGCGCGAGCGCAGCGGCGTCCGGCGCAGCGGCGTCCGGATCGTCGAGCAGCGTCAGCAGCGCGCGGCGCATGCGCGGTTCCCAGAAGCGCCGCAGGTGGTCGGCGAGGCCGGCGAGCGCTTCGTCTCGATCGGGCATCGACGCGAAGAACGCCCCGATCTGATTCGCCATCGTGGCCAGTTGCGCACGGTTCATCGCATCCTCACTTTCCGCCAGCGGCGGGCTGGGCTTCGCGGCGCTCCAGCAGGTCGAGCTGCTGCGCGTTGAAGCGGCTGTACTGGCGCTGCCAGGCGGACGGCTGCGCAACCGGCAACACCTGCACGGCGGTGACCTTGTATTCCGGGCAGTTGGTGGCCCAGTCGGAGCTGTCGGTCGTGATCACGTTCGCACCCGATTCCGGGAAGTGGAACGTCGTGTAGACGACGCCCGGCTGCATGCGCTCCGTCACGTGCGCGCGCAGCACGGTCTGGCCGGCGCGCGATTCGATGCCGACCCAGTCGTCGGGACGGATGCCGCGCGCTTCCGCGTCGTGCGGATGGATCTCGAGCCGGTCCTCGTCGTGCCAATGGACGTTGTCGGTGCGGCGCGTCTGCGCGCCGACGTTGTATTGCGACAGGATCCGTCCGGTGGTCAGGATCAGCGGGTAGCGCGGCGTCACTTTCTCCGGCGACGCGATGAATTGCGTGATCACGAAGCGGCCCTGGCCGCGTACGAAGGCATCGACGTGCATGGGCGGCGTGCCTTCCGGCGCAGCGTCGTTGCACGGCCATTGAATGCTGCCGAGCGTGTCGAGCCGCGCGTACGAGACGCCCGCGAAGGTCGGCGTGAGGCGCGCGATCTCGTCCATGATCTCGGACGGATGCGCATAGTCCATCGGATAGCCGAGCGCGCGCGCGAGCCGCAGCGTGACTTCCCAGTCCGCGTAGCCGGCGAGCGGCGGCATCACGCGGCGCACGCGCGAGATCCGGCGTTCCGCATTGGTGAAGGTGCCGTCCTTTTCCAGGAAGGTCGAGCCCGGCAGGAATACGTGCGCGTACTTCGCGGTCTCGTTCAGGAAGATGTCCTGTACCACGATGCATTCCATCGACGACAGCGCAGCCGCCACGTGCTGCGTGTTCGGGTCGGACTGCACGATGTCCTCGCCCTGGCAGTAGAGCCCCTTGAAGCTGCCGTCGAGCGCGGCGTCGAACATGTTCGGGATGCGCAGGCCCGGCTCCGGTTGCAGCGTCGCCGACCAGGCGGCCTCGAACTGCGCGCGCACCGCGGCGTCGCCGACGTGCCGATAACCGGGCAGTTCGTGCGGGAACGAGCCCATGTCGCACGAGCCCTGGACGTTGTTCTGGCCGCGCAGCGGATTCACGCCGACGCCTTCGCGACCGAGATTGCCGGTCGCCATCGCGAGGTTCGCGATGCCCATCACCGTGGTCGAACCCTGGGCATGCTCGGTCACGCCGAGGCCGTAGTAGATCGCCGCGTTGCCGCCCGTCGCATAGAGGCGTGCGGCGGCGCGCACCGTGTCGGCCGGCACGCCGGTGATCGCGGCGCTCGTCTCCGGCGCGTGCTCGGATTGCGCGACGAACGCGCGCCACTGCTCGAACGCACGCGGCTCGCAGCGGGCCGCGATGAACGCGTCGTCGAGGAGGCCTTCGGTGACGATCACGTGGGCGAGCGCATTGACGAGCGCGACGTTGGTGCCCGGCCGCAGCTGCAGGTGGTGGACCGCTTTCACATGCGGGCCGTCGACCAGATCGATGCGGCGCGGATCGACGACGATCAGCTGCGCACCTTCCCGGATCCGCCGCTTGAGCCGCGACGCGAACACCGGATGGCCGTCGGTCGGATTCGCGCCGATCACGACGATCACATCGGCCGCGCCGACCGAGGCGAAGGTCTGCGTGCCGGCCGATTCGCCGAGCGTGGTCTTGAGCCCATAGCCGGTCGGCGAGTGGCAGACGCGCGCGCAGGTGTCGACGTTGTTGTTGCCGAAGGCCGCGCGCACGAGCTTCTGTACGAGATAGGTTTCCTCGTTGGTGCAGCGCGACGAGGTGATCGCGCCGATCGAATCCCGGCCGTGCTGCGCCTGCAGCCGGCGGAATTCCGCGGCGGCGTGGTCGCTGGCTTCGTCCCAGCTGACTTCGCGCCACGGATCGGTGATCTTCGCGCGGATCATCGGCTTCGTGATGCGGTCCTTGTGGGTCGCGTAGCCCCAGGCGAAGCGACCCTTGACGCACGCGTGCCCCTCGTTCGCGTGGCCGTTCTTGTGCGGCGTCATGCGCACGACCTGGTTGCCCTTCAATTCGGCCTTGAACGCGCAGCCGACGCCGCAGTACGCGCAGGTCGTAACCACCGCACGCTCGGGCAGGCCGAGCTTCGTGACGCTCTTTTCCTGCAGCGTCGCGGTCGGGCAGGCGGCGACGCAGGCGCCGCACGACACGCATTCCGACGCCATGAACGACGCGCTGTCGCTTGCCGCGACGCGCGACGCGAAGCCGCGCGCGGCGATCGTCAGCGCGAAGGTGCCCTGGGTTTCCTCGCAGGCGCGCACGCAGCGATTGCAGACGATGCATTTGGACGGGTCGTAGCTGAAATACGGATTCGATTCGTCCTTGGCCGCGTCCAGGTGATTCGCGCCGTCGAAGCCGTAGCGGACCTCGCGCAGGCCGACCACGCCGGCCATGTCCTGCAGCTCGCAGTCGCCGTTGGCCGAGCAGGTCAGGCAGTCGAGCGGATGGTCGGAGATGTACAGCTCCATCACGTTGCGGCGCAGCGCCTGCAGCCGCTCGCTCTGGGTGCGTACCTTCATGCCGGCTTCGGCGGGCGTCGTGCACGAGGCGGGATAGCCGCGCCGCCCCTCGATCTCGACGAGGCACAGCCGGCACGAGCCGAACGGTTCGAGCGAATCGGTCGCGCACAGCTTCGGCACCGGGATGCCGGCCTCGATCGCCGCGCGCATCACCGACGTGCTGGCCGGCACCGTGACCGGATGCCCGTCGATGTCGAGCGTGACGTCGGTGTCGGCGCGGCGGCGCGGCGTGCCGTAGTCGGTGTCGTCGAACGGCGCCGGGCGGGCGCCGGCGCACGCGCACTGGCCGGAGCCGCAGCCGCCAGGGCGCGTGTCGGAAGCGGGGAGGGTCATGCGGGGCTCCTTGATTCAGGCGGCGGCCTGGGTTGTCGACGCAGTGGGGCCGCCAAGGGCGGGGTCGCCGTCGGCGAGACCGGTCCCGACGAGACCGAAATCCTCGGGGAAATGATCGAGTGCGGACAGCACCGGGTAGGGCGTCATGCCGCCCATCGCGCACAGCGAGCCCGCCGTCATCGTGTCGCACAGATCGCGCAGCAGCCGGATCTGGCGCACCGACGTGTCGCCCGCGCGGATCTTCGCGATCGTCTCGACGCCGCGCGTCGAGCCGATTCGGCACGGCGTGCACTTGCCGCACGATTCGAGCGCGCAGAACTGCATCGCGTACTCGGCGAGTTCGGCGAGATTCGAGGTGTCGTCGTGCAGCACGATGCCGCCGTGACCGACCACCGCGCCGACGGCTGCATAGGCCTCGTAGTCGAGCGGCAGGTCCCACTGGCTGTCCGGCAGGTAGGTGCCGAGCGGGCCGCCCACCTGGGCGGCGCGCGCCGGGCGGCCGCTCGCGGTGCCGCCGCCGAACTCGAACAGCAGCTCGCGCAGCGTGACGCCGAACGCCAGCTCGACGAGGCCGCCGTGCCGCACGTTGCCGGCCAGCTGGAACGGCAGCGTGCCGCGCGAGCGGCCCATCCCGTAGTCGCGATAGAACGCGGCGCCGCGCGCGAAGATGATGGGCGCGGTGGCGAGCGTGATCACGTTGTTGATCACGGTGGGCTGGCCGAACAGGCCGGCGAGCGCGGGCAGCGGCGGCTTCGCGCGGACCACGCCGCGCCGGCCCTCGAGCGATTCGAGGAGCGCGGTTTCCTCGCCGCAGACATAGGCGCCCGCCCCCTTCGCGACGTGCAGCTCGAACGCGTGCGCCGAGCCGAGCACCCGCGGGCCGAGCCAGCCGGCGGCGCGCGCGCGTTCCAGCGCGGTGCCGAGCGCGGCGATCGCATGCGGATATTCGCTGCGCACGTAGATGTAACCGACCGTCGCGCCCGTCGCGATGCCGGCGATCAGCATGCCCTCGATCAGGCAGTACGGATCGCTTTCCATGATGAGGCGATCGGAGAAGGTGCCGGAATCGCCTTCGTCGGCGTTGCAGACGATGTATTTCTGCGCGGCGGCGGCCTGGCGCACCGTGCGCCACTTGATGCCGGCCGGAAACGCAGCGCCGCCGCGGCCGCGCAGGCCGGATTCGATCAGCAGTTCGCAGGCGGCGTCGCCGTCGAGCGCGAGCGCATGCTGCAAGCCGGCGAGGCCGCCGTGCGCGAGGTAGTCGTCGATCGACAGCGGATCGGTCAGGCCGATGCGCGCGAAGGTCAGGCGTTGCTGGCGCTTCAGATAGGGCAGTTCGTCGACGATGCCGACCGCGCTCGGATGCGCGCCGCCGTCGAGCCAGCCGGAATCGAACAGGCCGGCGACGTCGTCGGCGTCGAGCTTGGCATAGCCCGCGCGGCCCGCGGGGGTGGCCACTTCGACGAGCGGCTCCAGCCACAGCAGCCCGCGCGAGCCGTTGCGCACCAGCTCGATCGCGCAGCCGCGCCGCTCGGCCTCGGCCAGGATCGCTGCGGCGAGCGCGTCGGCGCCGAGCGCGAGCGCAGCGGAATCGCGCGGGACGTAGATGCGCGTCGTCATGAGGTGGCCTCCGTCGCGACGGAGGCCGCGGCGTTTGCATAGAGTGTGTCGAAGCGTGACGGCGACACGCGCGCATGCAGTGCGCCGTTGACGGTCAGGGACGGCGATTGCGCGCACAGCCCGAGGCAGTACACGGATTCGAGCGCGACCTCGCCCGCGGGCGCGGCCTCGTCATGACGGGC
>NZ_JAAGNW010000379.1:1235-3372 GCF_010645215.1 Burkholderia multivorans | reverse complement strand
ACGTTTCATCGCCTGAGCGGCATGGTTTTCGCGGTTTCCTTCACTTGACGGCAAGGAGCGCGTTCTCATGGTCACGAAACGAATCCGCGTCGCGTGCGCGGGCCTCCTGATCGCGGCGGCGGCGGTCGCGCCGGCCTGCCGCGCGCAATACGCGACCGACTGGCTCGCGAATAGCTTCGGCACGCTGGCGACCCATGTCGGCAACGGCGCGCGCTCGCTGTGGGTCGCGCCCGACGGCACCGTTTATACCGCCTCGTTCTGGGATGAAAACGAGGGCGGCGTCGCGATCTACCGGAACGGGCGCAGCCTGGGCTCGATCGGCACCCACGCCGAATTCCAGGGCGGGGCGATCACCGGCAACGCGACCTCGATCTTCGCCGCCTTGCAGATCAGCACGAAGCAGGGCAGCGGCTCGGTCGGGCGCTACGACCGGGTCACGCTCAAGCGCGATCTCGTGATTCCGGTCAGCGTGTGGAACGCGGTCAGCCGAGCCGACGCGATCACGGGCCTCGCGACCGCCGGCACCCTGCTGTATGCAAGCGATTTCTTCGGCAACCGCGTGCGCGTGTTCACGACCGCCGGCGTCTGGCAGCGCGATCTCGCGGTGACGGGGCCGGGCGCGCTCGCGCTCGACGGCGCGGGCAACCTGTGGGTCGCGCGCCAGGCCGCGGCCGAGATCGACGGCTTCACGCCGTCCGGCGCGCCGCTCGCGACGATTCGGATGGATCCCGCGGCGCGGCCGTCCGCGCTCTACTACGACGGCTCCGCCGGCCTGCTGATGGTCGGCGACCAGGGGCCGGACATGAACATCAAGCGCTACGACCTGCGCGCCGCGCCGACGCTCGTCGACACCTTCGGCGTGACGGGCGGTTATCTCGACGCCACGACGGGGATCCGCGGCCAGGTGGGCGCGCGCCGCTTCACGCGGGTGGTGGGGATCGGCAAGGACGCGGCGGGCACGCTGTACGTGCTGAACAACCCGTGGGGCGGCGGCTGGGACCTCGGGCGCAACGGCACGACCGACCTGCATGCCTACGACGGCGCGGGCAACCTGCAATGGGCGCTGCAGGCGCTCAACTTCGAGGGCGTCGCGGCGCCCGACCCGGTGACGGACGGCGCGTATTTCTACAGCGGCATGAATCTCTATGCCGGCGGGGCGGGCGGCGGATTCGTCGCGAACACCGTGGATCCGTTCACCTATCCGCGCGATCCGCGCCTCGACATGAACGATTACCAGCGCGGCCAGCATTTCGGCCAGCTCGCGAGCGTCGGCGGGCGGCGGATCCTGGTCGCGTCGGGCCAGAACCCGGGCAACTTCAACTTCTATCACTTCAATGCGGCGAGCGGCTACATCGCGATTCCCGACGCTTCCTTGCCCGGGCCGGCGTTCGGCACGAACCTGCAGGTGACGAACGGCTTTTGCCTCGACGACAACGGCGACGTATGGGCGGGCCTCTCGGGCACCAACACGCTGACCCGCTATCCGCTGGCCGGCTTCGATGCGAACGGCGCGCCGTCGTGGGGCGCGCCGCTGACGACCGCGGTGCCGGCGGGCGTCGCGCCGCTCACGCGCGTGATCTATCTGGCCGGGCGCGACACGATGATTCTCGCGCAGGGGCTCGCGAACAACTGGGACTGGACCGCGATGAACGGGCATCTCGAGGTATATCCGGGCTGGCGCGCGGGCAACACCGCGACGCCGGGCGTGGTGATCCAGCTGGCCAAGCCGAATCCGAAGTCGATTGCGGCGGCGGGCGGCTATCTGTTCGTCGGCTACGTGCATACGGTGCCGGACGTCGACGTGTTCGACCTCGCGACGGGCAGCCTCGTGACCACGCTGGTCAACTCGAACCCGGCGGCGCTCGACGTCGGCAACGACGTCGATTCGATGTACGGGCTGCGCGCCTACCAGCGCGCGAACGGCGAATACCTGATCACCAAGGACAACTACAACGGCACGAGCCTCGTGGTGTATCGCTGGACGCCGGCCGCCGCGCGGCGGCGTCAGTGAAGGCGGAAGTCGGCGTCGACGCGGATCTCGTCGGGCAGGGGCTCGCCCGCCGTCTCGAGGATCGAGCGCTCGATCGTGCGGGTCAGCGCGTCGAGCGGCAGGTGGTTCGGCCCGAGGCCGAACGGT
>NZ_JAAGNW010000379.1:0-1225 GCF_010645215.1 Burkholderia multivorans | reverse complement strand
CGACACGAACGGCGTCGCGTAGCCGATCGAGTCGACGAGCCCGAACGGCAGCATCACGCAATACACATAGACGGTCCGGTGCAGCAGCACGTGATACGCGAAGGGGATCGGCGTCGACGCGATCCGCTCGCAGCCGGCCAGCTTCGCACCGAGTTCGTTGAGCTGCGCGTCGAGCATCCACAGCTGCGTGTCGCTGAGCGCGCCGGCGCGCTGCTGCCCGGCGAGCATGCCGCGCAGCGCGTGCAGCACGGCGACCGGCCGGTAATGGGCGGCGACGAGCGCGGGCAGGAGCGGGGCGGGGATGTAGCGCGCGAGATTGGCGGCCGGATCGGTGCCGCGCAACTGGTGCTTGAGCGCGTAGGCGAAGGCGATCGTCAGATTGACGAAACCGAGGCGGTCGAAGCCGGCGGCGCTCGCGGACGTGGCGACGCCCGGCGTAGCGACGCCCGGCGTGGCGACGCCCGGCACGACATAACACAGCGCCTGCGAGGTCAGCGCGCGCGCGGCGGTCAGGACGCCGCCCCACAGCTTGCGGCCTTCCCAGTAACGGTCGTAGCTCGCGGTATTGCGAAAGCCGGCGAACAGCGCGAGCGCGAGGCCGGCGAGCGTGAACGGCGTCGGGTTCAGCGTGACCTTCTCGCCGAAGACCCGGCCGCCCGTGCGCAGCGCGAGGAAGCTGATCGCGGTCAGCAGCAGGAGTTGCGGCAGGATCTGGCGCAGCACGGAGCCGCGCCAGACGAACAGCATCCGCAGCCAGTGCTCGCGCGGTCGGACGATCATCGGGGCCTCCCGGGGTCAGGCGGCCGTCGCCATGGCCGCCGAGCGGTGCATCAGCACCGGAATCGATTTCGAGGTGGGCGTGTTGCAGATGTCGCCGACGCTGTCGAGCGGCACCAGCGGGTTGGTCTCCGGATAGTACGCGCCGAGGCAGCCGCGCGGGATATCGTAGGCGACCAGCAGGAAATCGTTCGCGCGGCGCTCGACGCCGTCGTCCCACACCGTTTCGAGGTCGACCCGTTCGCCCGCGGCGAAGCCGAGCATCGCGAGGTCGTCCGGGTTCGCGAACACCACGCGCCGCTGGCCGTACACGCCGCGGTAGCGGTCGTCGAGCGCGTAGATCGTCGTATTGTACTGGTCGTGCGAACGCGTGGTCATGAGCGTCATCAGGCGCTCGCCGTGGCGCGCGCGGGCGCGCTGGATCGGCGTGTCGGCCGGCAGCGGGTGC
>NZ_JAAGNW010000378.1 GCF_010645215.1 Burkholderia multivorans | reverse complement strand
ACCGTGCTCCATCCCGGCCATCGCGCCGTGATCCATACCCATGTCGCTCATGGTCAGCAACGCGCGCGCGTCGAGCGGCGGCACCGGCGCGGCCAGCCCTTCGCGGATCGCGAGCGTCGCTCGCGCGTATCCGGTGCGATCCATCGACTGGGCGAAGATCGTATACGCCTGCGCATCGCCGGGCTCGGCGAGCACGTCGTAGGTTTCAGCGACCGCGATCCGGAATTCGTCGACCGGAACGGGTTCGACCGGCTGCCCGTCGGCTGCGATCACGGTCATCTTCAGGCCGGGAATCCGCACGTCGAAGTACGTCATGGCCGCGGCATTGATGAAGCGCAGGCGCACGCGTTCGCCGGGCCTGAACAGCCCCGTCCAGTTGTCGTCGGGCGCGACGCCGTTGACGAGATAGGTATACGTATAGCCGCTGACGTCGGACAGATCGCTCGGGCTCATCCGCATGCCGGCCCACATCATCCGGTCGTCGAACGTCGCGCGCCAGCCGTCGCGCCCGACATCGCGGAAGAAATCGAGCAGCGTGCGCTGGCGGAAGTTGTAGTAGTTCGACTGTTTCTTCAGTTTCGACTTGATCCGCTTCGGATCTTCGTCGCTCCAGTCCGACAGCATCACGACATAGTCGCGATCGCTGCGTACGGTATCCGGGGTCGCGGGATCGATGACGAGCGGCCCGTACACGCCCGTCTGCTCCTGCAGCGACGAGTGGCTGTGATACCAGTAGGTGCCGTGCTGCCGAACCTTGAAGCGATAGGTGTACGCCTCGCCGGGCGCGATGCCGTCGAAACTCAATCCCGGCACGCCGTCCATGTTCGACGGCAGCAGGATGCCGTGCCAGTGGATCGACGTCGGTTCGTCCATCCGATTGGCGACGCGCAGCGTGACCGTGTCGCCTTCCCGCCAGCGGAGGATCGGGCCCGGCAGCGTGCCGTTGACGGTTGTCGCGGCACGCGCGCGCCCCGCGATGTCGATCCTTGTCCGCGCAACCGACAGGTCGAACGCGCGGCCGACGGGCAAGCTCGGTTGTCCCGCGCTTTCGAGCGCCCATACCTGCGGTCGCCATAGGCCGAGTCCGCCGGCCAGGCCGGCCGTGCCGATTCGCGTGATGAAGGTGCGTCTGCCGAGATGGGAGGGCATGATCCGATGAATTCCTGTTGCCTAGACTGGGGCGGCGGCCGGCGTCGTGCACGGCGTCCGATGGGGTTTTGCGGCGAGATTAGCGGTGACCCGGCGCCAGTAAAATTGCGAACGGATGACAATTCGGCAATGTTCGGCGCGCGTGGAAAGATGCTGCTTTTGGCGTTATTGTTGCGACATGCAGCGTGCTTTGACGCACGCATTTCGGTGAACCCCATTCCGTCACGTTCAGAGACCATGCGCATCCTGATTGTCGAAGATGAAGAAAAAATGCGGTCGTATTTGCAAAGAGGCCTGACGGAGGCGAGCTATGGCGTCGCCTCCGCGAGCAATGGCGAAGACGGCCTGTTCATGGCGTTGAACGAGGATTTCGATCTGGTGATCCTCGACGTGATGCTGCCCGTGATCGACGGCTTCGAGGTCCTGCGCCGGCTGCGGCATCAGAAGCGCACGCCGGTGCTGCTGCTCACCGCGCGCGACAAGATCGACGACAAGGTCGAGGGGCTCGAACTCGGCGCGGACGATTACCTGCCGAAGCCTTTCGCCTACGCGGAATTGCTGGCTCGCATCCGTTCGTTGCTGCGCCGGGCGCGTCAGGATGTTCGCCCCACGCTGAAGATCTCGAATCTCGAGATCGACGTGATCAAGCGGCGCGTGACGCGCGGGGGCGTGCGCATCGAATTGACCGCACAGGAATTCTCGCTGCTGCAGTTGCTGGCCGAGCGCGAAGGGGAGATCCTGACGCGCGCGTTCATCACGTCGCAGGTCTGGGACATGAACTTCGACAGCGACACGAACGTCGTCGACGTCGCGGTCAGGCGGCTTCGCCTGAAGATCGACGATCAGGAACCCAAGCTGCTCCATACGGCGCGCGGCATGGGCTATGTGCTGGAGGATCGGTCCCGATGACGCATCCGGGGCGCTATTCGCTGCTCCGCCGGCTGACCACGGCGTTCGCGCTGGCCGGCGTCGTCGTGCTTGTCCTGATCGGCGTCTATCTCTATCAGGCGCTAGCCACCCAGCTTAGAGAGCGCGACGACGTCGAAATCTCGGACAAGCTGAAGCAGGTCACGCAACTCACGCATGCGGCGCGGACGATCGATGGCGTCCGGCGGGCCGCACCGTCGTTCCACGAAACCCTGATGTCGCATTCGGGCCTGTTCGTCGGGGTGTTCGACTCGCGCGACGCGCCCCTCGTCCAGCACTCGGAGTCCGCCGGTGTCGCGCTCGACGCGCGCATCGGCCAGGGGCAGGCGCCGGGCCGGACCTACGCATGTGCACCGCCCGGCATCGGCCCGGCCGAATGCGTGCGGGGTTCGGTGTTGCTGGAGGACGGCCATGCGGTGACGATTGCGATCGCGCGAAGCGCAGGCGACCGGATCGAGCTGATGCATGCCTACGTGTTCGACGTCGCGGCCGCAGCAGCAGCCGGCGCGCTGTTGATCGCCGCGCTCGGCTACCTGATCACGCGGCGCGGGCTGCGTCCGGTGAGCGACGTCGGTCGACACGCGTCGCGCATCGAGGCGAGCCGGCTCGACGAGCGGCTGAGCCTCGATCGCGGGCCGGTGGAGCTCGACGAGATCGCGCTGCCGATCAACCGGATGCTGGATCGCCTGGAGCACGCGTTCACGCGCATGTCGCGTTTCTCGTCGGACGTTGCGCACGATTTGCGCACGCCTCTCGCGAACATCATCAGCGCATCGCAGGTGATCCTGGCTCGCGAGCGGGAGCGCGCCGATTACGAAGCCCTGATCGAATCCAATATAGAGGAGTGCGAGCGCTTGCAGCGGATGCTCGACAAGATGCTGTTTCTCGCGCGTTCCGACCATGCGACACAGCATGTCGCGTTTGCTCGCTTCGAGGCGCGCGGGATGCTGGCGAAGATCGTCGTGTACTTCAACGAGATCGCGAGCGACCGGAATCTCCGGATCGCGCTCGACGGCGCCGGAATCGTCGTCGCGGACGAACTGCTGTTCCAGCGTGCCGTTGCGAACCTGCTGTCGAACGCGGTCGAGCATGCGCGATCCAGTACGACGATCGTGATCGCCGTCGCCAAGCATGAGGGTTCGACCTCGATCACGATTCGAAACCACGGGAACGACATCCCTCCCGAACACATGGCTCATCTATTCGATCGCTTCTATCGGGTCGATTCTTCGCGTCGCGGTTCGTCGAAGAATTCCGGTCTCGGGCTTGCGATCGTACGATCGATCATGGACTTGCATCGCGGGACAGT
>NZ_JAAGNW010000377.1 GCF_010645215.1 Burkholderia multivorans | reverse complement strand
AGCCTGCGCGATGAGCCCGCGCAGCCGGGCGCGATCGCGGACGCGATCGTCGAACAGGCCAGCAACTGGCTCGCGCGGCTCTGGTCGGGCGAGGCGAGCGACGATGAACTGGCGCGCTGCACCGCGTGGCGCGCCGCCCATCCCGATCATGAGCGCGCGTGGCGCCGGCTCGGCGGCATCGAGGCGAAGCTGCTGAGCGTGCCCGCCGTCGCGCGGGTCGCGCTGCAGCCGGGCGGCGAGCGTCCGGCCGCGCCGCGCCGTCGCCGCGTGCTGCGCGCGCTCGGTCTGGCGGTGACTGCCGGCGGCGCGTTCCAGGCGATGCGCGGCACCCGCGCGTGGCAGGTCGCGGCCGCCGATCAGGCGACCGGCGTCGGCGAAATCAAGGCCGTGACGCTCGCGGACGGCACGCGTTTCTGGCTCGACACTGCGAGCGCCGTCGATGTGCGCTTCGACGCGCGCGAACGGCGCATGGTGCTGCTGCGCGGCGCGGTCTGCATCACGACCGCGCACGATGCGGCGGGGCGGCCGTTTCGCGTCGAGACCCGGCAGGGCGTGGTGCGTGCGCTCGGCACGCGCTTCGTCGTGCGCGACGACGGCGACACGGCGCGGGTCGACGTCTTCGAAGGCGCGGTGGAGATCCGGACGGCCGCCGCGCCGATGCGCGCGGTGCGCCTGGCCGCCGGCCAGTCGTCGCAATTCTCGGCCACCGGGGTGCGCGCGCCGCTGCCCGCCGACGAGCAGGCGGCCGCCTGGACCCGACGGCTGCTGATCGCCGAACACATGCCGGTCGACACCTTCGTCGCGACGCTCGCCCGTTATCGGCCGGGCATCGTGCAATGCGATCCGGCGCTGGCGGCCGCGCGCGTATCCGGCGTGTTCTCGCTCGTCGATACCGACCGCGCGCTCGCCAGCCTGCAGGCGGCATTGCCGGTCGCGGTCGTCTACCGCACCCGCTACTGGGTGAGCGTCGTGCCGCGCTGAAGCCGCGGCGTCCGCCCGCACACACAAAAAAGTTTCGTCATCGATTGAGGGATTCGGCGGCTCGTTCGGAATACATGACGAACCTCGTCATTCTTCGAACCTGAAAGGACTCGCCATGGCGTTCCGCCCATCCACTTCCCGTTCCGTTCCCACCGCCGCGCGCGCGCTGCGGCCCGCACTCGTCGCGGCGCTTGCGCTGAGCGCCCCGCTCGGCGCGCAAGCGAGTCCCGACGATCCGCCTGCGCGGGTCGAAGCCGACGAGCGCCGCGCGTACGCGCTCGCGGCCGGCCCGCTCGACGTCGTGCTGAACCGCTTCGCCGCGCAGGCCGGCGTCGAGCTGGCGGCCGACGCATCGCTCATGCACGGGCTGACGAGCAGCGGCCTCAAGGGTCGCGTGAGCGTGGCCCAGGGCTTCGCGCAACTGCTGGCGCCGCACGGCCTCGAAGCCGAGCGCGGCGCGGGCGGCGCGTACGTGGTGCGGCGTCGCGCGCACACGGCGGGCGCGGCGGCGGCGGGAACGCTGCCGACCATCGTCGTGAGCGGACAGGGCGACCACCTGCCGGAGGTCTACGACGGCGGACAGGTCGCGCGCGGCGGCCGGCTCGGGATGCTCGGCAACGCGGACTTCATGGAGACGCCGTTCAGCATCGCGAGCTATACGTCGAAGCTGATCGAGGACCAGCAGGCGGGCACGGTGGCCGCCGTGCTGGAAAACGATCCGTCGGTGCGCTTCACGACCTCGACCGGACATATCTACGAGAACTACAGCATTCGCGGCTTCAACGTGAACGCCGACGATCTCGCGTTCAACGGCATGTACGGGCTCGCGCCGTATGGCCATGCGCCGACCGAATTCCTCGAGCGCGTCGAGGTGCTGAAGGGGCCGAACGCGCTGCTGAACGGCATGTCGCCGAACGGCAGCGTGGGCGGCGCGATCAACCTCGTGCCGAAGCGGGCGGGCGACAAGCCGCTCGCGCGGCTCACCGCCGACTATCAGTCCGACAGCCAGTTCGGCGTGCATGCGGACGTCGGCCGGCGCTTCGGCGACCGCAACCAGGTCGGCCTGCGCGTGAACGGCGCGTACCGCGACGGGCACACCACGATGGACGACCAGAGCAAGAAGCGCGAGTTCGGCTCGCTCGCCTTCGATTTTCGCGGCGAGCGCTTCCGCTTCTCGCTCGATGCGTACACCGACACCGAGCGTTTCGACGGCGGCAGCCCGTGGATGGCGTCGTTCGCGAGCCGGGTCGTGTCGCCGCCGGGGGCGGGCGTCAACCTGCTGCGCGGGGCGTGGGGCAAGGTGTTCAACCAGGCGCTCGTCGGCCGCGCCGAGGTCGACATCACCGATCGCCTGACCGCGTTCGCGGGCGTGGGCGGCCTGACCTATCGCTACTCGGGCTTCATCAACGGCACGCGCGCGGGCGCGGTGAAGCCGGACGGCAGCTATCGCGGCATGACCTACAACCAGAACGGCTATACCGACACGGTGTCGGCCGAGGTCGGCCTGCGCGGCCGTTTCCGCACGGGGCCGGTCAAGCACGAGGTGACGCTGAGCGCGTCGTCGCTGCAGATCGACTCGGGCACCATCAACAAGACGAGCGCGCCGTATATGTCGAACATCTACGCGCCCGTCGACCCGGTGCTCGCGCCCGCGCCGGGCGACGCGCCGCGCACCGCCGAGACGACGCTGTCGGGCGTCGCGCTCGCCGACACGCTGTCGTTCCTCGGCGATCGCGTGCGGCTGACGGCCGGCGTGCGCAGCCAGCGCGTGAAGGCGAAGACCTACAACGGCGCGACCGGCAAGCAGACCGCCGACTACAACGAGACCGCGCTGACGCCGGCCTTCGGCCTGCTCGTGAAGCCGTTCGGCCCGGACGTGTCGCTGTACGCGAACTACATCGAGGGCCTGACGCAGGGCGATACGGTCGGCGACGTCACCGCGAAGAATTTCGGACAGATGTTCGCGCCGTACAAGAGCCGCCAGGTCGAGGTCGGCGCGAAATGGGACACGGGCGAGTTCGCGAACACGCTGAGCTTCTTCCAGATCACCAAGCCCAGCATGCTGCGCGATGCCGCGACCAACACCTACAACGCGGACGGCGAGCAGCGCAACCGGGGCATCGAATGGAACGTGTTCGGCCAGGTCGTGCCGCGCGTGCGGGTGCTGGGCGGCGTCGCCTACACGCAGGCGATCCTCACGCACACGGCGGGGCGCACGTATGACGGCAACACCGCGTTCGGCGTGCCGAAGTGGACGGCCAATCTCGGCCTCGAATGGGACGCGCCGTGGGTCGCGGGGCTGACCCTGAGCGGCCGGGCCGTCGCGACGAGCGCGCAGTTCGTCAACTCGGCGAACACCCAGCGGATTCCGGGCTGGACCCGCTTCGATCTCGGCGCGCGCTATGCGACGCGCATCGCCGGCAAGG
>NZ_JAAGNW010000376.1 GCF_010645215.1 Burkholderia multivorans | reverse complement strand
CCGACACCATCAGCACCACATAGACGAAGGCGGTCGCGAGCGCCGCGACGACGCTCGCCCAATCGATTCCGCTCACGCCCGGAATGATGCGGCGCAGCGGCAGCACGAGCCAGTTGGTCGCCTGCAGCACGGCCTGCGTGACGGGGTTGTACGGCGGCACGCGCACGGCCTGCATCCAGACGCGCAGGATCAGGGCGGCGCCGAACAACGTGAAGACGGTATTGAGCAGAAAGCGGGCGATCTCGCCGAACATCGTTGGAATCCTTTTTATGCAATCAGGTAGCGGGAGACCGCCGCGCGACGCGGCGGCACACCGGGCGTCACATTATCACGGCTTTTCCCGGGCGGGGAACCCTGCCGGCCGGGCGAGCGCGAGCGCGTTTTCCACCGTGCGCTCGAGCGCGTCGAGCGCCGCGGGCGGGCTCGCGCGGCGCTTCGCGAGCGCGATCGCGCGGCGGGTCAGCAGCGCGTAGAGCGTGGCGTGGTCGCCGCCGCGCGCATCGAGCAGCGCGAGCTGCTGCTCGACGATGCCGGCGTCGCCGCGCGACACCGGGCCGGCGAGCGCGTCCGCGAGGCCCTTGTCGCGCGCGGTCTCGATCGTGCCCGCGAGCATCGGCAGCAGCGCGCGCAGCGCATCGTCCTCGGCGAAGCCGAGCGTGCGCCACAGCTCGACGCATTCGGACAGGCTGCACAGCGCGAAGCTCGCCGCGTAGTGCGCGGCCGCGTGGTACAGCATCCGGCCGCCCGCCGGGATCGACAAGGGGTGGCAGCCGAGCGCCCCGACGAGCGCGACCAGGTGCGCCTTCAGCGCGCCGTCGGCCTCGATCGTCACCGAGCAGCCGTCGATGCGCGTCAGGTCGGCATCCCCGCCGCCGAACAGGTACAGCGGATGGAACCCGCCCGTCGCCGCGCCCTGGTCGCGCGCCGGGTCGAGCAGCGCGACGCTCGATGCGCCGCTGCAATGAACGAGCGCCTGTCCTGCCGCGCGCGCCGGATCGAAGCGCAGCTGCGCGGCGAGCGCGCCGAGCGCGTCGTCGGGCACGGTCAGGAAAATCAGGTCGGCGGCGTCGACCACCGCCTGCGGCGTGTCGAGTGCCGCGCATGCCGCGCCCGACGCTGCCGAGATCTGCCCGGCGAGCGCCTGCGCGGACGCCGGCGCGCGGCTCGCGACCGCGCTGACGGCGTAGCCGGCCTGCGCGAAACGGCGCGCGACGCAGCGCGCGAGGCGGCCCGCGCCGATGAAACCAAGGCGGGGAGAGGCGGGGAGGGTCATCGGAGGCTCGTCGAAAGGTGGCGAAAGTCGTCAGTATCGCGTATTCCTCGCGGCCGCTGCCGGGCCGCAACAGGGTGTCCGGTGCGACGTCTTGTCTCAAATTTGTAATCGTTGATTACGGTGCGCGGCGTGCGTTCCGCGTGGAAATCGGTAAGGGTGACCGATCGGTACGTAAGCGCTTCGCGAGGTGGCCGGACCACCGAGCCGACGCGGGATCGGGCGCGGCGGCGGGGCGCGCCGGCGGGGTCCGGAGGACTTGCAATTTGCAACAAATGGGCATGGATCGTCATACGGGTTTTCGCTACATTGCAGCCATACAGTCAGCAATCAGCCGCTGTGATGTGGTGCGCCATTCCGGCCGCGCCGCCAGGAGAACCGAAGTGAAAAAGCTCATTCCGTTCATTGCCGCCGCCGCGTTGGGTCTCGGGGTCGTGGGCGCCGCGCAGGCGCACGTGTCGGTCGGGATCGGCATTGGCCTGCCGGTCGCGCCCGCCTATCCGGTCTACGCGCCGCCCCCGCCCGTGTATTACGCGCCGCCGCCGCCCGTCTACTATGCCCCGGCGCCCGCCTACTACGCGCCGCCCGCCGTCGTGGTCGGCGGCTACTATGGTCACGGTTACTATGGCCACGGCTATTACGGTCGCCCGTACTGGCACCGCGGTTACTACGGCCATCCGTACTGGCGGCGTTGAGGTCCGGCGCGCGGCCCGGCGGCCGCGCGCGACGGCGCGTTCCGGCGAGTCCGGGCGCGCCGTTTTTCGTTTACCGCGGATGCGCATGGCAGGTGAAGCTGGGACAATAGCCGCTTGTCCCACTCCCTTGCCTGCTGCCCGCCATGTCCGCTTCCGCTTCGCTTCCCGCACCCACCTATGACGATGTCGTCGATGCCGCCGCGCGCCTCGCGGGCGCCGCGCATCGCACGCCGGTCCTGACCTCGCGCACCGCCGACGCGCGCACCGGCGCGTCGCTGTTCTTCAAGTGCGAGAACTTCCAGCGGATGGGCGCGTTCAAGTTCCGCGGCGCGTACAACGCGATCTCGCACTTCGACGCCGAGCAGCGCCGCGCGGGCGTGCTCACCTATTCGTCGGGCAACCATGCGCAGGCGATCGCGCTTGCCGCGCGGCTCGCCGGCATCCACGCGACGATCGTGATGCCGCACGATGCGCCCGCCGCGAAGGTCGCGGCCACCCGGGGCTACGGCGGCGAAGTCGTCACCTATGACCGCTACCGGGAAAACCGCGAGGAAATCGGTGCGCGGCTCGCGCAGGAGCGCGGCATGACGCTGATCCCGCCCTATGACCATCCGCACGTGATCGCCGGGCAGGGCACCGCGGCGAAGGAACTGTTCGAGGAGGTCGGGCCGCTCGACATGCTGATCGTGTGCCTGGGCGGCGGCGGGCTGCTCGCGGGCAGCGCGTTGTCGGCGGCGGCGCTCGCGAGCGCGTGCGAGGTGTTCGGGGTCGAGCCGGAGGCGGGCAACGACGGCCAGCAGTCGCTCGCGCGCGGCGAGGTCGTGCATATCGCCGCCCCGCGCACGATCGCGGACGGCGCGGCGTCGACCCACCTCGGCGGCTACAACTTCCCGATCATCCAGCGCCACGTGAAGGGAATCGAGACGGTCAGCGACGCGCAACTGGTCGAGACGATGCGCTTCTTCGCCGAGCGGATGAAGATCGTGGTCGAGCCGACCGGCTGCCTCGCGGCGGCGGCCGCGCTCGACGGCGTGCTGCCGGTGGCGGGCAAGCGGGTCGGCGTGCTGGTGAGCGGCGGGAACGTCGATCTCGCGCGCTACGGCGAGTTCCTGCGCGGCTGAGCGCGGTTCAAGCGGTTCAAGCGGCGGCGTTCAGGATCAGGTCCCGATAGCCGCCGACGATCACGCTGTAGGAGAAATACGCGAACAGCACCGCGGAGACCACGTGGCAGGCCCGCATCAGCCCCGCGCCGGCGCGCTTGCGGCCGTGGCTCGCGAGCGTGCACAGGAACAGCGTCCAGGCGAGGCCGCCGAGGAAAAAGCCCGACAGGAACACCGACGCGGTGAGCGGCGTGGTCGCGCCGCTTTTCGCGATCAGCGCGCCGCCGACCGCCGCGAACCACAGGATCGCGGACGGCGACGACATCGCGAGCAGCAGGCCGCGCCCGAAGCTGCGCCAGGTGCCCGCCTGCGCGGCCGCGGCGGCTTGCCCGCCGTCATCGCCCGGTGCGGC
>NZ_JAAGNW010000375.1 GCF_010645215.1 Burkholderia multivorans | reverse complement strand
ATCGAGAACCGGCCCGAGCTGTTCCAGGCCGACCAGATCCACCCGACCCGGCAGGCCCAGGGCCAGTTGCTCGACAACGTGTGGCCCGCGCTCAAGCCGCTGCTGCGGACCACCACGCGCTGAGCCGCCACGCGCCGTAAACGCAACAAGGCCCCGCAGGTGCGGGGCCTTGAATCGGCTGCGCCGGCCCGGCAAGCCGGGCGCGCGGCTTACTCGCCGCCGTCCTGGGACGCGTCGGCGATCGAGCCGTAGTGCTTGACCTTCGAGCGATCGCGCAGCCCCGCCACCACCGCTTCGACCTCGCTTTGCGCGTACACCTGCGCGAGCTGCTGCTGCGCGGCGGCCAGGCGCTGCGCGTCGACCGGCGCGGCCGGCACCAGCGCATTGACGCGGAAGATCGCGTAGCCCACCTCGCCGAGATCGACGCCGACATAGGCCGGCAGCGCCTTCGGATCCACCTTGTAGATCGCGCTCACCGCCGCGGGCGGCAAGCCATGCGCCTGCGTGCGCGAGATCTTGTCGGCCGGCGTGAAGCCCGTGGTCGACTTCGACTTCTGCAGCGCCGCGAGCTTCGCCTCGCCATCCTGCTTCGCGAGCGCCAGCTCCTGCTCGGCCACCACCTTCTGGCGCACCGCGGCCTTGATCGCATCGAGCGCGGGCGCGACGGCCGGCTTGTGCTCGGTCACGTGCGCGGAGATCAGCGTGTTGTTGCCGACGTCGATCGCCTGCGTGTTGTTGCCGACCTTGGTCGCATCGGCCGAGAACACCGCGGCGAGGAACTTCGCGTTGTTGAGCGGGCTATCCGGCGGCAGCGCCGGGTTCGGCTGCGGCGAGACCGTCGCGGTCTGGATCGTCAGCTTGTACTTGTCGGCGGCCGGCTGCAGGCTCTTGGCCTTCTCATAGACGGTCGACGAGAAACCCTCGGCGTTGTCCGCGTAGGCCTTCGCCGCGTACTGCTGGCGCAGCTCGGCCGTGAGCGCATCCTTGACGTCGGTGAACGGCTTCTGCGTCGCCGCCTTCACCTCGGTCGCCTTCAGGATGTGGAAGCCCAGATCCGATTCCACGACATTGCTCACCTCGCCCTGCTTGAGCGCGAACGCGGCGTTGTCGAACGCCGGGCCGCCCGCCGTCGAGCCGCGCGTGATGAAGCCGAGGTCGCCGCCCTTGGCTGCCGACGGCGCGTCCTGCGACTGCTTCTCGGCGATCTGCGCGAACTGGTCCGGGTGCGCCTTGACGTCGGCGAGCAGTTGCTCCGCCTTGGCCTTCGCCGCGCTCTTGTCGGCCGCTTTCGCATCCTTCGCGGCCGCGATGAAGATGTGGCTCACGCGCACCTGGGCGTCGGTACGGAAACGCGCGGCGTTGTCGTCGTAGTACTTCTTGAGATCGGCGTCGGTCAGCTGCGCGCTCGCCGCCGCAGCGGCCGGCGAGTAGACGAGGTACTGGATCGTCGCGCTCTCGGGCGTCGCGAACGACGCCTTGTGCGCATCGTAGTAGGCGCTGATCTGCGCGTCGGTCGGCTGCACCTTCGCCGCGTAGTCGGCCGGCTTCAGGACCAGGGCCTGCACTTCGCGCTGCTGTTCCGCGAGTTCGGTCAGGTGCTGCGCGAGGCTCTTCGGCGTGAAGGCGGTTGCGATCACGCTGTTCGGGATCTGCTGCAACGCGAGGTTGTAGCGCACGCGCTCCTGATACTGGTCGGGCGTCATCCCCTGCATCGCGAGCAACTGCGTGTAGCGTTCGCCGTCGAACGTACCGTCCGGCTTCTTCAGCGAGGAAATCACCGGATCGCTGAGCAGCGTCTGGCGCACTTCCGCGTCCGAGGCGGTCAGGTGCAGGCGGCGCGTCTCGTCGGCGAGCGCGCGCTGCTGGATCAGGTTGTCGAGCAACTGCTGGCGACGCTCGGGCGAATCGAAGGTCTTCGCATCGAACTGGGCGCCCAGCATCTGGCGCGCCTGGTCGACCTGCTGGCGCAGCGCGGTATTGAACTCGGCGCGCGTGATCTTGTGCCCGTTGACTTCCGCAACGTTCGCGGTCTCGTCGAAGAAGCCGCGGAAACCCTGGATACCGACGATCCCCAACCCCGGCAGCACGATCAGGAGCAGGAGGAACATCATCAGGCGCTGGTGATTACGGAAGAAATCGAGCATGCGTGACGATTGAGAAGGACAAAACGCCCGATATTACCTCAGCGGGCAAGAAAAAAGGCGAACCGGAGTTCGCCTTTCGGAATGATGGCGGAGCGGACGGGACTCGAACCCGCGACCCCCGGCGTGACAGGCCGGTATTCTAACCAACTGAACTACCGCTCCTTGGTCTCGGGCAATCGGAACTGGTGGGTGCTGAGAGGCTCGAACTCCCGACCTACGCCTTGTAAGGGCGCCGCTCTACCAACTGAGCTAAGCACCCGCTCCGCATTGCCGCCTGCCCGGGATCTTGCAACCCCCAAGCAGCGAGCCTGCAACTATAGCGCAACCGCGCCCTCTTTGCCAAGCCCATTAGAATCGTTCTCGTACTAAATATAGTCCAAGCCCGATCCGATCTCCTGCATCAATAAAAAACCCGCGGCGCACGCGCCGCGGGTTTCAGGGACGAGCGCGCCGCATGGCGCACTGCCCATGCTCAGTGCTTGACGAAATCCGTTGCGCCCGCATCCTTCGCGGCATCCGCGACCGGCGCGGCGGCTTTCGCCTCCTCTTCCGGCAACGCCGCCGGCATACGCTCGAGCGCCAGTTCGAGCACCTTGTCGATCCAGCGGACCGGCACGATCTCGATCGCGTTCTTCACGTTGTCGGGGATTTCCGCGAGATCCTTGACGTTCTCTTCCGGGATCAGCACGAGCTTGATGCCGCCGCGATGCGCAGCCAGCAGCTTCTCCTTGAGCCCGCCGATCGGCAGCACTTCGCCGCGCAGCGTGATCTCGCCCGTCATCGCGACATCGGCGCGCACCGGGATGCCCGTCAGCACGGACACCAGCGCGGTCGTCATCGCGATGCCGGCGGACGGACCGTCCTTCGGCGTCGCGCCTTCCGGCACGTGGATGTGGATGTCCTGCTTCTCGAACGCCTCGTCCTTCACGCCGAGCCGGCGCGAACGCGAACGCACGACCGAACGCGCCGCCTCGACCGACTCCTTCATCACGTCGCCGAGCGAGCCGGTGCGGATCACGTTGCCCTTGCCGGGCATCACGGCCGCTTCGATCGTCAGCAGATCGCCGCCGACTTCCGTCCACGCGAGGCCGGTGACCTGGCCGACCTGGTTTTCCTTCGCGGCCAGACCGAAGTCGTACTTGCGCACGCCGAGGAAAGTATCGAGGTTCTCGCCGTCGACCTTGATCGCGCCCGTTGCCTTCTTCAGCAGCAGCATCTTCACGACCTTGCGGCAGATCTTCGACACTTCGCGCTCGAGCGAACGCACCCCCGCTTCACGCGTGTAGTAGCGGATGATGTCGCGGATCGCCTGCTCGGTGACATCGATCTCGCCTT
>NZ_JAAGNW010000374.1:2225-3485 GCF_010645215.1 Burkholderia multivorans | reverse complement strand
GACGGGCGTGCCGTCGGGCTCGGCCCCCACCTGACGCAGCGTCCCTTCGATCTGCATGCCGACGCGCTCGCACAAGCGCCAGCAGCGCACGTTGCGCGGATCGACGCGCGCCTCGATCCGGCGCGCGGCCAGCGCGTCGAACGCGAGCGCCAGCAGCGCCGCCACGCCTTCGCCGATCAGCCCCGCGCCCAATTCGCTCGTGCGCCCCCACCAGCCCGCTTCGAACGAACGCACCCGCCAGTCGGGACGATGGATGCCCGCGCAACCGACGAGGGTACCGGACGCCTTCGAGAACAGCATGAACGGAAAATCACGGCGCGCCGCGAAATCGGCGTGGGCGCCGCGCGCGAACGCCTCGGACGCTTCGGTTGAAGGCTCGGCGACCGCCCACGGCAGCGAGGCCGGGAAGCGGCGCAGGTTGTCGAGCGATGCGCTGACCGCCTCGCACAGCAGCGGGCCGTCGCCCGGCCGCGGGCAACGGAGTATCAGGCGCTCGGTTTCGAGCGTGTCGGGCACATCGAGCAGGATCGGTTGCATCGGCAGGCGCTGTGACCGGTCGCACGGGGGTCCGGCGACCGCGGACGGCCACTATAGCGCAAGCCGTCCGCGCACCGCGTTATGCGCGATGCGCGGCGTAGCCGGTCCGCCCGGGCGCGATCTCGTCGCGCAAGGTCAGCGCGGGGATCACGTAGTCGCCGCCGTTCTGCCGACGGAACGCGATCGGCTCGGTCTGCCACAGGCGGTCGAGCCGTTCGCCGAGCGCGGCCGTGGTCTGCGCGTAGCGCACGTCGTCCATGCGCCCCGTGCGGTACACGACGAACGGCGGCAGCACCTGGAAGCCCGGGTAGAACAGCACGCCGTGCTGGATCGGAAACAGCACGTCGTCGATCGGGCCGTTGATCCCGCGTGGGCCGTAGTGCGAATCCCAGCCGCCCGCCGTGACGACCACCATCGCGCGCTTGCCCGCCAGGCTGCCCTCGCCGTAGCGGTCGCCCCAGTGCTCGCTGGAATGCTCGCCCACGCCATAGCCGAAGCCGCACGCGTAGACCCGTTCGACCCAGCCCTTCATGATCGCCGGCATCGTGAACCACCACAGCGGGAACTGCAGGATCATCGCGTCGGCCCAGCGCAGCTTGTCCTGCTCGCGCGCGATGTCGGGACGCTGGCGGCCGCTGTGGAACGCGCGGCGCGGATCCTCCGACGCATCGAAACGCGGGCCGGCCGGCCCGTCGAGGCTGTCCTGCGCATCGAGCGCCGCTT
>NZ_JAAGNW010000374.1:1270-2215 GCF_010645215.1 Burkholderia multivorans | reverse complement strand
ATCGCATACAGGTCCGACACCTGCACCGCATGGCCCGCCGCTTCGAGGCGGGCGACCGTGAAATCCTTCAGCGAGCCGTTCAGCGACTGCGGCTCGGGATGGGCATAGACGATCAATACATTCATGGCGCGCTCCGTGATGAGGTGCATGCACGATAAGCGCTCGTCCGCTATATTTGAAATCGATATCCATGATTTCAGGTATTGCCATGAACAATATCAGGCGTCTCGACCTGAACCTGCTGATCACGCTCGACGCGCTGCTGGCCGAGCACAACGTCACGCGCGCGGCGGAGCGGCTGCATCTCTCGCAGCCCTCGGTGAGCGCGCAGCTGGTCCGGCTGCGCGACATGCTCGGCGATCCGCTGCTGCTGCCCGGCCCGCGCGGGATGCGGCCCACCGCGCGCGCCGAGGCGCTGCGCGAACCGCTGCGGCTCGCGCTCGACGCGCTCGAACACGCGGTCGCGCCCGCGGCCGGCTTCGATCCGGCGACGGCCGACGTCACCTGGCGCATCGCCGCGAGCGACTACAGCGAAACCACCCTCGTGCTGCCGGCCGCGGTCCGCCTGCGCGAGGCCGCGCCCGGCACGCGCCTCGCGGTGCTGGAACTGGCGCCGTCGCGGCTCGCGCGGCAGACCGAACAGGGCGAGATCGATCTCGCGCTCCATACCAGCGAATGCGCGCCGCCCGGCCTGCGCAGCCGCTTGCTGTTCAACGAGCGCTACGTGCTCGCCGGCCGCGTCGGGCATCCCCGGCTGAAACGGCGCCCGACGCTCGCGCAGTTCTGCGCGCTCGATCATGTGCTCGTGTCGCCCGACGGCGGCGGCTTCCACGGCGCCACCGATCAGGCGCTCGCCGAGCAGGGGCTGACGCGCCGGGTCGTGCTGTCGGTGCCGCACTTCCTGTTCGTCCGCTCGGTGCTCGCGAGCACGGATCTCGTCGCGAT
>NZ_JAAGNW010000374.1:0-1260 GCF_010645215.1 Burkholderia multivorans | reverse complement strand
TACGAGATCGCGATGCTGTGGCACGAGCGCCAGCATCGCGATCCCGCCCGTCAGTGGCTGCGCGATCACATCGCCGGCACGGCGCGCGCGCTCGCTCCCGTCGACAAAAACGCACGCAGCCGGCCCTCGACCCGGTGATAAGATTCCTGCATCGCGCCCCGCGCCTCTCATCGGTTCGTCATGCGCCGCCTACGTCCATTACTCGCTGCCCTGCTGCTCGCCGCCCCGTTCGCCGCACACGCGTTCGGCGACGATGGCCAATACGACCAGTGCATCCTGCAGTCGCTGCGCAACAGCCAGAGCAGCGCGGTGGCCAACGTGCTGCGCAGTTCGTGCCAGTCGCTCTATCGGGACGGCGCGATGCTGCTGCCGCGCGAGCGCGCCTATCACGCCTGCATCCTGCAGAACGTGCCCGGCGTGCGCGACAGCTTCGCGCTGCAGCAAATCATGCAGTCGTGTTCGCGCCAGAACCAGATGTAAACGGGCTGGCCCGCGGTATCCCTGCAGCATGCTGACTTCGCCCCCGCCGACCACCGACCACTGGATCGAGACCGCGCAAGGGCGCGCGTTCGCGCGCCGCTGGCAACCCGCGCAGGCGTCGGCCGCCTGCGCGCCGATCGTGCTGTTTCATGACTCGCTCGGCTGCGTCGCGCTGTGGCGCGCGTTTCCCGCCGCCCTCGCGCACGCGACCGGGCGCGCGGTGATCGCCTACGACCGGCCCGGCTTCGGCGCATCCGACGCGCGGGGCGACACGCTTGCGCTCGATTTCGTCGAGGCGGAAGCAGCCGGGCCGTTCAGCGCGCTGCGCGAGCAACTGGGCTTCGATCAATTCATCGCGTGCGGCCATAGCGTCGGCGGCGGCATGGCGGTCGGCTGCGCGGCCGAGTTTCCCGAGGCGTGCCGCGCGCTCGTGACCGAATCCGCCCAGGCGTTCGTCGAAGCGCGCACGCTGGCCGGCATCCGCGCGGCCGAGCGCAGCTTCGCCGAGCCCGGCCAGCTCGACCGGCTCGCGCGCCATCACGGCGACAAGGCCGCGTGGGTGTTGCGCGCGTGGGTCGATACCTGGTGTGCGCCCGAGTTCCAGGCCTGGTCGCTCGACACGTTGTTGCCGCGCGTACGCTGCCCCGTGCTCGCGATCCACGGCGAGCATGACGAATACGGTTCGCTGCGCCACCCCGAGCGGATCGCGGCGCGGGTCGGCGGACCGGCGCAGGTCGACTGCCTGCGCGCGTGCGGGCATGTTCCCCATCGAGAACGCGG
>NZ_JAAGNW010000373.1 GCF_010645215.1 Burkholderia multivorans | reverse complement strand
GCGTCAGCGAATCGAAAGCTTCGCCGTGCTGCCACCGGCCTCGATCGAAAGGAAACGCGCATCGTATCCGCGCGCATCGTCCGCGCCCTCCGGAGCGGAACCGACGTCGGCACGCGCCTTCGCCTCCGGGTGCAACCGTCATGCCGCCGCCATGCTTCGGCTTGCTTACCGACCCATCCGCTGCGCGCCGCGATTCGATATACCCCGAAGTCATCTTAACGATTTTCCGTCACGAATTTTTCATCTTTCATTGGCTTCATATAGCGCCTATTTTCATTCTATGGATCCCGAATCATTACCGGGATTTATGTACTTTTCCGCACGCTTCATCCCCCGCTCTCCCCCGCCCCTAGCCTTTCACGGCGTACCCAGATATTGAAATCACTGACCACCATTTTTCTGTCAACAGTAACAGCTACCGACTGCTATTTCGTTCGCATACGCTCATCTCGCTCGTGATTCCACAAGGATCCGGGCCACATAAAACGTCGCAATTCCTCAAAGGGACACTCGATGAACAGGAACGTCAGATTTGCACTCTCCCTCTCCCCGTTGTGCAGGCGACTGGCCTGCGCGTGGCCGCTCGTCATCGCCGCAGGCGTGGCGCACGGAGCGACGACGGATTGGGTCGATACGCATACCAAAGCTTTTGTGAGCGGCGCGCAGTTGCAAACGTTGGCGCGGGGCGCCCACCCGGCGTCCACCGAGCTGGCCGCCGGCGAAAGCACGCACGTCGTACTCAGCCTCAAGCTGCGCAACGAAGCCCGTCTGCAGGCGCTGGCCCGCGACGTGAACGATCCGCGCAGCCCGAAGTACCGCCACTTCCTGACCCACCGGCAATTCCTCGCCGACTATGCGCCGACCGACGCGCAAGTGCAGGCCGTCAGCGCCTATCTGCGCAAGAACGGCTTCATCGACGTGAAGGTCGCCTCGAACCGCCTGCTGGTATCGGCGCGCGGCACGGCGGGCACCGTGAAGGCGGCGTTCAATACGCCGCTCGTGCACTTCGAATACGCGGGCCATGCGGGCTTCGCCAATTCGGCGAGCGCGCAAGTGCCGCGCGCGCTCGGCGATACGGTCGGCGCAGTGCTCGGCCTGCAGAGCGTGGCGCGCGCCCATCCGCTGCTCAAGGTCACCGCGATCTCGAAGCCGACCAGGCTCGCGGACGGCACGGCGACCGCCCACCAGCCGTCCGAATTCCCCGCGATCTATGACGCCACCAACGTGCCCACCGCAGCGAACACCACGGTCGGCATCATCACGCAGGGCGGCGTATCGCAGGCGCTGCAGGATCTGCAGCAGTTCACGAGCGCGAACGGCTATGCGTCCGTCAATACGCAGGCGATCCAGACCAACGGCCCCAACGGCAATTACGCCGACGATCCGGAAGGCCAGGGCGAATGGGATCTCGACAGCCAGTCGATCGTCGGCGCGGCGGGCGGCCAGGTCGGCCAGCTGATCTTCTACATGGCCGACGACGGCGCGACGGGCAACACCGGCCTCACGCAGGCATTCAACCAGGCGGTGTCGGACAACGTCGCGAAGGTCATCAACGTATCGCTCGGCTGGTGCGAAACCGACGCGAACGCGGACGGCACGCTGAGCGCCGAAGAGCAGATCTTCACGCAGGCGGTCGCGCAAGGCCAGACGTTCTCGGTGTCGTCGGGCGACGAAGGCGTGTACGAGTGCAACAACCGCGGCTATCCGGACGGCTCGAACTACACGGTGTCGTGGCCGGCCTCGTCGCCGCACGTGCTCGCGATCGGCGGCACGACGCTCTACACGTCGGGCTCGGCGCTGAGCAGCGAAACGGTGTGGAACGAAGGGCTCGACGGCAACGGCAAGCTGTGGTCGACGGGCGGCGGCGTCAGCACGGTCACGCCGAATCCGTCGTGGCAGTCGGGCAGCAACCGCCAGTTGCCGGACGTGGCGTTCGACGCGGCCTCCAGCACCGGCGCGCTGATCTACAGCGGCGGCCAGCAGCAGCAGATCGGCGGCACGAGCCTGTCCGCGCCGCTGTTCACGGGCTTCTGGGCGCGCATCCTGGCGGCCAACGGCGGCAACCTCGGCTTCCCGGCCGGCAGCTTCTACCGCTCGATCCCGTCCAACCCGTCGCTCGTGCGCTATGACGTGGTGTCCGGCAACAACGGCTACCAGGGCTACGGCTACAACGCGGGCGCCGGCTGGGACTACACCACCGGCTGGGGCAGCATCGACATCTCCAACCTGAACCAGGCGATCCAGGCGGGCACCTTCCGCTAAGCCTGCGGCGCGGCGCCGGGCCGATCCGCCCCGCGCCGCGCGTTCACGCCACCGCGCGCGCCGCCTGGCGGCCGCGCAGCCATTCGAGCGCGAGCAGCAGGCTGGTCGAGAACACGATCAGGATCGTCGCGAGCGCCGCGATCGTCGGGCTGATGTTCTCGCGGATGCCGGTGAACATCTGACGCGGCAGCGTGGTCTGGTCCGCGCCCGCGAGGAACAGCGTCACCACCACTTCATCGAACGAGGTCGCGAACGCGAACAGCGCGCCCGACATCACGCCGGGCGCGATCGTCGGCAGCGTGACGCGGAAGAACGTCGTCAGCGGCCCCGCGCCGAGCGACTGGCTCGCCCGCACCAGGTTGCGGTCGAAGCCCTGCAGCGTCGCCGACACGGTCGTCACGACGAACGGCGCGCCGAGCGCCGCGTGCGCGCAGATCAGGCCGGCATAGGTGTTCGCGAGCCCGAGCGGCGCGAAGAACAGATACATGCCGACGCCCACCACCACCACCGGCACGATCATCGGCGACAGCAGCACCGCCATCAGCACACCCTTGCCGCGGAATTCGGCCCGCGTGAGCCCGACCGCGGCCGGCGTGCCGAGCAGGGTCGCGAGCACGGTGGCGGCCGGCGCGACGATGAAGCTGTTCTTCGCCGCCATGCGCCACTCGTCCGAGCCGAACAGATTCGCGTACCAGCGCAGCGACCAACCCGGCATCGGGTAGACCAGGAACGTGCTCGACGAGAACGACAGCGGCACGATCGCCAGCACGGGCAGGATCAGGTACAGCAGCGTCAGCGCGACGAGCGCGCGCTGGGCGAGGCGCCACGCGCGCTCGGCGGGCGTCAGGTGTGGCGCGAACCACGGACCGGCAGACAGTTTCATCGGCATCCCCAAGCAGTGCGCATCACCCGAGCCCGGGCCGGTTGCGCGCGAAGCGGCCATACAGCGCATACAGCACGAGCGTCGCGGCGAGCAGCAGGCCGCCCAGCGCACACGCCATGCCCCAGTTGATCGTCACGTTCGTGAAGTACGCGACGTAGTAGCTGACCATCTGGTCGTTCGGCCCGCCCAGCAGCGCCGGCGTGATGTAGTAGCCGATCGCGAGGATGAACACCAGCAGCGCGCCCGCGGCGACGCCCGGGTAGGTCTGCGGCACGTACACGCGCCAGAACGCCGCGAACGGGTGGCTGCCGAGCGACACCGCCGCGCGCTGGTAGGTGCGCGGAATGCCCTTCATCACGCTGTAGAGCGGCAGGATCATGAACGGCAGCAGGATGTGCGTCATC
>NZ_JAAGNW010000372.1 GCF_010645215.1 Burkholderia multivorans | reverse complement strand
GCACCCTCGGTTCCGTGTCGGCGAGCACCACCGGCTCGCCCAAGGCGGAAGCCTTCTACTGGCTGACCATCGTGTTCTCCCAGACGCTGGGCACGGCGCTCGGCGACTGGGCGGCCGATACGGCGGGCCTGGGCTACACGGGAGCGGCCGTCGTGTTCAGCGGCTTGCTCGCCCTGGTTGCGGCCGCCTACTATCGGACCGGCGTGTCCCGTACGCTGCTGTTCTGGGCCGCGTTCATTCTGACCCGCCCGCTGGGCGCGGTGGTCGGCGACTTTCTGGACAAGCCGTCGAGCGCGGGCGGTCTGGCCTTGAGCCGTTATTCGGCATCGGCTGCATTGTTCGCCTTCATGCTGACGGCGATCCTGTTCTTCAAGCAGCGCGCCGCCAGGACGGCACATTGAACGATGAGGGAAGGGAGCGGGAATGCGGGTATTGCTCGTCGAAGACGATCCCATGATCGGTGATGCGATCCAGGGCGCATTGAAGGATGCGTCGTATGCGGTGGACTGGGTAAGGAACGGACGGACTGCGCTCACGACCCTGGGCTGCCAGCACTACGACCTGGTGCTGCTCGACCTGGGCCTGCCCGGCAAGGATGGGCTGGACGTGCTCGCCAGCCTGCGCGCCAAGGACGACCCGGTGCCCCTCCTCATCATCACGGCGCGCGACGGCCTGGACGATCTTCTGCGCGGCCTGGACGGCGGAGCCGACGACTACGTCGCCAAGCCCTTCCGGATGGCGGAGCTGCTGGCCCGGATGCGCGCCGTCCTGCGGCGCAAGGGCGGCAAGGCAACGTCCGTCCTCGGCAACGGCGTGGTGTCGCTCGACCCGGTCACCAAGGAAGCCGGCGTCGACGGCAGATCCCCGGTCCAACTGTCCAACCGCGAGTTTGCGCTGCTGCGGGCCTTGCTGGTTCGGCCGGGCGCCATTCTCTCGCGCAGCGAACTGGAGGATCGCATCTACAGCTGGGGGGAGGAGGTCGAAAGCAATGCCGTCGAGTTCCTGATCCATGCGCTGCGGCGCAAGCTCGGCAGCGAAGTCATCAAGAACGTCAGAGGGCTCGGATGGATGGTCTCAAAAGACGCTTGAACGAGTCGGTTCAACTCAAGCTGTCCGTTACCCTGTCGCTGGCCATTCTCGTGGTGGCCGTCGTCGCGGGCGCCTTCTCGTTCCTGTCCGCCTTCGACGAGGCCCACGAGCTGCAGGATGACCTTCTGCGCCAGGTGGCGCAGCTCGTGGATCAGCAGCGTTTGTCGCCGGCGCCTTCGACGACCGGGGGGCGCCTCAAGGATGCCGATGAGGAATCGCGCGTGATCGTTCAGCGCCTGGGCGAGACCGATCCCTCGCCGCTCGGCGTGGATTCGGGGGGAACCCTGCCGCTGCCCGCCGCGCTGTCCGACGGACTGCATACGCTGGAGGTCGGCGGCGAGACATTCCGCGTACTGGTCAAGACCACGGCCGCCGGCGAACGCGTCGCCGTGGCGCAGGAAGCGGGGTTCCGAAATGAAATCGCCCGCGAGGGCGCGCTGCGCACGGTGATGCCTTTCCTCGTGCTCGTGCCGGTTTTGCTGCTGATCGTCGCCGATCTGGTGCGCAAGATGTTTCGGCCTATCGCCGCCCTCTCCAGGGAAATCGACCAGCGCGCCGAACAGGAGCTGCATCCCGTCGCAGACCGGCATCTGCCGGCCGAGGTGCGGCCTTTCGCCGTGGCGATCAATCGTCTGCTCGCCCGCGTCGGCCAGTCCATGGCGTCCCAGCGCCGTTTCGTGGCGGATGCGGCGCACGAGCTGCGTTCGCCGCTGACGGCGCTCTCGCTGCAGGCGGAACGGCTGGCGCAAGCGGAGATGTCCGGCCCGGCCCGCGAACGGTTGACGGTGCTGCGCCAAGGGATCGAGCGCGGCCGAAGCCTGCTGGATCAACTCCTGACCTTGGCCAGGGCGCAGTCGGCCGCCGACGCGCCGGAAACGCCGGTGTCCATCCAGGGCATCTACCGCCGCGTGCTGGAAGATCTCATGCCGCTGGCCGAGGCGAGGCGCATCGACATCGGCGTCGAAGGCACGCAGGACGCCGACGTGTGGGTGAGCGAGCTGGACTTGATCGCCGTGGTCAAGAACCTGATCGACAACGCCATTCGCTATACGCCGGAAGGCGGGCGGGTCGATCTTTCCGTGGGAGTGTCGGACGGCCAGGCCGAATTGCGCGTCCGGGACAACGGGCCGGGCATTCCGTCGGCCGAGCGGGCCCGGGTTTTTGATCCGTTCTACCGCACACTGGGGAGTGAACAGATGGGTTCGGGTTTGGGGCTCTCCATTGTCCAGACGATTGTCGAGCGCGTCGGTGCGGAGATCCGCCTCGATGTCGCGGACCCGGCGAAGCAAACCGGCTTGAGCGTCACCGTGCGCTTTCCCGTGGTCGCCCCGCCTCCTGCAACGGCTTCGCAGGTACGCAGTTAAGCGACGCGAGCCGGTGAAGCCCGGGCGACGCACTTGCGTCGCGAATCGCCCGTTCGGCGGCGGCGTCCGGATGGGGGACCTCGCCGGGTTCGTCGGCTAGCGGGTCGGCCTCGTCGTCGCGATCCGTATTTTCCCTGCGTGTGCCGGCGAGCCCCGATCGCAGGGCGTGCGCCTGTCCGCGGTGACGCGCGGATGCGACGGCGTCGCACGCCTTCGATCGCGATCTGGACACGGCATTTAACGTCCTGTACCGTTCCGCAAAATTCGCGTCAGAACGTCGCCGCGCGTGCCGTGCGGCGCGATGTCATTTGCGGGAAGGGGGGCGATGGATACGCTACAGATGATGCGCATTTTTGTCCGCGTCGCCGAGGAGGGCAGCTTCACGCATGCCGCTCAGCGGCTGGACATCACGACCGCCTTCGCGTCGCGCTCGGTGGCGCAGCTGGAGACGCACCTGCGCACGCGCCTGCTCAATCGCAGCACGCGCCGGGTGGCGCTGACCCAGGCGGGCCAGCGCTATCTCGAACGCTGCGTGCAGATTCTCGGGTATATCGACGAAGCCGAGTCGGAGGCCGCCGATGCGCAGGCGCGCCCATCCGGGCGGCTGCGCGTGCATGCGACGACGAGCTTCGGGCAGGCCTACGTGGTGCCCGCGATCGTGCACTATCGGAGGCTCCATCCGAGCGTGATGGTCGAGCTGACGTTGTCGCAGCATTTTCCCGATCTGCTCGACGAGGGCTACGACGTGTCGCTGCAGTTGAGCGCGAACGAGCTGCCCGATTCGGGGCTCGTGTCGCAGCGGCTCGGCACCGTGCACAGCGTGCTGTGCGCATCGCCCGAGTATCTGCGCGCGCGCGGCGTGCCGCAGAGCGTGACCGATCTGGCCGATCACGTGTGCCTGCAGATCGTCACGCCGGTGTTTCCGCCCGATCGCTGGCATCTGGACGGACCGAACGGCCGGGAAACCCTGGAGCTGCCGCCGGCGGATTTTCAGGTCAACGTCGCGGATGCGCTCGGCGCCGCGCTGCGCGAAGGCATCGGAATCGGCTCGCTGCCGATGTCGACCGCGCTGCCCGCCCTGCGCAGCGGCGCGCTGGTGCGTGTGCTGCCCGACTATCGCCTGCAGCAGTTGACTGTCTATACGCTGTATCCGTCGCGTCAGTATCTCGAT
>NZ_JAAGNW010000371.1:2792-3632 GCF_010645215.1 Burkholderia multivorans | reverse complement strand
TCGATCGCGATGGCCGCCGTGTAGCAGTCGCGCCCGTCGGTCAGCGAGAAGTGCGGCCCCATCAGCGCGACACGGCCCGGCGTGGCGAGCGCGCGCTGGAAATACGGCCGGCGCGACCAGTTGCTGTGGGTTTCCGGAAACAGCGGCGCGAGCCGGCCGTGGGCTGCGGCGGCCGCGATCGCCGGCGAGGTCACGGACGGCGTGTGCTGTTCGCCGCTCGCATCCGTGATGAACACGCGGCGCGCGCTCGGCTCGGCCAGCACCTGCTGCGCGGCGGCGTGCAGGTCGCGGTCGCGCGCGTAGTGGGCGGCGGCCGCGCGCACCAGCTGTTCGAGCACGTCGAAGCACGGTTGCGTGCAGTTCGCGCGCGCCTCGCGGCGCGCGGCGAACTCCCGCCACGCCGCATCGAGCAAGGCGCTCGCGCCCGCGCAGCCGCGCGCGATCGATGCGTCCGGCTGCCCGAAGCGGAAGCCCTGCACGAAGTCGACGTCGGCCTCCATCAGGATCTGCAGCGCTTCGTCGCTTTCGACGCCTTCCGCGAGCACCATCGTGCCCGACTGATGCAGCATCGTGACCAGGTGGTGAATGATCCGGTGCGCGTCGTCGGCCTTCAGCGTGCGTTCGACCAGCGAGCGGTCGAGTTTCACGATGTCGGGCTTCATCTGCCAGATCCGGTCGAAGTTCGAGAAGCCCGTGCCGAAGTCGTCGATCGCGACGAGGAAGTCGCGATGCTGGATCAGGTCGATCGTGCGTCCCAGCGCCTCCTCGTCGCGCGACGGCTGCTCGACCACTTCGAGCACGATGCGCGTCGGCGGCAGCTGGAAATGCGCGCACAGCGCC
>NZ_JAAGNW010000371.1:0-2782 GCF_010645215.1 Burkholderia multivorans | reverse complement strand
GCCGCGCGCCTCGATGAATTCGCGCTGCGCGCTGCCGGAATCGAGCACGAGCGGCAGGATGTTGAGGAACAGCCAGCCGACCGGGATCCCCTGCGCGGCGAAGTTGGCGGTGTGCATGCAGCGCGTGAGCCGGTCGAGCACGACCGCCTCGCCGCGCGCGTGGGCGCGCGCGAACAGGGCGCCGGGCGAGACCGGCCGGTCGGTGGCGTCGGTCGCGCGCACGAGCGCTTCGTAGCCGACCACGCGCCGATGGGTGATCGACAGCACCGGCTGGAACACGCTCGACAGCGTCGCACCGTGATAATCCGCGCACCAGCCGTCCAGGCCGCGCACCAGGAGCGGCAGCAGGCTGTCGAGCGGGAGAGGGCGGGCCGGCACGGTATCAGTGCGGCGCAAGGCGGCGGCGTGGCGGACGCGCGACGTCGGGAGAAACGAAGCGGGTCACGCTTGCCTCCGGCGGGTGGATTGCAGTCGAGTGTAGCGAAAGTCGATACGCTGCGCGTATCAGGGTAACTCCAGACTCAAGTCCTATGAATCGGGGTCGATACGGGGGCGGGCGGATTTGCGCGGGCGCAAGCGATGCGCGGATCGCGCGCCGCGCCGGCCGGTGACAGGGTCAAATGAGAGGACGCGGGTGGCGCGCTCAGGTCGAGCTGCGTGCGCCGAGGCCCGGTATGCGCTTGATCACGCCGGTGGCGAGCGCGGTGCCGAGCAGCACGATCGCGCAGCCTTCGAGCATGCCGGGCGACACGCGTTCGTCGAGGAACAGCGCGCCCCACAGGATCCCGAAGATCGGGATCACGAAGGTGACGGTGATCGCGCGCGCCGGACCGACATGCGTGATCAGGTAGAAGAAGATGAAATACGCGACGCCCGTGCAGGCGATGCCGAGGCAGGCGACCGCGCCCCACGCGACGGCCGACACGGGGCCGGCAGGCCAGGTGGCGAGCGCGAACGGCGCGAGCAGCAGCGTGGCGCCGATCATGCTGCCGGTGGCGTTGATCAGCGGATCGACGCCCGTCAGCTTGCGCTTCGTGTAGTTCGCGGCGATCCCGTACAGCAGCGTGGCGCCGAGCGCGGCGCCCGACGCGAGCAGGGTCGGGCCCGGCGCGGCGGCGTGCGCGCCGTGGGCCGCGAACACCTGGTCCCATACCAGCGCCAGCACACCCGGGAAACCGACCGCGAGGCCGAGCGCGCGCGCGGCGGAGAGCTTGTCCTTGAGCCACAGGTAGGCGACGAGCGCGCCCCATAGCGGGGTGGTCGCGTTGATCACCGAGGTCACGCCCGCCGACAGCGTCAGTTCGGCGAACGCGAACAGGCAGAACGGCAGGGCGGAATTCAGCGCGCCGACCACGAACAACGGGCCGGCGCGCTCGCGCAACTGCGCGTACAGCGCGCGCGGCGGGTAGCGCGTGAGCGCGAGGCCGAGGAGGAACAGCGCGCCGATCCCGACGCGCAGCAGCATCAGCGGCGCGACGCCGAAATCGGTCACGCCGACGCGGATGAACAGGAAGGACGCGCCCCACAGCGCGGCGAGCACGATCAGCAGCGAGATGTTCTTGGCATTCATCGGAGGTATGGCGAGCGGCGGAGAGAAGAGGCGAATGCATCTTACCCCCGCGCCTGCGCGCAACGTTTCACGTTGCGATGAAATGGCAAGAAAAGACGATGAGACCGCAACAATCGGAGTACGCGCGCGGGGCGTGCTCCGCTCGGCGCTCAGTGATGCCAGTAGCCGCCGCGCCGGTAGCCGCCGCGATAACCGAAGTTCAGCGACACCGACGGTCCCCACCCGCCCCATGCGGGGGCGTAGGCCGGGGCCGGATAGTAGGTCGGATAGGCCGGATAGACCGGGTAGGCGGGGTATGCGTACGGGGCCTGCTCGGTCTGCACGGGCGCGGCCGCGTAATAGCCCGTCGGGTAGTAGCCGTACGGGTAGTAGCAGCCGGCGAGCGCGAGGCTCGCGAGCGCGGCCGTGGCGAAAGTCCTGATCATGATGATTCCCCGATGCGAGGGGCGCGGTGAAGCGTCGATGCGTTGGAGCTTAGCCGGGGGGCATATGAAAGGCTGTGTGAAACGGTAACGGATCATTTCGCCGGCGTGCGCCGGGCGAAGCACGAACCGGGCGCGCGGCGGCGCGCCCGTCGCGTTTACTTGCCGACCTGGTTGCCGATCAGGCCGCCCGCGGCCGCGCCGCCGAGGGTCGACAGGGCGCTGCCGCCGAGCGCCGCGCCGGCGACGCCGCCGACGCCCGCGCCGATCGCGGTGTCGCGCTGACGGGTGGTCATGTTGTCGCAGGCCGACAGGCTCGCCATCGCGGCGGCGACGAGCGCACAGGCTCCGATGCGTCGAATCGAGTTCATGATGCCGTCCTCATAGGATGGGAAACGAGTGCGGCGACGCCGCACCCATGCAGACCAATCTACGCGGCGCATCGAGAGGCTGCTGTAAGGACTTGTGAGCGTCTGTGGGTTTCGTAATCAAATGTTTCGTTTCGTTTCGATCGGGAGCCGCGCATCCGACCCCGTGCGGTGCGGCGTCAGGCGTTGCACGCGAGCGGGTCGCGCATGCGGCGCTGGTTCCACAGCGCCGCGAGCAGCGCGACGCCGCCCGCGCCGAGCGCGACGCCGAAGCCCGCGCGCGTGCCGAAGCGGTCGACCACCTGGCCGGCGAGCGCCGCGCCGAGCGCGACGCCGGTGTTGAGCCCGGCCAGCAGCCAGGTGATGCCTTCGGTCAGGCGCGCGGCCGGAACCGCGCGCTCGATCAGCGACATCGCGACGAT
>NZ_JAAGNW010000370.1 GCF_010645215.1 Burkholderia multivorans | reverse complement strand
CTGCTGCGCGATGCCGGCCGCGCGGCCGCTGCTGACCGCGCGCCGCAGCGCCTCGACATCGGCTGCCGGCTGCGAGAAGTTCACGTAGATCGGATCGAGCTGCTCGACCGTGGTCAGCGGCGTGGCCTGGTCCTGGCCCACGAGCGCGCCCTCGGTGACGAGCGCGCGCCGCGCGCGGCCGCTGATCGGCGCGGTGACGGTCGCATAGCCGAGCTGCAGCTGCGCGCGCGCCAGTTCGGCCCGCGCGGAAGTGACGGCCGCCTGCGCCTGGCGCTCGTCCGCGAGCGCCTCCATCTGATCGCGCTCGCTGACCGCGCGGTCGCGCACCAGATCGTCGTAGCGCCGCCGCTTGTCGCTGGCGGCGAGCAGCGCCGCCTGCGCCTTCGCGAGCGCGCCCTCGGCCGCATCGCGCGCGGCCTGGAGCGGCGCCGGGTCGATCCGGAACAGCACCGCGCCCGCCTTCACCTCCTGCCCTTCCTCGTAGGTGCGCGCGGTCACGACGCCCGCGACCCGCGCGCGCACTTCGGCCTGCCGGTACGCGTCGAGCCGGCCCGGCAGTTCGATCGTCAGCGGCACCGCGCTCGTCTTCACGGTGATCACGGTCGCCTCCGGCGGCGCGGCCGCCGGCTCGCTCGCCTCGCGCTTGCCGCAGCCCGCGACGACGAGCGCCGCGACCAGGATCAGCGACAACGGATGACGGGGGGCGACACGGAGATTTTTCATGAACATCCTCAACGGGAGCGCAGCCCGTACAATGCGGGCCGCTCAGGGTGCTTGATTTTAATCAGTCACGACTGATTAAATAAAGGACAATCTGTGGCGCGAAGATTGAATGTCGCCTGAAAGCGACAGCATTATGTAAGAAACGGACACGGGAGGTTCGAGATGGCCCGCAAAACCAGGGAAGAATCGCTGAACACCAAGCACCGCATCCTCGATGCGGCGGAACTGGTGCTGCTCGAGAAAGGCGTGGCGCAGACCGCGATGGCCGACCTGGCCGAGTCGGCCGGGATGTCGCGCGGCGCGGTGTACGGCCATTACAAGAACAAGATCGAGGTCTGTCTCGCGGTATGCGATCGCGCGTTCTCGCGGGCGGCCGAGGATTTCGAGCTGGGCGACGAGCAGCCCACGCTCGGCATGCTGCGGCGCGCCGCCCTGCACTACCTGCGGCAGTGCAGCGAGCCGGGCTCGTTGCAGCGCGTGGTCGAGATCCTCTACATGAAATGCGAACGCTGCGAGGAAAACGCGCCGCTGATGCGCCGCCGCACGCTGTACGAGCTGCAGACGCTGCGCAACGCGAAGGCGCTGCTGCGACGTATGGTCGCAGCCGGTGAACTCGACGCCGGCCTCGACATCCACCTCGCAGGCGTCTACCTGCTGTCGCTGATCGAAGGCATCTTCGGTTCGCTGATGTGGTCCACGCGCCTGCGCGGGGCGCGCTGGACCGACGCCGAGGCCCTGCTCAGCGCCGGCCTCGATGCGCTGCGCACCGCGCCCGCGCTGCGCCGGCCTCCCTCGCTGTGATGTGGTCCTGATTCCAGGCCACAACAAATAAGACTAGTACGAGGAACAACTGGCGCATCGCGCCGGTCACTCTACAAGCGTCGATTCTCCCCCCGCGGCCTGTGCCTGCCCAAAGATGGATCGCCGTTCGGAGCGGATGCGTCCGCGTTGATGGGCCGAACGGTGCGAAGACGGTCCGATCCGATCGAACCCCGATTCGTTGAACGCCCTGTGCCGCCGGCGCGCCGCGCGGACGCAGTCTTTTCGCCCACTCCCTGCTTGCCCGAATTCACCTTATCAAACAAGGATGTGGACACTATTGGCCCCCGTACATGACACCGTTTCCGCGCGCCGCCTGATGCGGCGGGCCTGGCCCACCACCGGCGCGCTGGGCGCGCTGCTTGCGTTCGCGTTGGCCGCCGCGCTGCCCGCCGTCTCGAAGCCGCCGGCGGCCGCGCTCGAACGTGCGGCGCTCACGCCGCAACGGGTGCTGGCCGACACGCCGTTCCCGAGCGCGCACCGCTTCGTCTCGCACGAACTCGAACGGCTCGTGGCCGAGCGCAGCGCGCCGCCCGGGCTGTTCGCCACCCTCACCGCCCACCGCAACGACCTGCTCGGCTATGGCGCCGACATGTTCGCCGCCGCGCCCGACACGCTCGAAGCGGATTCCGGCCTGCGTGCGGGCGAGATCACCGCGAGCCTCGCCGACACCCTGAACCGGCTCGACCTGCCGCCCGAAGTGCGGATCCAGATCGGCGACCTGGTCACCGGCAAGCTGCGCCTGCATGCGCGCGCCCAGGCCGGCGACCGCTACCGGATCGCCTTCGACACCTCGGCCGGCACGCCGCGCGTGACGGCGCTCGAACTCAGGGCCGGCGGGCGCGCGTTCGGCGCGCTGTGGTTCAAGCCGCCCGGCGCGCCCGAGGGCGCGTACTACGCGTTCGACGGCCGCCCGCTCGACGGCGCGGCCTTCACGATGCCGGTGCGCAGCACGCGCATCAGCTCCTACTTCGGCGAGCGCGTCCATCCGCTGTCGCATCTGCGCCTGATGCATACCGGCGTCGACCTCGCCGCGCCGCGCGGCACCCGCGTGAATGCGGCGGCGAACGGCATGGTGTCGTTCGTCGGCACCGATCCGGGCGGCTACGGCAAATACGTGATCGTCGACCATCCGGGCGGCTATTCGACCTACTACGCGCACCTGTCGGCGTTCGCGCCGGGCCTGAAGACGGGCGCCGCGATCGCGCAGGGCCAGCGCCTGGGCGCGGTCGGCGCGACGGGCGCCGCGACCGGCCCGCACCTGCACTTCGAGGTGCGCGTCGCCGACCGGCCGGTCGATCCGCTCGTCACGCTCGCGCAAGCGCAGGATCCGCTGTCGGGCATGCAGCTGAGCGCGTTCCGCCATCATCTCGACGACATGCGCGCGACGCTCGCGGCGGCCGCGCCGGCGCCGCTCGGCGTCGCGCAGATCGATGCGCCGCTGTGGGCCGATTTCGCGCGCGACGCATCGACGTGAGGCCCGGCGGCGGCTTGTGCGCCGCGCGCCGGTTTCGCTATCATGGCCCGTCCGCCGGGCGACGCCGCCCGCTCGCCGCGCCCGGGCGCGGCCCGTTTCCGAGGATGAATCCGCCGATGGCGCCCACGCAGTACTTCCGCAGCCTCGCCGGCAAGGACCGCAGCGCCGGCGGCAACCGCCACCTCGGCTTCTCGCTCGCGTTCGTCGCGGGCGCCGCCAACGCGGGCGGGTTTCTCGCAGTGCACCAGTACACCTCGCACATGAGCGGCATCGTGTCGTCGATCGCCGACGAGGCGATGCTCGGCAACCTCGTGCTCGCGCTCGCCGGCATCGCCGCGCTGCTCGCCTTCGTCGCGGGCGCCGCGGGTTCGGCGCTGCTCGTCAACTGGGGCCGGCGGCGCGGGCTGCAGAGTCAGTACGCGTCGCCGCTGCTGGTCGAGGCCGCGCTGCTGCTGTGCTTCGGCCTGCTCGGCAGCCAGCTCGCCGAGCATCGCACGCTGTTCGCGCCGCTCACGGTGCTGCTGCTGTGCTTCATCATGGGCCTGCAGAACGCGATGATCACCAAGCTCTCGAATGCGGAGATCCGCACGACCCATGTGACCGGCATGGTCACCGACATCGGCATCGAAC
>NZ_JAAGNW010000037.1:31186-40397 GCF_010645215.1 Burkholderia multivorans | reverse complement strand
ATCGCATCGTCCACGTTGGCCGGATCCTTGATCTCCTTCATCAGGATCGTCCCCGTCGACTGCAGCGAGGCGATCACCAGTTCGAGCGGAATGTTGGTCGGGTCGCGGAACAGGATCCACAGATAGTTGAAGCCCAGCCCGTCGTTGATCGAGCCCAGCAGGCTCTCGCGGTCGTCCACGTAGCTCGTGTAGCAGGTCGTGAAACCTTCCGCGCCGAGCGCGCGCAGTGCAGCCGCGTCGTGGTACGCCACGCTGCGCCGGCGCTTGCCGTCGGTCTTGAACGCCGCGTACTGCGGGCCGTCGCGGAACGCCTTGAGTTCCGCCGCCTCGCGCAGCTTCAGCACCGCCTGCATCCGCTCCGGAATCGCCGGCAGCAGGCTCTCCACGTTCTCCAGGTACACCACGACTCCGCTGTACAGCGAGTTGATCACCCGCACGAACACGCTGTCGTCCGGCTGCGGCTTCGCCAGCTGCACCGTGTCGTACCACACCAGTTGCCCGTCCAGCCCCGAGCGCTTCGACTGGCCCCCGCCGCCCACGTTGCTCAGCTTCACCGAGGTCCGCTTCGCCACCGTCTCCGGCGTATCGAACCGCGTCGCCGCCACCGGCGCTTCCGGTACCGCCTGCCCTTCCTTGACCTTCGCTACGACACTCGCGTTGCTCATGCGTGCTCCCTCCTGATCGATGATTGAAGGCCCGCGCCGCCTCCCGGCGGCAACCCGGCCGGACTGCGAAGCGTCACGCCGATTCAAGCTGGCGCGACGCATTGCCCGGCCGTGCGCGGGCGGTTTTGCTGCAAGGCACGTACAGCTCCTCGGGCGGTTCCTGCTTCAGGTAGCGGCGCAGCGCGGCCATGGCCGTCGCGAGACAATCGGAAAAAAATTCAAGCGTTTCGCCCGGATAACACAGGTAACTTTTTCGACAGCTGAAGAATACGTAACCCTGATCCGGAATATTCGACGAGTCGAATAATTCAATTACCCATCGAATATGCATTGGTTCCGTCATGAGCTTATCTCTTTCGGAATGATTTCAATGCCGAACGGCAAGCGCCCCTCTGCGCCATTCATTGCCCGCCGATCGCCGCCATTCGACACAACGAGCCAATGACCATCAATGTTTAATCTTTATCAATTCAGCCGATTTTCACGGCAAGCGTCCATTGCAAAACCGTCAGCAATCTCTTCATGGGGGTGCAGCGTATCAAGAATTTTCCGAAAAATGATACCTCCCTTAATAATTTAATTTTCAATTCATCAGCAAACGTATTGACCCCATCTTGAGGTGTTCAGCGGCAAAGTTCCATCCCCAGCAGAATCAATCAGGCGATTGTTTCATTAAACAAAAACAACCAAAATCACCAACTAAAATCACCCATTAATTTAATAAACAATTAATCGATAAAATTTCCACATTTTCCGACCGCCCTCCAGCAAGCCGAAAAAATCATCGAAATTTCCTCACGATTCATTTTGTTATGCACTCCATATGAATTGAGAGGCAGCTATACGCCCGCTCCGGGCAAGACCATGCACGCCCACATCGACAGAACCGGTTTCCTCATCGGAAACACGCACGAATCCGATGATGATGCGTGCTCGTTCATGGCTTGAACGGCACATCCACCGATCCCGCCAATGCGGCTCGTACCGAGACGCGCCGGCGACGTCGCGCGTGGCGCTGACATCACCAACCTCACCTTGCCGTCGACGCGCCATGCATACCGTTGGCTCTCATCTTCGGCCGTGCCGTCGCAATGACCGGCTCCCTCACGAGCGTGTGATTCCGAGCGTGACCGCCGGCCGCCGCCTCGACGGCAACGAACGGTCCGAGTGCGGAAACGGCCTGCGTGAAATCAAGTGCCGACGCGACGGCCGGCGCCTTGCCGCCACTGCCGCGCGCATCCGGCCCGAAAAACCCGGGCGGATCACGCCGACGCTGTTGTGATTATGTAATCTAGCCCGCTGAACGAAATGCCCGGGCTCCAGTACCCTACGCCGTCGCTCGGCGAGGCAGCAGCAACCGTTCACGTAAACTCTTGCTTAACTAATGATTAGCACTGCTTCCAACGTCGAACAGCCGAATACTGACCGAGTCATTCGAGCCGGCAAGAACACGGCGCGCCACATGCGCCGACCAGGACGGTCGAGCGGAATATCCATTCCGCATCGCTCCCCCATGAATGCCGCCCGACCATCCAATAAGAACCTCTCATGAAAATTGCTGCGCGTCGTTTTCCTCTTTGGTTGATTCTGGCCGCCGCAGTCGCGCTCCACGCATGCGGCGACGGATCGAAGAATACCGTCGGAGGCGAGGATTTCGCATCCTCGCTCGCCGACCAGCGCAGCCGGCTCATGGCGATGGCAGCGCCGTCGCAATCGCAATGGTCCAGCGTGACGACGCTGTCGCTGGTGCCGTCGTTCGCCGCCACGCTGCCGAACGGCAAGGTCCTGCTGTTTTCCGCCGATGCGAAGTTCGGCTTCACGGTCGGCCCCGGCGGCATGACCTATTCGACGATCTACGATCCGGCCACCAACACGTCATCGGATACGCTCGTCAGCAACACCGGCCATGAGATGTTCTGTTCCGGCACGAGCAACCTGGCGGACGGGCGACTGCTGATCGCGGGCGGCGGCGACGACGCGAAGACGAGCATCTACGATCCCGTGCTCAACACCTGGTCCGCATCGGGGCGATTGACCATTCCGCGCGCCTACAACGCGAATACGGTCCTGGCCGATGGAACGGTGCTCACGTTGGGCGGCTCGTGGCTCGGCGGCGCGAACCCGAAGAACGCCGAGCTGTGGTCGCCGTCGGCCGGCACCTGGCGGCAACTGACCGGCGTGCCGATCCAGCCGTTCCTGGAGCCCGGACAGAGTACCCCCGAGCCGTACGTGGCCGACAGCCATCTGTGGCTGATTCCGGCCGGCAACGGCAAGACCTTCCATGCCGGCGCGGGCGAGGCGATGCACTGGATCGACACGCGCGGCAACGGCAGCGTCACGAACGCGGGCACGCGCGGCGACGACGCATTCGCGTTTCACGGCAACGCCGTGATGTACGACACCGGGAAGGTGCTGAAAATCGGCGGTTCGCCGCAGAACATGAATGCGCCGTCGAGCGCGTCGGCCTACGTGATCAACCTGAACGCCGGCGTCAACGTGCGCAAGATCAACCCGATGAACTACGCACGCTCGTACCAGAACTCGGTCGTGCTGCCGAACGGCCAGGTGATGATTCTCGGCGGGATGACCGTCGGCGGCCAGTTCACCGACAACAATTCGGTCATGCGGCCGGAGGTCTTCGATCCCGTCACCGAGACGTTTGCGGCGTTGCCGCCGATGGCGATTCCGCGCAACTATCACAGCGTGGCCGTCCTGCTCGCGGATGGGCGCGTGCTCGTCGCCGGCGGCGGGCTGTGCGGCGCCGGGTGCGCGGCCAACCATCCGGACCTGCAGATCCTCACGCCGAACTACCTGCTCAGCCCGGACGGCACGCCCGCGCCGCGCCCGGCGATCACGAGCGCGCCCGGCTATGCCGGCTACGGCAGCACCATCACCGTGTCGACGGATTCGGCCGTCACCGGTTTTTCGCTGGTCCGTCTCTCGTCGACCACGCACACGGTGAACAACGATCAGCGACGCCTCTCGCTGACGTTCAGCAGCAACGGCGCAAACAGCTATCAGATCGACGCGCCGAGCAATCCCGGCTGGGCGGTGCCGGGCATGTACATGCTGTTCGCGATGAATGCGAACGGCACGCCGTCGGTCGCGAAGATGATCACGATCGGCGGCAACGGTGCGCCGACGCTCGTCGCGCCCGACTCCCAGGCAAGCTTTGTCGGCTATCCCGTCTCGTTCGGCGTGCAGGCCGGCGCAAACGGCGGCGCGACCGTCTCCTATTCCGCGACCGGCCTGCCGCCCGGGCTCGCCGTCAACGCGACGACGGGCGTCGTCTCGGGCACGCCGACGACGCCGGGCACCTACTATCCGATGATCGTCGCGTCGAACGGAACGAGCCGGGTCAGTTCGATCCTGCAATGGGACGTCAATGCCGCGGCCACCGCGCCCGCCGTGGGTCCGGTCTACGGAACGCCGGGCGCCAGCGCCTCGTTCACCGACGCCGGCGGGGGCGCGCTGACGGGCGTCAACGTACGCGCGGCCTGGTGGCTCGACAGCATTCAGGGCGTCCGCGCGTCCGGTGCGCTCGCGCTGCACGGCGGCGCGGGCGGCAACGCCAACGGCTTCACGGTGCCGGCCGGGCAATATCTGGTCCGCATGTTCGGCCTGGCCGGCGATTCGACGATCACCCAGATCAGCTTCGTCACCAATACCGGGCAAACCTTCGGCCCCTACGGGCAGAACCTGGGGCAGACACGCACCACGCCGTTCAACTACACGGTGCCGGCCGGCATGCAGATCGTCGGCTTTACCGGCAGCGCCGGCCAGTATCTGAACGCGCTCGGCGCACTGTATGCGCCCGTGGCGTCCGCGCCCATAGCGCCGGTCATCGCGACGCCGATTCCGCCGACTTCCTATGCCGGCGTCGAGACCTCGATCACGCTGGCGGCGAGCGAACCGGGCAACAGCCCGCTGACCTACGCCGCGACGGGCCTGCCGCCCGGCCTGCTCATCAATGCCTCGACCGGCGTGATCGCCGGCTTCCCGACGACGGCCGGTACGTACGTCGTGAACGCGACGGTCAGCGACGGCAACGGCGGCAAGGCCAGCACCAGCTTCAACTGGGTCATCCAGCCGCCGATCCCGGTGATCCGGCCGGTGAGCGCCCCGTCGGTCATCAGCGGCAGCGCGGCGAACTATACGGTCGATGCCGGCGCAGGCAACTTCAGCTACACGTGGAATTTCGGCGACGGCAGCTCGACGACGCAGCCGACGACCGCCAACGCCGCGAGCTATACGTATACCGCGCCGGGCGTCTACACCGTGACGGTGAGCGCGACCAATGCCGGCGGAACGGTCGTGACGCGCAATTTCGTGCAGGCCGTGACGAGCGGCCGCGACACCGGCGCGAGCGCAGCGCGCTCGTCCGACATCGCGGTGGAGAAACGCAAGGGCGCGAGCGATCGCCTGTGGGTCGTCAATCCCGACAACGGCAGCGTGTCCGTGATCGATACGGCCGGCAACACGCTGGTCCGCGAAATTCCGGTCGGACTGCAGCCGCGCACGGTCGCGATCCGCGGCACGACCGCGATCGTGACGAACAAGGGCGGTGCGAGCCTGAGCGTCGTCAGCACCGATACGCTCGCAGTCCTGAACACCGTCGCGCTGCCGCGCGGATCGCAGCCCTACGGCGTGATCGTCGGGCCGGACGGCAGCACCTATGTCGCCCTGGAGGCCCTGGGCCAGGTGCTCAAGTTCGACGGCGGCCTCGTGCAAAGCGCGGCGATCGCCGTGCCCGGCGTGCGCGATCTCGCGATGAGCGCGGACGGCGCGCGCCTGCTCGCGAGCCGCTTCATCACCGCGCCGCAGCCCGGCGAAAGCACGAAGACGGTCATGACGAGCGTCAACGGTCAGCCGACCGGCGGCGCCGTGACGGAGCTGGATCCCGCGTCGCTCGCGAAGGTGCGCCAGTTCGTGCTGCAGTTCAGCGGGCTGCCCGATACCCTCGTGTCGGGGCGCGGCGTGCCGAACTACCTGGGTGCGCCGGCCATTTCGCCGGACGGCGCGCATGCCTGGGTGCCGTCGAAACAGGACAACATCCAGCGCGGCACCTACCGCGACGGCAAACCCCTCGACTTCGAAACGACGGTGCGCGCGATCACGTCGCATCTGGACCTGACCGCGAACACCGAGGACTTGCCCGGCCGGGTCTTCCATCTGAACAGCGGCTTCACCACCGCCGCCGTCTATCATCCGAACGGTGCGTATCTGTTCGTCGCGCTCGAAACCTCGCGCGAAATCGCCGTGCTCGACGCGGCAGGGCGACGCGAACTGCTGCGCGTGGCGGCGGGGCGCGCGCCGAACGGGCTGAGCCTGTCGTCGGACGGCACGAAACTGTACGTGAACAACTTCATGGATCGCACCGTGTCGGTCTACGACCTGAATCCGCTGCTGCAGCTCGGCAACCTGCGCCTGCCGAAGCTCGCGACGATCGCCACGATCGGCATCGAAAAGCTGCCGGCCAACGTGCTGCTCGGCAAGCAGCTGTTCTACGACGCGCAGGATCCGCGTCTCGCGCGCGACAGCTGGATGAGCTGCGCCAGCTGCCACAACGAGGGCGGCGAGGACGGCCGGGTCTGGGATTTCACGAGCCTCGGCGAGGGGCTGCGCAATACGATCAGCCTGCTCGGCCGCGCGGGCGGCCACGGCAACAAGCACTGGAGCGCGAATTTCGACGAGATCCAGGACTTCGAAGGCCAGATCCGGGTGTTCGGGCAGGGCACCGGGCTGATGACCAATGCGCAGTTCAACACCGGCACGCGCAGCCAGCCGCTCGGCGATCCGAAGGCCGGCGTGAGCGCGGATCTCGATGCGCTCGCCGCGTACGTGGCGTCGCTCGACACGTTCAGCCCGAGTCCGTTCCGGAATCAGGACGGCACGCTGAAAGGCGCCGCGGTCGCGGGCAAGACGATCTTCGCGACGAACTGCGCCAGTTGCCACGGCGGCGTCAACTTCACCGACAGCTTTACGTTCGCCGGCACGTCGACCACCGACCTGCGCGACGTCGGCACGCTCTACCCCGGCAGCGGAAAGCGCCTGGGCGGCGCACTGCCGGGTTTCGACACGCCGACCTTGCGCGATGTCTGGGCCACCGCGCCGTACCTGCACGACGGCTCCGCGCCGACGGTCGACGCCGCGATCGCCGCCCATACGAATGTGAGCCTGAGCGTCGCGGATCTGGCGTCCGTCACCGCCTACGTGTTGCAGATCGGCGGTGACGAGGCCTATGCGCCGGGTACGTTCTCGACCGGCCCGGCCTTCGGCACCCCGACGCTCGGCACCGCGTTCTCGGACACGGTGCAGCCCGTCAGTCCGCTCGTCGGCGTCAATCTCCGCGGCGGTTATTGGCTGGACAGCATCCAGGGCGTGACCAGTTCGGGCGCGTTGCCCGCGCACGGCGGAAACGGCGGCAACGCCGCCAGCTTCAGGCTGCCGGCCGGGCAATACCTGGTCCGGATCTACGGCAAGGCGACGCCCGGCAAGACCATCGGGCAAATCACGTTCGTGTCGAACACGGGCCAAACCTATGGTCCGTACGGCAGCAACCTCGGACCGGGGACCAGCGTTGCGTTCGACTACACGGTGCCCGCGGGCAGGAAGATCTATGGATTCGCCGGCGCGAACGATACGTATCTGAACGCGATCAGCGTGATCTATGGTCCGTGATGCGAATGGGGCGGATGGAGCGGATGAATAGGCGCGTCCCGGTGCGCATGCGCCGTGTCGTGTTGACGGTCGTGCTGGCGGCCGGCGTCGGTGCGATCGGGTACGCATGGCGCGGCTTGCCGACCGGAGGCTCGGCGCGGGATATTCGATTCGAGGAAGGACGGCGTCTGTTCGACGGATCGTCGCCGGCGGCGGCGAGGCTCGCGGGCCACGACGAGGCGTTGCCGCCGGTGGCGACGCGCTGCGCGAACTGCCATGCCGATGTCGATCGCACCGGACAGGCGAGCTTCGCCCCGGCGTTGACGGCGTCGCGTCTGCTCGACACTCGCGTGCGGCGCGGCGGCCCGGCAAGCGCATACGACGAGGCCTCGTTTTGCCGCGTGCTGCGCGACGGCATCGGCCCCGACGACGTGATGATCAACGAGACGATGCCGCGTTATGCGTTCACGCGGGATCAATGCGCGACCCTGTGGCGCTATCTGACACAGGCAACCTGACGGCCTTCGTTTCCTCCGAGACCGGCCGGCGACAACCGCGGCGTGCGTCGCCTTGCCGACGCGCACCGCCTTTCACCGAGTGATCGTATGACACAACACTCCCCGACGCGCAGGGCGGCGCTGCGCACGGCTTGCTGGATGGCGCTGGCGGGCGTCGGCAGGTTGGCGGCCGCGCACAATCAGGCCGGAACGGTGAGCCCGCCGCGCAGCGCGCCCGATATGAAGCTGGTCACGCAAGCCGCACGTCAGACGACGCTGCGCGCGCTGTTGACCGGCAAGGCCACGGCGTTGCAGCTGATGTTCACCGGCTGCAGTGCGACCTGCCCGATCCAGGGCGCGCTTTTCGCGCAGGTGCAGGCTGCGCTGCCCCGGGCCGGGCGGCTGCCGCTGCAACTGGTGTCCGCGAGCATCGACCCGCTCGGCGATACGCCCCGGGCGATGCAGGGCTGGCTCGCGAAATTCGGCGCGGGATCGGCCTGGACGGGCGTGATTCCCGAGGCCGGGCGCGTGGACGTATGGCTCGATTTCCTGAACGGACGCGCAGTTGGGCCCGATCGGCACACGGGGCAGGTGTTTTTCTTCGACGAGCAGGCGCGGCTGGTGCTGCGCACCGCCGATTTCCCGAAATCGGACGAGGTCGCGCGCTTGCTCGCGCAGCTTGCGTCACGCATCAAGGTTTGAGCGCGCGGCGCGATCGAACCGGCACCGTGCGACGCGCGCGGCGCAGGCACACCACGCGCCCGACTGGATGCGCGCGCAACCAAGCGACGATCTCCCGCTGCCCGCCTGCGATCATCCGATCGCGGCTCGAAGACACGGCACCGCTGCGTGCATCGCCTCAGCGCGGCCCCGCGAAAGCGAGAATCTCGTCCGCAACGGCCCGGGGCGCCTCGCGTTGCGGAAAATGGCCGATCCCGTCGAGCACGACGCGCCGGTAGGGCCCGCTGAACCAGTGCGCCTTGCCGTCGGAGCTGTCCGGGTGATTGCATGCATCGGCGCCGCCGTGCAGCACCAGCGTCGGCAGCGCGAGCCGAGGCGGCGGATCGAGCCTGGCGTCGTCGTCCGCGTAGGCCGGATCACCCGCGACGAAGCCCCAGCGATGCCGGTACGAATGCAGCACCACCGCCGCCCAATCCGGATTGTCGAACGCGGCGGCCGCCGCCTCGAAGTCCTGCGGCGCATACCAGCCAGCGGGCGACCAGGTGTCCCACATCCCGCGCGCGAACGCGCGGCGATCCCGCTCCACTGCCGCGGCGCCGCGCGGCGTCGCCATGAACCAGTGATACCAGTAGTTGCGCGCCTGCGCGTAGCCGAGCGCCTGATGCGGATCGTTGGTGCCGTAGCCGACCGACAGCATCGCCAGGCCCG
>NZ_JAAGNW010000037.1:28643-31176 GCF_010645215.1 Burkholderia multivorans | reverse complement strand
ATCGATGAAATCGAGCAGATCGCGGCCCAGCGCGCTCAGCTGTCCGCTGCGCGGCGCGCCCGGATCACGGAAGCGGGTCGGGCCGAAACCGCGCAACGCGGGGCACAGCACCCGATAGCCCGCATCGGCCAGCCGCCGCGCGACGTCGACCCAGGTTTCGGGGCTGTCCGGCCAGCCGTGCACGAGCACGGCGCAGCGCTCAGCCGTCGGATTCCATTCGAGATAGCCGATCCGCAAATGGCGGGTATCGACAAAGACATACTCAGACATCGCGACTCCGGGATTCCTGGAGGAAGGGAGCCTTCAGCTTAAGTCGCGCGGCCGCGTCGATTCGTCACGATCGCGGCTCGATTGATGACATTTCGCGATCAATCCGCGTGCGTGTGCGTGGCCGATTCGTCCGGTTGCGTCGGCCCGTCACGCCCGTCGCAACGGCCGGGATATTCGAACGGGATGCCTGCCCTGCTTCGCGCCATCGAATCCGGCCGCGCATTCGCACACGCCCTCACGGCAGCGCATGCGGCAAATGCCAGCCATAGCGCACCGCCGCCATCCGCACCGCGAAGCATGCGCCGCCGCCCGACCAGGCCGCGACGAGGGGCGGCACGCGCAGGCGGCGGCAGATGACCAGCACCGCCCCGCCCACGAAAGCGGCACTCGCATAGATGTCCGTCACGAGCACGCCGGGAATCCGCGCGAGCAGCAGATCGCGCAGCACGCCGCCGCCGACGCCCGTCACGGTGCCCATCAGCGCGGCGATGAACGGCCCGATGCCGTAACCGAGCGCCTTCTGCGCGCCCGCCACCGCGAACAGCGCGAGCCCCGCCGCGTCGAGCGCGACCAGCAGCGACGCGGGCACGCGCAGCACCTGGACATGCAGGGCGAAGGTCAGCAGGCCGGTCGCGAACGCCAGCGCCGGATAGCGCCAGTCGCGGATCGCATTCGGCGGCGTCGCGCCGATCAGCAGGTCGCGAATCACGCCGCCGCCCAGCGCGACCACGAAGGCCAGCACCATCACGCCCAGCAGGTCGAGACCGCCCCGCATCGCGGCGACCGCCCCTTCGAGCGCGAACACCGTGGTGCCGGCAAGATCGGCGGCGAGAATGATCGTATCGTTTCGATTCATCGGGAACGGAATGGGCAGCGCCCTTGGCCGGTGGTCCGTCGCCGAGCATACCCGAGCGCCGGCGCGCCCGCCATCGGGCGCAGGCGCAGCGCCTCTGTCACAATGCCCGGATCCCGGCGTCCCGACGCCGCTTCCCGTTGCGAGGCGTTCCGTGCAAGCATCGTCCCCCGCGCCGGGCGGATCGGCGTCGTTCGATCTGGTCCTGTTGCGCACCTTCATCGAAGTCGTCGAACTGGGCGGCTTCGCGCTCGCGGCCGACCGGCTCGCGCTGACCCCGTCCGCCGTCAGCGGCCACATCCGGCGGCTCGAAGACGTGGCAGGCGCGCGGCTGCTCGCGCGCACGACGCGCAGCGTCCAGCTGACCGGCCCGGGCGAAACGCTTTATGCGTATGCGCGCAATATCGTCAATCTCGAACAGGAAGCGCGCATCCGCCTGCGCAACGCGGCGACGCACGAACGGATCCGCATCGGCGCCTCCGAGGATTTCACCGGTGCGTGGCTGCCGCAGGTGCTGACCACCTTCCAGCATCGCTATCCGGGCGTCGCGATCACGTTGCAGGTCGGCATCACGCCCGACCTGCTGCGCGCGCTCGAACGCGATCAGCTCGACCTGGTGTTCGGCAAGCATTGCGCACGTGCGCCCGAAGGCGGCGCGCTGCTGTGGGAGGAGCCGCTCGTCTGGACCTTCGGCGCCGCCTGCGCGTTCGACCCCGAAGCGGAGCTGCCGCTCGCGGCCTTCGCCGAACCGTGCGTGTACCGCGAGGCGGCGATCGACGCGCTGACCCGCGCCGGCAAGCGCTGGCGGCTCGCGTTCGAGAGCGGCAGCATGGCGGCTTGTCTCGCCGCCGCGCAGGCGGGTTTCGCCGTCGCGCCCGTCGCCGCCAGCCAGCTGCGCGACGGCCTGCGCGCGCTGGGCGCGGCCGACGGCCTGCCGGCATTGCCCGAGGTGCGCTTCCACGTGTTCGCGCGCCATGCGTCGCGCATCGCGCCGGCGCTCGCCGACGCGGTCCGCGAGACGGGCGCGCGCCGCCGCTTCGGCTCGGTCTAGCGGTCTAGCGATTTGGAGTCAGCAGTCAGCGGCCGGCTGCGCATGGGTTGGTTTGCATGCGCAAGCACCTGTCGATGCTCACGGCCATCGTCAGAACCCCTCCCCTTCGGGACGACCCGCTGCAACCCGCTCGATCCGGAAGACGGCGGCTCAATCGAGCTGCATCAGCTGGAACGCATTGCCCTCCGGATCCTCGCCGTCGCACAGCAGATACGGAAAACCCTCGAAGCGCTTCGGTTCGCGCATCGGCACGCCCTCGGCCGCGAGCGCCTCGCGCAACGCGTCGAGGCCGGACTGCACGGCGAACACGAGCTTCACGTTCGAACCTTCGCCGGGCCGCGTCGCATCGCGAAACGCCG
>NZ_JAAGNW010000037.1:27931-28633 GCF_010645215.1 Burkholderia multivorans | reverse complement strand
ATCGATCTCCTCGTTCGCGGCGAAGCCGAAATGCCGTTCGTAGAACGACTTCAGGCGCGGCACGTCATGCACATACAGGATCAAGCGAGTCAACGGATACGTCATGGCAACACCTCTGCGCGCGTGAATGACCGGGCTCGCGAGACCCCGGCCGCGCTGCCGGAGCGGCAGGCATGCGCGACTATAGCGCAGGGGGCGCGCGGATGCCGCGAGGCGGCGTTATCATCCGTCCACGCGGGCGGCCGGTCCGAGGCCCGCACCCCGTCACCCATCCAATCGAGTGCGCGCCCATGCTGACCGTCCATCACCTGAACAACTCCCGCTCGCAGCGCGTGCTGTGGCTGCTCGAAGAACTGGGCGTGCCCTACGAGATCCAGCGCTATGCGCGCGATCCGGCCACGATGCTCGCGCCGCCCGAGCTGCGCGCCGTCCATCCGCTCGGCAAGTCGCCCGTGATCACCGACGACGGGCTGACGCTCGCGGAATCCGGCGCGATCGTCGAGTACCTGCTCGACCGCTACGGCGAGGGTCGCCTCGCGCCGCCGCGCGGCACGCCGGAGCGCGCGCGGCTGACCTACTGGCTCCATTACGCGGCAGGCTCGGCGATGCCGCCGCTGCTGCTCAAGCTGGTCGCGCTGCGCATCGCGGGCGCGCCGATGCCGTTCTTCGCGAAGCCGATCGCGCGGCGCATCGCCGCGACGC
>NZ_JAAGNW010000037.1:27200-27921 GCF_010645215.1 Burkholderia multivorans | reverse complement strand
GATCCGCAGCTTAAGCTGCATCTCGGCTACCTGGACGACGCGCTGCGCCCGACCGGCTGGTTCGTCGGCGACGACTTCAGCGCGGCCGACATCCAGATGAGCTTCCCGCTCGAAGCCGCGGCCTCGCGCGACGGCGCGGTCGCGGCGCTGCCGTCGATCACGGGGTTTCTCGCGCGCATTCACGCGCGCCCCGCCTATCGGCGCGCGCTCGAACGCGGCGGCCCGTATGCGTTCGCGAACTGACGACGGCCCCTGACCACCGGCCGCGGATGCGCGCCGCGCCTCAGCTCAGCAGGCCGGCCGCGACGTTGATCGACAGGCCGAGCACCGCGAGGTTGAAGTAGAACGACAGGATCGACTGCGCGAGCGCGGCGCGGCGGATCGAGCGATTGCCCAGCGACACGTCGGCGGTCTGCGACGCCACCGCGATCGTGAACGAGAAATACAGGAAGTCCCAGTAGTCGGGATCGAGGTCGCGGTCCGGGAATTGCAGCGCGCGGGCGTCGCGCGGCGACAGGTAGTAGAGCCGCGCGTAGTGCAGCGTGAAGATGGTCGGAATCAGGAACCACGCGCCGAACATCGTCGCGCCCGTCACCACGTAGTGGCCGATGCCCGCGCCCTTCGCGCTCGCCAGCTCGATCGCGATCGCCGCGATGCTCGCCACCGTCGCGAGGCAGATCACGGTCAGCACGGTGGTGGCCTTTTCATCGTCGAGCATCGC
>NZ_JAAGNW010000037.1:20642-27190 GCF_010645215.1 Burkholderia multivorans | reverse complement strand
CCTCCACCTTGCGATGATGCGCGCGCATCATGCGCGTCCACATCAGCGCGAGATACAGCCAGATCGCGACGTCCCAGCCGATCAGCACGCGCACGACGGGGCGCAGCGGCTGGGGAAACAACAGACCGAACACTACGCCGGCGGCGAGCGCCGCCATCATGCGCGGCCGGTTGCGCAACACCTGTGGATAGAGCGTCATCGCGTCACTGAAATGATCGTGAAAGGCGCGCCGCGATGCAGCACGATGAAGCGCCATTATCGTCAGCTTGTTCGCCTGCGCCAAGCACATGCGCATCCTAAGATGAGGGAATGAGCCCCGCCCCTCTCCTGTACCGTCACGCCGCCAATCACGCCGGTCGCGACTTCGTGGTCGGCGACCTGCACGGCTGCGTCGATCCGCTGCGCGTGCTGCTGCACGACGTGCGCTTCGACGCCGCGTGCGACCGGCTGTTCTCGGTCGGCGATCTGGTCGACCGGGGCGAACAGCCGGAAGCCGCGCTCGCGCTGCTCGACCGCCCGTGGTTCTTCCCGGTGCTCGGCAATCACGAGGACGTGCTGTGCGCGGTCGCGGAAGGCGCGCTCGCGATGAGCGTGTGGGAACGGATCGGCGGCGCGTGGGCCGCGCACCTGCCGGCGGAGGCGCTGGCCCGCCACGCGCGGCGGCTGCGCATGCTGCCGCTCGTGCGCAGCATCGGCGACGGCGCGGCGCGCTTTCACATCCTCCATGCGGAATTCTTCGGCGACGACGCCGCACTCGCGCGCGGCGACTACGACGACGCGACGCGCCAGCGCCTGCTGTGGGGCCGCGAACTGGTATACGGCCGCGTCGATCCGGCCCGGCAGGCCGGCCTCTCGCCGACCTATTGCGGCCACACGCCGGTGCACGAAGTGATGCGCATCGGCGCGCAGACCTTCGTCGACACCGGCGCGTTCGACCGCTCCGGCAAGCTCACGCTGCTCGAGGTGGAAAGCGGCCGATGCTGGGCGATCTCGGTGGCCGCCGCGCGCTTTCGCGGCGCGGCCGACCTGCCGCTGCCCTGAGCCGCTCAGCCGACCTGGTTCAACTCGTAGACGGCGTCGATCGCCGCGCCGTTCCAGTTGTATTCCAGATAGGCCGCGTGGTGGCAGTCGCGCAGCAGCGTCGTGCGGAACGCCGCGAGGCACTCGCCCGCCGGATCGCGCACCGACGGATACGCGATCCCCGCCACGCCCGCCGCGCGCACCGCCTGCCCCAGCGCCTGCCCCGCGCGATAGTCGTTCGCATCGAGCAGCGCCGGATCGCGCGCGGACCAGCCGCGCACGTCGGCCACCTCGCCCTGCGCCACCACCGTGTAGAGCCGCATCTGCTGGCGCATCGACGGCTCGCGGGTGGCCGCCAGGAACAGTGCTGCGTGGTAGCGCGTTTCCGCGATCGCGGTGTCGCGCGCGCGGGCGCAGTAGAACACGCCGTAGCGGCCGTCGGAGAAGCGGCTGCCGTTCGGGTTCAGGTGGGTGAAGGCCGCCATGATCGGCCCGTAGCCGGCCCCGAAGCGGCGCTCGCCGGGCGGCACGAGATCGAGCTGGCCGACCTCGTTGCGCACCCGGTCGTTGGTCAGCGCCTCGAGCGCGTAGAGCGCTTCGAAATCGTCGGCCGACGCGACGCGATCGAACAGGTTGATCGCGGGAAAACGCGTCGGGATGACCCGGTAGGCCGGCGCCCAGTCGAGCGCGGCAAGCGGCCAGTCGGCACGCCGTGCGATCGAGGTCACGCCCATCCGCCCCGCATCGCGTCGAGATACTGGCGCACGGCCACGAGGTCGCTGACGTTGCCCGCCAGCATCCGGTCGAGCGCGCGCCTGCCGTTGAACGGCGCGGCGTCGTTCGGACGCTTGACCCACGCATCCGCGGCCGCCGCCTGCGGCAGCAGGATCTGCAGCGCCTTGTAGATGCCGAGCATCAGCGACAGGCGTTCGAGCGTGTCGCGCGTCAGGCGCGCCGTCTGCGGCGACGCCTTCCACTTGAAGAAGGTCGAGCGCCCCGGCGAGCCGAGCAGCACCAGCTGTTCGTCGACCGACAGCTCCCAGTCGCGCGCGATGTTGAAGAACGCCCGCAGCCCGGCCGCCGACATCTCGGTGACCGACGCGTCCGGCGGATTCGGGTGGGGCTTCAAGGCAGGATAGGACATCACCGTTAGTCTCAATATGAATTCACTAACAAGATTAGTCCAATTCTAGATGATTTCAAGGGACAGGGGGTGACTGCCGTGCGCACGGCGCCGGATCGCCCGGCAGCGCGCAGCGCCACGGACGGATTCGTGCGACGAATGATGCGTTCCCGTCGCAGCCGGGCGCGGCGATATGGATGAGAACCATGGGAAGGCAGGCGCGCTCAGGCGGCGTCGAAGCGCCCGATCGCGGGCAGCGGCCGCGCCGCGCGCGGGCCGTAGGCAGCGGCGATCCCGTCGACGCGCGCGAGGTGATGCCGGTTGTCGTGATCCCACGGATGAAAGCCCGGCCGGAAAAAGCTCAGCCACCCGCGCGCGATGCGCGGAAACAGGCCGTGGCGCGGCCCGTACAGGAACACGATCACGCGCCACATGCCGCGCACGCGGTGGCCGGCCTGCCGGTCCGAGCGCATCAGGCGGGTGTGGAGCAGGAACACGGTGGGCCAGAACGTCAGCGTGGTCACCAGGTACACGCCGATGCGCTTCAGGTAACGCGCCGGCCCGGGCTTCATCACCGTGTTCCAGACGTCGAACGACACCGCCTTGTGCTCGGTTTCCTCGAGCGCGTGCCACAGCCACATCTGCCGATAGCCTTCCTCCGCGCCGTCCAGACGCGTCGCGTCGTCGAGCAGCAGGCCGGCCAGCATCGCCGTGTAGTGCTCGGCCGCCACCGTGTTCGCCAGTTGCACCCAATGCGGCAGCACCCGCTTCATCCAGCCGAGCACCTTCCAGATGCGCCGGTCGAGCTTGCGCGCGGGCAGGCGGTTCGCCTGCAGCAGTTCGTTGTACTCGACGTGCTCGCGGGTGTGCATCGCCTCCTGCCCGATGAACGCGAGCACCTGCTTCTTGAGCACCGGATCGTGGATCCGGTCGCGGTAGTTGCGCACCGAATCCATGAAGAAACGCTCGCCCGCCGGAAACAGCAGCGACAGCGCATTGAAGAAGTGCGACACCTGCGATCCCTGACCGTGCCAGTCCTTCGCGCGCTCGACCGGCAGGGAAAAATGAAGATCGCGCCGAACCGGCATCACCAGCACCGGGTCGCTCGAACGGGCAGCCTCAGTCATCGACGTCTCCTGAATGGACGCCGGGCGCGCCGGACCCTGCGCGCCGCGGTCTGTGCGTCGGCGGCCGACACCCGCCGATCGTTACATCACTAACTGTAACAATATGGCGTGCGCAAGCCGGAAGGCAAGGCGGGCGCTAGTGGTTCGCTTCCAAACGCGCGGGCGGATGACGCGCGCGTGTTTCAAACCGGCGGGGCCACCTTGGCGGGGCCACCTCGGCGGGGTCACCGTCGGCCGCGCCGATCCGTGCAACGGACCGCGCGCCGCGCACGCGGGGCGTGCGCTCCCCTACAATAGCGGTTTCGTTCGTTTTTTCAGGAGTCGTTCATGGAAGTCGTGACCACCGAATCGGGTCTCAAGTACGAAGATTTGACCGAAGGCAGCGGCGAGGAAGCGCGCGCGGGCCAGACGGTCAGCGTCCATTACACCGGCTGGCTCACCGACGGCCAGAAGTTCGATTCCAGCAAGGACCGCAACGATCCGTTCGCGTTCGTGCTGGGCGGCGGAATGGTCATCAAGGGTTGGGACGAAGGTGTGCAGGGGATGAAGGTCGGCGGCGTGCGGCGCCTGACGATTCCGCCGCAACTCGGCTACGGCGTGCGCGGCGCAGGCGGCGTGATTCCGCCGAACGCCACGCTCGTGTTCGAAGTCGAACTGCTCGACGTCTGAGCCACGCCCCGCGCCCTGCCATGGAAGCCGTCCTCGCGTCGCCCACCGTCTCGCTGCGCCGCTACGGCCAGTCCGAGGCGTCCGACGTGCACGACTTCCACCAGATCGTACTGGGCGTCGAAGGCGCGATGGTGATGTCGGTCGACGGCGTCGACGCGCGCATCGACCGGCATGCGGCCTGGCTGGTTCCGGCCGGCGCGCGCCACGCCTACGCCGGGCTCGGCGCGAACCGCCAGCTCGTGCTCGACCTGCCCGCCGCATCGCTCGCGGTGCCCGCGCGGCTGTTCGAACGCGCGCGCACGCTGCGCCTCGAACCGGCCCTCGGCGCGCTCGCGACCGAGCTGGCCGGCCAGGCGGAAGCAGGCGGCCGGCGCTTTCACTGGCAGGCCGCCGCGCGGCTGTGCGACGCGCTGGTCGCGACGCTCGGCGAAACCGCACCCGCGGCGCGCGCGGGCGGGCTCGCCGTCGCGCGCATCGATTGCTGGCTGCGCGCGCACCTCGCCGAACCGCTGCGGGTCGCCGATCTGGCCGCGCACTGCGGCTTCGGCCTGCGGCGCTTTCATGCGCTGTTCTGCGACGCCTTCGGCGAAACGCCCCATCAATACCTGCGACGGCTCCGGCTCGACACCGCGCTGCTGCTGCTCGACGACCCGCGCCGCCCGCTCGCCGACAGCGCGATCGAGGTCGGCTTCGCGGATCAGAGCGCGCTCACGCATGCGTTCACTCGCCGCTTCGGCCTCGCACCGGGCCAGTGGCGCAATCTGCGTCACTGATCACGCCGCTTTCCTCTTTCCGCTTTCCGCCGCGCCTGCCCACGCGCCCGTCAATGCGGCGTCGCCTCCGGCGCGTCGAGGCTCCACATGCCGAGCTTGCCGAGCTTCGCGGCCAGCTGCAGCCGCGCCGAACGCCAGTCGGTGAGCGCCTGGATCCGCTGCCGCTTCGCCCCCGCCAGCGCGGACTGCGCGTTGAGCAGCTCCAGGATGTTGCCGACCCCCACCTGATAGCGATGCCCGGACGCGTCGTAGGAGCGCTGCGCGAGCGCGAGCAGCGTCGCGCTGTTGTCGAGATTGCGCGTCGCGCCTTGCAGCGTCTGGTAGGCATTCCACACGTCGAGCCCGACCTGCTGGCGCGCTTCGTCGAGCAGGTCGCGTTGCAGCGTGGTCTGCGCATCGGCCTGCCGGACCTGGTAGGTGCGCGCGAAACCCTCGAACAGCGGAATCGTCACCTGCAGGCCGAGATACCATTCGCGATGCGAGGCCGGAAACACCGGGAAGCCGAGCTGCAAACTGGTCGGCTGGTTGTTGTAGTTGTACTGCGCGACCAGGTTCAGGCGCGGCAGGCCTTCCGCGCGCGTCTGCGCGGCCTTCGCGCGAGCCGCGTCGACCTGCGCCTCGGCCGCCAGCACGCCCGGATAGCTGCGCTGCGCCTCCTTGATCAGCGCCTCGACCGAATCGCCGAACTCGCGGTTCGCCGTCACGCCGTCGCCGACGTCCGGCAGCGCGATCTCCGTGGTCGGCGCGAGATCCATGTCCGACGCGAGCGCACCCACTGCGCCGCGCCAGTCGCTTTCGGCCTTGGTCCGGTTGACGACCGCATCCGCATAGGCGGTCTGCGCCTGCAACTGGTCGGTGATCGCCGCCGCGCCGCGTTCGACGCGTGCGCTCGCGGCGTCCGCGCTGTCCCGCGCGGCGCGCTCGATCTCGCGCGCCGCCGTGTAGGTGCCCTGCGCGGCCTGCGCCGCGTAGAAATCCTTCGCCACCGTCGCGAACACCGTCTGCAGCGTCGCCTGCTGGTTCGCCTGCGCCGCCGCGAGCAGCGACGCCGCGTTGCGCAGCGCCGCCGAGCGGCCGCCGAAGTCGTACAGCACCCAGCTCAGCGACACGCTCGCGTTCTGCAGGTTCGTCCGGTAGTTCGAATCGAATTGCGGATAGCCGGTCACGTGGTTGCTCGCGGTGTCGCGCGTGCCCTGCCAGTTGCCGGTCACGGTCGGCAGGAACGCCGCGCGCCCCACCCCCACCGCGGCCGCCTGGATCTGCACGTTGGCCCATGCCTGGCGGGTCTTCGGATGTCCGCACAGCGCGCGCTCCACCGCATCCTGCAGGCGCAGCGGCGACGGCAGCTCGCCGAACGCGCAGACTCGTGCGTCGTCGCCGAGCAGGTCGCGCGCGGGCGTCGCCGACACCGCGCGCCCGGTCAGGAACGGATCGAACGCGTCCGCCGGCCGCGCGCACGCCAGGAGCGCGGCCAGTCCGAGCGCGCGGGCGGCAAGGCGCGCGCCGCGATAGAGATCAACGTTCACGCAAGCTCTCCTGCCCCGTCTGGATCACCGGATCGAGGAAGTAATGCGCGACGCTGCGCTTGCCCGTGCGGATCTCGGCCGTCACCGCCATCCCCGGCGTGAGGTTGATCCAGGTGTCGTTGGCGCGGATCCGGTTGGTCGCGAGCCGCACCCGCACCGGGAAGGTCAACCCGCGCCGACGGTCCTGCACCGCGTCGTTCGACACGGTCACGACGGTTCCCTTCAGGTAGCCGTAGCGCGTATACGGAAACGCCTCGACCTTGACGATCGCCGGCTGTCCGACCTTGACGAAGCCGATGTCCTTGTTCTC
>NZ_JAAGNW010000037.1:15882-20632 GCF_010645215.1 Burkholderia multivorans | reverse complement strand
CGGCGATGCGGCGGTCGCCACGCCGCCCAGCGTGTGGATCCGCAACTGCTGGATCGTGCCGTCGACGGGCGCGGTCAGGCTCAGCAGCTTCTGCCGCGTATCGGCCTTGGTCTCGTCGTTGCGGCTCTGCGCCAGCTGCTGGGTCGCCTTGTCGAGCAGGTCCATCTGCTGGCGGCGGAACTGCGAGGTGGTCGACGCGAGTTCCGCGCGCTGCTGCGCGATCGCCGCCGTCAGCTCGCGCGCATGGCTGCGCTGCGCGGCCAGTTCGTGCTCCTGGCCCAGCGCGCTCTGCTCCTTGTCGAGGTAGTCGGTCTTCGCCACGTACTTGTCGGCGGCGAGTGCGCGGTAGTCGTTGGCCTGCTGGCGCGCGAGCGGCGCGGTCGCGGCGAGCTTGGCGATCTGCTGCGCGGTGGTCGCGAGTTCCGCCTCGCGCTTGAGCAGCTCCGCCTGCGCGCTGCCGAAGCGGTCGCGATACTCGCTGTAGAAGCTCTCCGCGAAGCGCTGCGCCTCCAGCGCCTGCTGCTCGCTCGCGCCGTCGACCGGGCCGAGCGCGGGCATCTTGCCCTGCGCCTGCGCGGCCAGCAGCGCGCGCGAACGCTCGGCGGTCAGCGCCGCGTCGACGCGGCTCAGGCGCGCCTTGTCCGCATCGGCCGCCGCCTGGGTCGTGTCGAGTTCCATCAGCAGTTGCCCCGCGTGCACACGCTGGCCGTCGCGCACCAGGATGCTGCGCACGACGCCCGTCAGCGCGGGCTGGATCGTCTTCACCTGCTGTTTCGGGATCAGCTTGCCAGGCGCGACCGCGACGATGTCGAGCTGGCCGACCAGCGCGATCACGACGATCAGCGCGCCGAGCGCGACGATGACCCGCATCGTCCACATCGGCAGCGGATGCACCGGCGTCTCGACGAGTTCGAGGTGCGCGGGCAGGAACGCCCGCTCATGCGGCAGGCGCGGCGCGCCGTCGAGCGTGTGGCGGATCCGCCAGGCTTCGCGGAATACCGCGGCATAGCGCGCGAGCAGCGCGCCGAGCGCTTGAAGTTTCAGCATCATCGGTCGTGGCGAAAGGCGGCGTCATGCATGTTGCAGCGACACCAGGTGAGCGTAGTAACCCTGCAGGCCGAGCAGCGCGTCGTGGGTGCCGCGCTCGACGATGCGGCCCCGGTCCATCGCGACGATCTGGTGCGCATGGCGCACCGAGGTGAGCCGGTGCGCGATCACGATCACGGTGCGGCCCGCGCACATCGCCTGCATGTTGTGCTGGATGATCCGTTCGGTTTCGAAGTCGAGCGCGCTCGTGGCCTCGTCGAAGATCAGGATGCGCGGATTGGTGACCAGCGCGCGCGCGATCGCGATCCGCTGGCGCTGGCCGCCCGACAGGTTCGAGCCGTGCTCGCCGACCATCGTGTCATAGCCTTCCGGCAGCTCGGAAATGAACTCGTGCGCGCCGGCCAGCTGCGCCGCGCGGATCACCACGTCGAGCGATGCGCCGGGATCGGTGACCGCGATGTTCTCGCGAATCGAGCGGTTGAACAGCAGGTTCTCCTGCAGCACCACGCCGATCTGCCGCCGCAGCCACGCGGGATCGGCGAGCGCGAGATCGAGGCCGTCGATCCGCACCCGCCCGTGCTCGGGCACGTAGAGCCGCTGCAGCAGCTTGGTCAGCGTGCTCTTGCCCGAGCCCGAGCGGCCGACGATGCCGATCACCTGCCCCGCCGCGATGTCGAGCGACACGCCGTCGAGGATCGTCGCGCCGTCGGGCCGGTAGCGGAAGCGGATGTCCTGGAAGCTGACGCTGCCGCGCACCGCGGGCAGCGTCTGGCGGCTCTGCGACAGTTCGGTGCGGGTGTTCAGGATGTCGCCGAGCCGGCTCATCGAGATCCCGACCTGCTGGAAATCCTGCCACAGCTGCGCGAGCCGCAGCACCGGCGCGGCGACGTGCTGCGACATCATGTTGAACGCGACCAGCTGTCCTACCGACAGCTTGCCCTCGATCACGAAGCGCGCGCCGAGATAGAGCGTGACGAGCGACACGAGCTTGCCGACCAGCTGGATCAGCTGCTGGCCGACATTGCCGAGCGAGGTCACGCGAAAACCCGCCGACACGTAGCCGGCCAGCTGGTTGTCCCAGCGTCGCGTGAACTGCGGCTCGACCGCCATCGACTTGACCGTCTCGACGCCCGAGATGGTCTCGACGAGAAACGACTGGTTGTCGGCCGTGCGCGCGAACTTCTCGTCGAGACGCCGGCGCAGCACCGGCGTGATGCCCATCGAAATCGCCGCGTAGACCGGCAGCGAGATCACCACGACGAGCGTGAGCCACACGCTGTACATGCACATCACGGCGAGGAAGATGATCGAGAAGAACAGGTCGATCACCGCCGTCACCGCCTGCCCCGTCAGGAAGCTGCGGATGTTCTCCAGCTCGCGCACGCGCGCGACCGTGTCGCCGACGCGCCGCGCGCCGAAATAGGCGAGCGGCAGCGCGAGCAGGTGGCGGAACAGCCGCGCGCCCAGTTCGACGTCGATCCGGCTCGCGGTATGCGCGAACACGTAGTTGCGCACGCCGCTCAGCACGACTTCGAACACCGCGCTGACGAGCAGCGCGACGCACACCACGTTCAGCGTGTTGAACGCGCGATTGACCAGCACCTTGTCCATCACCACCTGGAACATCAGCGGCGACACGAGCCCGAACACCTGCAGCACCGCCGACACCAGCAGCACTTCGAGCAGCAGGCGGCGGTACTTGACCACGGCCGGGATGAACCACGAGAAGTCGAAGCGCGCGAATTCGCCGGCCAGCGTCGCACGCGACGCGACGAGCAGCACCTGCCCGCCCGTGCGCGCGATCACGTCGGCGGGCGTGGACACCGTCGGCGACGGCGCGTGCGCTTCCGCGATCAGCGCTTTTTCGGCGTCGCACGCGGCCAGCACGAAATGCGCGCCGTCCTCGGCGAGCATCAGCGCGGGCTTGGGCAGCGCCGCGAGCCGCTCGACGCTCGCCCGCACGCGGCGGGTCTTGAGGCCGAGCGAACGCGCGGCCAGTTCGAGGTCGGCCGCGCCGAGCGCGCCGTTCGGCAGCCCGCTCGCGTGGCGCAGCTGGTCGGCATCGGTCGCGAGGCCATGGAACTGCGCGATCAGCACGAGCGCCGCGAGGCCCGCATCCGGTACGGAGGGAGTCGATTGAAAGTCGTTCATCGTCGATCAGACAGAAAGGCCGAAACGCCGCCGCCCCCGGCAGGGGGCGGCGGCGGACGCGGTCAGTGCCAGTTGGCCGCAAGTACCGGCTGCAGCGATTTCTGCTGCTCCGGCGTGATGGCGGTTGCGCCCGCAACGGGCGGCGCGAAGCTCGCCATCGCCTGGACCAGGCTCTCGACGCTCAGCCCCGACAGCGTCTTGCCGTCGCCTGCAACGATCGAGCCCGCGCGATCCGGCTGCGGCGCGTACCAGTTCTTCAGCGTCACGGTCTCGGCGCTGCCCGTCACCGCAATGCGCAGGTCGTCGCCGGCATGCTGGAACCACAGACGCTCGGCGCCGACCTCCGCCCCGAACGCGAGCTTGCCGAGGCTCCCCGCGTAATCGAGTTCGTAGGTGCCGTGGCCGACCTGCACCGTCGCGAGCATGCCCTTGAGGGTCGCCACGTCGTGACCGTCGCCGAGGCGCAGCGTCGCGAGCGAGCCCGTGCTCTCGATCACGTTGTGACCCGCGCCCACCGTCAGTTGCCGGAACGCGCCCGTCACGCGGTTGTCGCCGTTGCCGAGCGTGATGGTCGCGGTGCTGTCGCTGCCCGTCACGTGGTTGTTGCCGCCGCCTGCCGTGACCGTCGCGCCGGAACCGAGCAGTTCGATCGTGCTGTCGCCATCGCCGGTGGTGAGCTTCGTGCCGATGCCCGTCGCCGTGACCGCGTGCGCGCCCGAGCCGCCCAGCGTCGCCGAGCCGAACGTGCCGCCTTGCAGCAGCACATGGCGGCCGCCCGTCGCGGTGACGGTCGACATCGCCTCGCTCTGGTCGATCGCGACCTGGGCGTCCGCGACGTCGACCTTGGCCATCACGCCGACCTTCTGCACGCCGGGCTGCACCAGCAGTTCGAGCGCCGATTCCGCCGACTGGCCGGACGCGGTCGTCGCCTTGACCTTCACCGCGAGCGGGCCGGCCACGGCCGCGCCCGGCGACAGGGTCAGGCGGCCTTGCGCCGCGTCGTAGCCGAGCCAGCCGGGCAGCGGCGCGCCGTTCGCGAGGCTGACCGTGTAGCTGACGGGCTCGTCGCGCGGCACGCCGAACAGCGTCGCCAGCGGAGCGCTGGCCCAGGGCTGGGCCGAATCGGCCATCCAGGCGGTCGGTGCGCGGCCGGACAACGTCGGCGCCGCGGGGAAGGCCGGCGTGATCGGATCGAGCTTCACCGGCGGGATCGTCGGCACCGTCGGAATCGTCACCGGCGGCACGCCGATCGGATCGACCTTGACCGGCGGAATCGTCGGAATCTTTACCGGCGGCAGCTCGATCGGATCGAGCTTCACCGGTGGAATCGTCGGCACCGTCGGAATCGTCACCGGCGGCACGCCGATCGGATCGACCTTGACCGGCGGAATCGTCGGGATCTTTACCGGCGGCAGCTCGATCGGGTCGAGCTTCACCGGTGGAATCGTCGGCACCGTCGGAATCGTCACCGGCGGCACGCCGATCGGATCGACCTTGACCGGCGGAATCGTCGGGATCTTTACCGGCGGCAGCTCGATCGGGTCGAGCTTCA
>NZ_JAAGNW010000037.1:0-15782 GCF_010645215.1 Burkholderia multivorans | reverse complement strand
CCGGTGGAATCGTCGGCACCGTCGGAATCGTCACCGGCGGCACGCCGATCGGATCGACCTTGACCGGCGGAATCGTCGGAATCGTCGGAATCGTCGGGATCTTCACCGGCGGCAGCTCGATCGGCGGCACCGGGTGCCCCGTTCCCGGCGTAACCGGATCGCCGCCCGACGGATCGCCGCCCGACGGATCGACCGCCACAGGCGGCTTCGTCACCACGCCCGCATGATCCGGCGTCGGCGTCGCGAAGATGAAATCGCCCTCGCCCAGTTGCGCCGGATCGAGCGCATCGAGATACACGAGTTCGAGCGGCGCGGCCGCCGAGCCGAGCGACTTGCTGCCGAGGCTCACGCCGTGAATCTGCGACAGCCCGTTGATCGTCGCGCGGTTCTGCTGCGCGATCACGAGATCGTCGAAGCGCGTCACGCCGGTCCCGCTCAGGTCGATCTTGTCGATCCCGTGGCGGAAGCCGCGCAGCGCATTGTGATAACTCGATACGCCGTCCTGATGCGCGATCACGAACGTATCCGAACTCGCCGCATCGTGGCTGTAGACCGTGCCCGCGAGCGACGCGACCAGCCGGCCGTCCGCATCGCTCGAATAGCTCACGCCGCGCGCGCCGCCGCTCAGCACCACCGTGCCGCCCGCAACCGGCAGCGCCGCATCGCCCGCCGCGCTGTCGACGTAGTGCGCGGGCGCGATGAAGCTGTCCTGGAACAGGAAGCGCCCGGCATCCAGCGCCGCGACCTGCTGCCCCCTGACGATGATCCGCTGCCCGTCGCCCAGCGCGATCTGCACGTCCGCCCCTTGCTGGGTCAGCGCGAGATCGCCGAACTTCCGGCCCGCGAAGCCGACCAGATCGATGGTCTCGCCGCGCGCGGCAGCGAAGTTCTCGATCGCATCGAGACCGCCCGCGCGCCGGTGCACGACGAAGAAATCGCGGCCCGCGCCGCCCACCAGCGTATTCGCACCGCGCCCGCCGTCGAGCAGCGCATCCGCCGCGCCCGCCACGAGCCGGTCGTTGCCGTCGCCCGTCACGATGTTCTGGATCGCGCCGGGATCGCGGATCGTCAGCGCCGCGCCGCCGATGCTCGCAACGCCCGTCGTCAGATCGACCGTCGTATCGCCCGACACCGCCGCCGCATTCAACGTATTGCGCCCGCCGCGCGTGCCGTTCGCCGCGTCGTCGAGGATCGCCCGCGCCGGATTCGCGGCCACCTGCGCGCGATACTCGTCGGTGTAGTAGTAGGTATCGTCGGCGCTCGCGCGGTCGCCGTAGAGCCGCAGCGACCACTGGTTGAGCTTGACCGGCAGGCCGTTCGCCGCGTCGGCCACTTCGAGCGTCCAGTTGCCGCCCGAGCGCTCGCCCCAGTCGTGCGTCGACATGAAGGTATAGCGGAAGCTTCCCGAACGGGTGCTGCCGGCATCGGCCGCACTCGCGCCCGGCACATTCGCCGGCGCCTTGCCCGCACGGTCGAGCAGGATGCTCTCGGTGCCGTCCGGCGAGATCAGCTTCACGGTCAGGTCGCCGAGCCGGCCGACCTCCGCGTCGAAATCGATCTCCGCGTGCTGGACCGACAGGCCCGCCTGCATCGCGAGCGTCGCGCGCGCGGTCGCACCGGCCGCAACCGTCGTGCCGAGCGGCCCGCTCGCACCGGCGTAGACGCGTTCGTTCGCGCCCGTGCCCTGCTTCGCCCACGCTTCGGCGAGCCGCACGGCCGCACGCGCACCGACCTCGCCGAAGCCGTAATCGTGGCTCGCATGCATGCCGCCGCCGTTCCAGTTGCGCGCGCCGTTGTCGCGCCACTGCGTCGCGCCGTCGCGCACGCCCTTCGCGGACAGCGCGAGAATCTCCTGCACGTCGCGATAGCCGAGGTTCGGATTCGCCTGCAGCATCAGCGCAACGACGCCCGACACGATCGGCGTCGCGAAGCTCGTGCCCTGCATGTCGCTGTACTGGCTGCCGAAGGTCGAGCCGCGATCGGTCTCCAGGATATGGCTCGTCGACACGACATTGCTGCCCGGCGCGGACACGAGCAGGCTCGCACCCGGATTCGAGAACGGCGCGGAGCCGAGCTGCAGCGTCGACAGGTCGCTCTGCGCGTTGATCGCGCCGACCTCGATGGTGAAGCGGTTGTTGCCGGTCAGCGAGCCCTGCGCGCTGCCGCCCTTCTCGCGCGCGTTGCCGCCCGCCGCGACGATCACCGTGCCGAGGCCGCCCCGGCCCGCGTCCGCCGCATACTGCGCGTTCGCGAGCAGCGCGCTCTCGGTGTTGATGCCGCCGTTCTGCAGGTTGCTCAGCGCGAAATCGTCGGTGAAGCCCCAGCTGTTGTTCGCGATGTCGTAGCTGACCATGTGGCCGAGCCCGCTCAGGTCCGCGCCGTTGTTCGCGAGATAGTGGCCGCCGATCGTCGCGTCATAGGCGACGCCGACGCCGCCCTGGCCGTTGTTCGCCGCGACCATCACGCCCGCGACCATGGTCGCGTGATTCGACACCGCCTGCGGCAGCGTGCCGTTGCCCTGCTGGGTCGCGAGCCATGCCGGATCGATGTTCGGCGCGAGATCCGGATGATGCAGGTCGAGAATCTCCGGCCCGGTCGAGAATTCGCCGCCCGGTTCGAACTGGCCGATGCGCACGCCCTTGCCGGTGTAGTCGCGCCACACCGGAATCACGTTCGCGTCGCTCAGATACCACTCCTGCGCCGCGAGCGGATCGGCCGGCACGTCCGGCGTCGACAGCGTGACGGTCGCGCGCATCGGCGCGGTCTTGCCGCTGTTCAGGTCGACCACGGTCGCAGCCGGGTTGCCCGCCGCATCGGTCACGCCGTACTTGAAGCTCATCACGCCCGCGTACGTCGCATCGGGCGTGAACAGCACGTCGCCCGCCGGCGTCAGCGCAACCGTGCCGCCCACCGCATCGCCGACCGCGCCGAGCTTCAGCGCTCCCTGGCTGTTCAGCCGCTGGTCGTTCGCGAGCAGCTGCGCGGCCGCGATCAGGTGGACGCGCGTATGGTCGAACGCCTGCCCCGCCTGGTCGACGCGCAGCGCATCGTTGACCGGCATCGGGTTCGGCAGCGTCAGGTCGACGGCCGAGATGTCCGAGAAGTTGAGCTTCTGCACGTTCTTCAGCGTCAGCGTGCCGTCGCGGCCGGCCTGATGGTCGGCCACGGTGTAGCCGCTGTCGGTGCGGGTGATTGTGTAGTCGCCGTGGCTGCCGTGCAGCGTCACGACGTTGGTGCCGCCGCCGCCGTCGATCGACGCGTTGCCGTGGCCCGCCTCGATCACGTCGTCGCCCGCGCCGCCGAAGATGCGGTCCGCGCCGCCGCCCGCGTGGATCACACTGCCCGTTGCGGACGCATAGATCGTGTCGCCCGTCGGCCCGGCGTAGATCACCGCCTTGCCGCTGCCGCCGACGATCGTGTTGTGGCCCGAGCCGCCGACCAGCACGTCGTTGCCGCCGCCGCCGATCAGCGTCGCGTTGCCCTGCCCGCCCTTGAGGAACACGCTGCGGTTGCCGCCGCTCACCAGCATGTCGTCGCCGCGGCCGCCTTCGGCGATCGTCAGGCCCGCGTGCGCGAGATTCAGCGTCACGCCCTGGTCGCCGACCACGATCGCGGTGTCGCGTCCGCCGTTGCCGTGGATCTGGTTGGGATTGTCGCGCGCGCTGATCACGAACACGTCGTCGCCCGCGCCGCCCTCATAGGTGTTGTGGCCGCCGCCGCCGACCAGCCAGCTGCCCGTCGGCGCCGCGATCAGCGTCGTGTCGCCATTGCCGGCGTAGACGTTGTCGACGCCGAGCTTCGCCGCGTCGAGCGTCTCGTTCGCGGTGGCCGCGCTGGTGAACGCGGTGCGGGTCGCGCCGCCCATCGTCGACGTGACCTTCGCGCCGCCGTCGACCGCCGTGAAGGTGTTGCCCACCGGATCGGCGAGGAAGTTCACCGCCATCATCTGGCGCGTCGCGCCGTTCATCGTGAAGGTGCCGCGCCCGAGCACCTCGTTGCCGTTCTGCGTCTCGCCCGCGTTGCGCGAGACCGGCTTCACCTGGATCTGCGTGATGCCGAGTTGTTCGAGCGTCTTCAGTTCGCCGGGCGCGGACTTGCCGTCGTGATTCGCGTCGACCCACACGCGCAGCGTCGACCAGATCGGATCGTTGCGATCGAGCACGCCGTCGTGATTCGCATCGACGCTGTCGAGCGCGCCGAAGCCGTCCTTGAAGCGGGTCTGGCCCGCCACGCCGTTCGCGCCCGCCGCGCCGCCGAAATACTCGGACAGCATCTGGCTCGCGTTCGTGATCTGCCCGCCGCCCGCGTCGACCACCAGCATCCCGGTGCCGGCATCGGCCCAGCCGGTGCGCTTGAGCGTGCCGCTGTGATCGACGTCGAACAGCACACCGTCCTCGATGCCCGTCGTCTTCGCGCCGTTGCCGGTCAGGTCGAGCAGGATCGGATCGATGTAGGTGTTGACGGTGGTCATTGCCGACAGGCCGTTGAGCACCGCGGCGTTCAGGCCGCTCGCGTTGGGCCGGCCGGTCGCGCCCGGATCGGTGTAGAACTGCCCGAGATACGCGCCCGGCTTTGCGTTCGGATCGAGCTGGAATTCGCCCGGCCGGATGCCGCCCGACGCGAGGCTGCCCATCTGCGCGGAGGCGAAGTCGGTGCGGTTCAGCGTGTTGTCGGAAAACGAGATCTTGCTGGTCGCGCTGTTCTGCACGAAGCCGTTGCGCACGTCCTGCGCGGCCTTGCCCTCGCCGAGCGAACCGGCTTGCGGCTGCGGATTCGTGTTGATGTCGATGTTGATCAGGTTGGTCGGCGCGGACAGCTGGATGATCTTGCCGACGCCGATCGCCTGCGCGCCGGACGACAGCCCGAGCCCGCCGTTCACGCCCATCAGTGTGGACACCGAAATGCCCGTCAGCGTGGAGACGGTGTCGAGGTTGTTGGTCGCCGCGTCGACGTAGAACTGGTCCGGGGCCAGCGTGATGCCCTTCGGCAGCAGCGGGCGATAGCCGACGATGTCGCCGAGCGCGCTGACCGTGTGTTCGCCGAACGCGCCGTCCTGGCGACGCGTGACTTCGGTGTATGCGCCGTTGCGGTGGATCGTCAGTTCGCTCACGCCGAGCGGGGTCGCCTGCTGGAGCAGCGTATCGCCCGTCGCGGCGTCGACCTTCAGCCATTGCTGCGAGCCGTCCTGGCGCGTGACCGTGTAGGTGTTGTCGAGGCCCGACTGTACGTTGGCGATGGGGCTCGTGCTCAGATTCGACAGGTATTCGCGCGCCGACGCCGGCACCGCCACGAAACCGTTGGTGTCGCCCGCGGGCAGCGCGAAGCGGCCGTCCGCGCCGACGCTCAGGCCGGCGGCGGCGTCAAACATCGCGCCCATCGTATGGTCGATCCCGAACGCGGGCAGCGCGAACGGCAGCAGGCCGGTGATCGCGATCGTCTTGGCCGCCACGGGCAGGTAGGCGCCCGGCAGATAGGTGACGGGCTGCGACATCGATTGCGACAGGTAGGGGCCCCACACGGGCGCCTGATAGAAGAACGTCGCGATGTCGTTGGGCATGCGCACGTCCGACACGGCGTGGCCCGCGGATTGATACGCGGCGATGACCTCGCCGATGTTGCGGTTGCCGAAATAGCCGGCGTCGATCAGCGACTTCGCGAGCGGCAGGCTGTTGTAGACCTGCGTGTCGAGGCCGTTCTTCAGCGCGAACATCTGCGCCATGCTGCCGCCGAGGCTGTGGCCGGTGGTGGAGAAGCTGTAGTCCTTGAAGAGCAGATCGGACTTCACTAGGTCGTACATCGACTGTGCCTGATCGACGATCTTCCGATATTCACTGGCGCCACCGTTGGTCAAGTCCGACACCCAGTTCGACAGTGCATCGGAGCCTTTGAAGGCAATGACGACTTGCTTCGTCCGGTCATTGACCATCACCGCGAAACGGTTTTCAAGCGTTCCTGAGGCGTTGACTTGATCTCCGTAACTATCGGCGACGCCCTTCAGCACACGGCTGACATCCACCCATTCCGGGCCGCTCTTCTCGCTGTCCGCACGCCCCCCCGCCGGCTCCGGATATGCCGAAGCCGCCAGTTTCATTCCCTCGAGTTGATTCGGAAGCATTTATTGTTTTCTCTCTTTATTTTGATAAGTTTCAGTAAACAAACCCCGCAGCACGACACCGATCATCGATCTCGCGCCACTCCCGTTCCAAAGCGGGATTTTTCGGAATGGTTATCTTGCGTTCGCCGGAACGAGTCATTTCTTCGTAACCATTCGTATAGACCATGACCATCCAGCGCGCGGCGGAAATGTCTACCAATCGCACCGAATCTCGCTCGGCCCATGGTTCTGAGTAAGCGCAGCGCCGGGCAACGCCTGCACGAATGAGTTTTTCCCCCAATGCGCGGTCAACCTGGTCTTCAGGCAAACGCTTGGCCTTGGTTCCCAATGGCATCACGGCATTGAAGTAATAAAGGCCGAGTACGATCGTCGCATCGTTAGAACCCTTGTCCGCGGCTTTTCGCAGCAGTTCGACAATCCGCACCGGGTCGCTAGTGTCTTGGATCCAACCTTCCGCGTTACCTACTGCATACAGGTAGTCCCCCATCGGATCCCCGCTCGCCTGCAGCGCTTTCACGCGCGCGCGCTCCTCGTCCCACAACTGCTTCGCGTGCTGATTCCGCGCGCGCTGGTCCGCCGCATTAGCGAGCGTCATCGCACCGGCAACCGGCGCGGCCGCCAGTTGGCATCCGGATAGCGCCACCATCGCGGCCATCCCGACGACCGCTACACCGCGCAACAACATCTGTTTCATGCCTGTTCCTCTTCCGCCATGCATCCGCTTCGAATCCGGACGCGAGCATTGCTTCGATTCGACGCTGTTCATCAACCAATGAATTCCGTGGCGCGACACAAGTTGTCCATCTCGGCCCACTCACGCTCCAGGAGCGGGTTTCTGGGCACGACGAACTCGCGATAGACGCCCGATGCGTCCGGCTCGGTTACACCGTCGCGATAGGTGTATTTCATGGTCTCTGCGGCAGATACGTATCGCAGATACACACCGTCATCCCGCATCGCTGGCTTTGCGTAGGTGCAGCGCTGCTTGATGCCCGCCCGGATCAACTGCTCCCCAAGCTTGCGATCCACCATGCTCTCAGGCAATCGCGGAACCCCCACATCCAACGGAATCGACGCGTTGAAGTAATAAAAACCAAGCATGATCATCGCGTCGCTGGAGCCTTTGTCCGCGGCTTTCTGCAGCAATTCGACGACCCGCTTCGGATCGCGGGTGTCCTTGATCCACCCTTGCGCATTGCCGATCGCATACAGGTAATCCCCCAGCGGATCGCCGTTCTCCTGAAGCGTCTTCACATAAGCCCGCTCGTCATCCCAGATCCGCTTCGCATGCCGGTTCTGTGACCGCTGGTCCATGACATTGGCAAGCGTCATCGCACCGGCAACCGGCGCAGCCAACAATTGGCAGCCCGACAGCCCCACGCTCGCCGCGCCGAGTGCGGCCCACGCGACAAAGGCGCGCGAGAACGCGCGCGCGATGGTTGAAATGAAAATCATGAATCGATGATGGAATTGGCAGTGACCCGAAGCGATAAGCTGAACGAACCGCGCACGGACGTTCACACGTCGCCGCACCTGAACCAGCGATGCCCATTCCCCGCCCTCGGAATGCCCACCCTGGTAGATCGCCCGCCGACATGCCATAGCCGCGCGCGCGGCCCGTCCGCCATGCGTTGCGCACGGCACGACGCCGAACCTCGATCGAAGGGATTCGCGCCGCCCACCCCCGTGGCGAACGCGCAAAAGAAGAAGCGGCGGACAGCTACGCTGCCCGCCGCTGCAATCAACAACATCTTGAAATGGCCCTCGGATTCCTTCCGCAATGCGGAAGGTGGCAAACAAGATCTTTTTGGCAACCAGCGGCACGCATTGCGCCCGCTCGCGAATCAACACGCCTTGTAGTTATATGCCGCAATTGAAAGGCGGTTGAAAGTTAATTCGTGATGTGCACATCAATTTCAATGGCACACTGCAGCCAAGATCCAATCAGATCGTAATAATCGGTAATATTAACTACAACTATATGCTTTTGGCAAGCTGTAGGAACTGACAGAAAAATATCGTCGCGAGCGATGTTCAGCGCCGTGAAAGCGTCATGCTACTGTGATTCGCAATAATCCAGGGCAATGAACGCGAAGACATCCGCTTCCAAGAAGCCCTACGCAACCGGTGCGCCAACCCCTGCGCACCGCTCTCCGGGCGGCCCGACCGGGTCATCGCGCGTTTCTCGCCTTCCATCGTCTCAAGCGGACGCTCAAGTACGGCCTGGTTTCATCGTGCTGAAATCGCGCGGCGCAGGCGGCCGAATCATGGCCGAGGAACCACTCTATTCGGCACCATCCAAACCTCGCCCCCGCCTACCCCGCCGCCCGGATCGCCTCCTCGTACACCCCCGCCACCCGCCGCCCGCTGCCCGCATTGTCGAAATGCTCGCGCGCGTAACCGCGGCACGCGCGCGCATCCGGCAACGCAAGCGCGCCCGACAACGCATCGCGCACGCCCTCCGCGATCGCGCCCGCCCCGCCGCCCGGCAGCACGAGCGCGTCGGACAGCCCCGCCACCGCCTCCGGCAGCCCGCCGACCGGCGTGACCAGCACCGGCGTGCCCGTCGCCAGCGATTCCACCGTGATCAGCCCGAAGCCCTCCAGCGCGACGGTCGGCACGACGCTCAGCGTCGCCGCGCGGTACAGCGTGGCCAGATGCGCGTCCGGCACGAAGCCGAGCAGCCTGACGTGCTCGTCGCGCGCGGCCGCATCGATGCGCGCCTGCAATTCGGCCGCGAGCGGCCCCTTGCCCGCGATCAGCAGCAGCACCTCCGGACACCGCCGGCGCACGATGTCGATCGCGTCGATCAGATCCTCCAGCCCCATCCGCCGCACGAGGCGTCGCACCGCCAGCACGATCGGCCGATCGGGCGGCAGCTGCAGCCGGCGGCGCGCGTCCGCCGCGGTGATCGGCACATCGAACTGCGCGGTGTCGACGCAGCCCGGCACCACCCGCACCCGCGCCGGATCGATCCCGTAGCGCGACGTGAGGATCTCCCCGAACGCGCGCGACAGCACGATCAGCCGCGTCGAGCGCGCATACACGGTCTGCTCGACGTAGTACTTCGCGCGGCGGCCGAGCGCGGCCGCACCCTCGACCTGGCTTTCGTCCGCCCACGGCCCCTGGAAATGCGAGACCTGCGGGATGCCGCGCGTGACGTCGAGGCCCGGGAACGTATAGAGCGCGAAATGCGACGACACCACGTCCGGCCGCTCCACCCGCACCACCTCGCGCAGCGCCTGCCGCGCGGCCAGCATGCGGCGCGGCAGCGAGCCGCCCGCCGGCCCGAAGCCGTGGATCGCGCCGCCCGTGTCGGCCGCGACCCGCGCGGAGCCCGCCACCACGCCGCGCACCGCGACCCCCGCGCCCGGCAGCGCGCCGACGAGCGCGTGGTACATCCGGTCGAGCCCGCCTGCCCGTTCGGGAAACCAATGCATGCCGATCTGCAAGGATTTGATCGTCGGGAGGGGATCCGTCATCGAGAGTGCTCCTGCGTCACCTGAGGTTTCGTGGCCGGCGTCGGCCGCGCGCCGCGCGCCAGCCGCCGGTACAGCGCGAGGTACTGCGCGCCCATGCGCGCCCAGCTGAAATCGGCGACCCGCGCCCGCGCCGCGCGCCCCATCTCGCGGCAGGCGTCGCGCGCGTTCGCGAGACGGGCCAGCGCGCCCGCGAGCGCGGCCGTGTCGTCGGGATCGTCGAGCACGATCCCGCACGCGGGCGTGATGATTTCCGCGCCGCCCGCGCTGCGCGCGGTCACCACCGCCAGCCCGGCCGCCATCGCTTCGAGCAGCGACAGGCTCATCGCCTCGTAGCGCGACGGAAACACGTACGCATCGGCCGACGCCATCAGCACGGGCATCGCGCCCACCAGCCCGAGGAAATGCACGCGCGCGTCGAGCCCGAGCGCGCGCGCCTCGGCCGGATACGGGCTGCCCGGCAGATAGCCGGCCACCGCGAGATGCACGTGCGGCGGCAGTTGCGCGAGCGCGTGCAGCACGGTGCCGAGATTCTTGCGCGGCGTGCGCAGGTCGCCGACGAACAACAGCAGGAACGCGTCGTCGGGCAGGCCGAACGCGCGCCGGTCCGGCCGCGCGCGCGCGAACGCGTCGAGATCGACGCCGTTGTGGATCACGCTGATGCGCGCCGCGTCGATCCCGGCGCGCCGGATCTCGCCCGCCACCTTGGCCGACACCGCCGTGATCGCGCGCGCGCGCCGGTAGGCCCAGCGTTCGAAGCGCGCGTTCAGCCACGTATAGAGGAACTGATACGCCGACCACGGCCCGCGCGTCAGCCGGTACGGATAGCTGGGGCTCGCGAGCCAGCCGCCGTGCACGAAGTGCGCGGTGTTGACGTCGGCGCGCACCCACGAGATGAAGCCGTTGACGTGCAGCAGGTCGTAGTCGGCGCGGTGCCGGCGCAGCCACCACGCGCTCTTGAGCGCGAACACCTGCTGCCGCAGCAGGTTCGAAGGCCAGCTGCGCCCGACCCGCACCGGGATCCAGCGCACCCGCGGATCGTCGAGCAGCTCGGGCGCGACGGGCGAGGCGACGAGCGTCACCTCGCAGCGCTCGGCGAGCGCCGCGCGGGCGATCTCGTAGTTCACACGGCCCTGGCCGTCGTTGTGACGCACGACATGCGTGACGATGGCGATTCTCACTGGTCGACTCCCGGCGAAAGCGCGGCGTGCCGGCGCTGCAGCTTGCGCCAGTGCGCCGCGGACAAGATCGAGCTGATGCTCATGAACAGCAGCAGGCCGCCCGTGCCGATCAGCGAATTGGTGAACACCAGCATCGCGAACACCGACGGGCCCAGGCTCAGGCAGGCGGAAACGAAACGGTCGCGGCGCAGCGCGAACGACGCGCGCACCGCGCGGCCGAGCAGCCACAGGGTGCCGGCCAGATACAGCAGCGTGCCCGGCCACCCGAGCACGAACGGCACGTTCATCACGCCGCTGTCGAAGCTGCCGTACTTGCCCAGCTCGCCGCCGTCGCTCGACAGGCGGGTCGAGGTGCCGGTCGCGCCGAGCCCTTCGCCCGCGACGTCGGTGAACGCGGTCTGCGCGAAGCTCGCGTAGAACTTGCTGCGATCGTCGTAGCTGCGATCGTCCTTGAGGTTCGAGATCGATTGCAGGCGCTGGCCCAGGCGGTCGGCGACCGGCCCCACCGTCAGCAGCGGCACGCACAGCCCGGCCAGCACCAGCGCGCTCGCGAAGAGCCGCAGCCGCACCCGGTTGGTCGATTTCGCGAGCTGGATCGCAAGCGCGATCACCCAGCCGCCCCAGGTCGAGCGCACGAGACACAGGCTGAACGCGACGAAGCCCGCCGCGCCCGCGAGCCAGCGCAGCCGGCCGTCGGCCGCGAGCACGAACACGAGCGCGCCCATCATCGCGAAGGCGAGCGGCCCCGACGAATTCATCGTGCTGAACACGCGCACGCCGTACGGCACCGGATCGCCCTGCGAGTTCATCTGCGAGCCGAGCATCCACAGCACGTCCCATTGCGGCATCACGAAGAACTGCACGATGCCGTAGACGCCCATCACCAGCATGCCCTCGACGAACGCGGCCAGGATCGTCTCGCGATAGGCCGGGTAGTCGCGCGCGTGCACGATGATGTGGAAGCCGATCAGCACCGGATACATCCAGTTCGCGAGATCGTAGGTCGCGGCGAGCGGCCCGCTCGACACGACGCCGACCAGGTACGCATAGCCGAGCCCGAGCAGGATCAGCAGCACCGGCAGGCCGCGGCGCTCGGCCAGCACGCGGTAGTGGCGCACGAGCCCGAGCGCCGCGATCATCGTGACCGCGAGCGGGGCGATCTGGATCAGGCTGGTCGGCGTATACGCGCCGCGCGTCCAGTCGGCGAGCCGCCGCACCTCGGGCGCGAGGCACCACAGCCACCACATGAAGCCCACGTAACGCGCCGGACTGCGCACATACAGCCACAGGCCCGCCGCGACCGACAGGCACGGAAACGCGTAGGTCAGCACCGTCCCCTGATGCGCGGCGATCAGCACGGCGGTGAGGCCCCACAGCGCGGCCTGCGCGGCCCAGTGGGTCGGATCGCCCGCGAACCGGCCGAGGCCGGCGCGGCGCGCGGGCGCGGGCGCGAGACGCGGGGCGTGCGCCGTCATCGGCCCGCTCCGCCCGGCGCACCGACAGGCACAGCCGCCCCGGCGGTCGCGGCGGCGCGGCGGGCCAGCAGCGCGCGCGTCAGGCGTACGTGCTGTTCGGCGAACTGCCGGGTCGTCAGCGCGGCGCTGTCGAGCCGCGCGGCCGCCGCCTGCGCGCGCGCCAGCGCGCAGGCCGGCCGCGCCGCGAGCGCATCGGCCGCGCGCCGCAGCGCGCGCGGATGGAAGGGCGGCACATAGGTCGCCGTGCCGCGCGGGAAATAGTCGCGCAACCCGCCGACCTGCGTGACGATCATCGGCTTGCCGAGCGCCGCCGCTTCCAGCATCACGGTGATGCCCGATGCATGGTGGTTCGGGCGCAGCGGCACCACGATCAGGTCGGCCCACTCGTACAGCGCGCGCTGCGGCGCGATGCCCGCCGCCGGCCCGACCGCGATGTTCGGCGCGCGCAGCGCGCGCGGCACGCGCCGCCGGGTCGCGAGCCGCACGTCGTAGCGCGCGTCGTGGCCGAACGCCGTCGCGAAGGTTCGCCAGTCGCGATCGCGGTCGTTGCCGATCGCCGCGAGCCGCAGCGGCCGATGCGGCGTCCACGCCCGGGGCGGGCAAATCGGGAAGTCCTGCGTGTTCAGCCCGTAATACACCTGCTCGGCCTCGCGCCCGAGATAGCGGCGGCACAGCGCGGCGTTGTCGCGCGCGAGCGTCGTCAGCACATCCGCGCGCGCGAGCAGCCAGCGATACAGGGCGCGTCGCGCGACGCCGTAGCCGCGCCAGCGATCGAACAGCCACACGCTCTGCGCGAGCAGCAGCGGCCGGCGGCCGCGCGCGCCCGCCAGCCGCAGCACCAGCGCGGCCGCGAGATGTTCGTGCTCGGTGTGCGTCCAGATCACGTCGCTCGCGAGCAGCGCTGCGCGATTGCGCCACGCATGCAGCAGGTCGAAGCCGAGCAGCGCCTTCGCTGCGCGCCGCGCGAGGCTCGCGAGCCGGCCTTCGCGCGCGTCGCGCGAGTAGCTGAGCGCGAACTCGGCCGATTCCGCGTGGTGATAGCCGTACAGGCAGCCGATGCCGTCGCCCCGGCGATAGGTGCGCGGATCCGCGCCATGAAACAGGTGAACGTGGACCTTGGTCGCGTTCATGCGCCCCCTCCGGTTCCGGTTGCAACGTATTGCCGACGATCGCGCATCGGGCCGTCTCTTCAAGCCGCCGCCGCGCGCGCGGCCCGCGCGCCCGCGCGCACCGCACGCCAGTGCGCGTGCAGGTGCGCGCGCCGCGCCGACAGCGCACCGAGCATCAGGTGCGCGAGCCCCGGATAGGCACGCGTGCCGACGAGCGCGTACCACCACCACGCGGCCTCGCGCCGCAGCGGCGGCAGATGCTCGCGCAGGATCAGGTGCAGGTTGTACGCGGCGTTGCCGACCGCATTGAGCGAGGCCGCGTCGCGGCCGTCGTCGTCGAAGCGCTCGGCCGGATAGTGGTCGACCGCGACGGCCGGGTCGTAGACGAGCTTCCAGCCCGCGCGCTTCACGCCGAGGCTGAACGCGAGATCGTTGTGCGGCTGCGCGCCCGCGCCGCGCAACCGCGTATCGAAGCGCAGCCCCGCGATCGCCGCGCGCCGGTAGCTCATGTTCGCGCCCTTGAGCAGGTCGACCTCGCGCGCGCCGCCCACGCCCAGGTGATGGTTGCCGACGATCCGGCCGCTCGCCCGCAGGCGCCCGACCAGCGGCCGCGCCGCATCCAGCAGGCGTCCCTTCTCGTGCACCCAGTCGCGTCCGCCGAGCGCGCCGAGCGCGGGATCCGCGCCGAACGCCGCCGCGATGCGCGCGAGCCAGTCCGCGCGCGGCGCGGCGTCGTCGTCGGTGATGGCGATCACGTCGCCCTGCGCGGCCTCCAGCCCGCAATTGAGCGCCGCGACCTGCCCCGGCGCGTCGACCGCGGCGACCCGCAGCGCCAACGCGCCGCGCACCGCCGGATCGGCGAGCCGCGCGTGGGTCGCCGCATCGTCGCGGCGCGCGACGACGATCACTTCGTCGGGCGTACGCTGCTGCCGCGCGAGCGCGGCGAGGCAGCGCGCGAGATCGTCAGGACGCCGGTAGGTCGGCACGAGCACGGAGATGTTCATCGCAGAGCCTCTCTCGCCCTCGGTGTGCATGCCCGAGCGCAGCACCAGGAAGGTCGAGCCGGCCAGTTCGCCGAGCAGCGTGGCGTCGGTCACCGCGAGGATCGGCGGCGAATCGACGATCACCATGTCGTAGCGCTTGCCGAGGCCGTCCAGGTATTGCACGACGCGCGGCGACATCAGCAGCTCCGACGGATTCGGCGGCCGCGCGCCCGCCGCGATGAACGACAGCCCCTGCACCGGCGTATCGCGGATCGCATCCTCGAGCGACGCCTGGTCGCTCAGCAGTTCGGAGAGCCCCGCGCCGACGCGCAGCTCGAAGTAGCGTTCGAGCGAGCCGCGCCGCATGTCGGCGTCGATCAGCAGCACCCGCTTGCCCGAGTGCGCGAGCAGCGCGGCGAGATTCACCGCGAGAAAGCTCTTGCCGATGCCCGGCGTCGGCCCGGTCAGCACCATCACGTGGTTCTTCGCGTCCATCAGCGCGAACTGCAGCGCGGTGCGCAGGCTGCGCAGGCTCTCGACGCTCGGATCCTTCGGCCGCACGCACGCGAGGATCGGCCGGGTGCGCGCGCCGCTCTTGTCCGCACCCGCGTCGAGCTGCGCCTGCTCGGCGCTGAGCGACACGAGCCCGTACAGCGGCAGGTTGAACGCGCGCTCGACGCGCTCCGGATCCTCGCTGCCATGGAACAGGTTGCGGCGCAGGAACACCACGCCGGTGCCGAGAATCAGCCCGAGCAGCACCGCCGCCGACAGGATCAGCACCTTCTTCGGCTTCACCGGCGCGCCGGGCCGCAGCGCCGCGTCGACCAGGCGGATGTTGCCGCCCGTGCCCGCCTTCTGCACCGACAGCTCCTGCACGCGGTTCAGCAGCAGCACGTAGATATCCTCGGCGACCTTCGCATTGCGTTGCAGCGCCACCGCCTTCACTTCGGTCGCCGGCAGCCCGCGAAAGCGATCGCTGAACTTGCGCTGCTCCGCGTCGAGCTGCGCGAGCTGCTCGCGCGCGGCCAGCACGAGCGGATGCGCATCGGTGAAGCGCTGCGCGAGCGAGGCGAGCTGCAGGCGCTGCGCAGCGATCTGCTGCTCGTACTGCACGCTGCCCTCCAGGTATACCTTCGCTTCGTCGCTCGCATTGATCGAGCCCGAGGTGCGCTGGTATTCGGTCAGCGCCGCCTCCGCGCGTTCCAGGTCCGATTTCAGGCGCGGCTCCTCGCTCTTGAGGAAGTCGAGCATCTTGGTCGCCTCGGCCTGCTTGCTCGTCACGTGCTGATGCAGGTAGGACTGCGCGAGCGCGTTGGCGATCTGAGCGGTCTGGTCCGGGTCGCGCCCTTCCAGCGAGATCTGGATCACGCCGGTCTGCTTGCCCTGCTCGGTCACCTGGATCGCCGACTGGAACGCGGTGATCGCATCGAGATCGTTCTG
>NZ_JAAGNW010000369.1 GCF_010645215.1 Burkholderia multivorans | reverse complement strand
AGAACAGGATCACGGCGAGCGCCATGCAGACGGCCGCGAGGGTCAGGAAACGGAACGAGACCGGGCGGATCAGGACGATCTCGCCGAGCGTGCGGGTGCGCTGCGCGTCTTGCGCGGCTTCGCGGAAAATAGGGAGCTGCGATGTCACAATCAAACTCGTCGCCTGGTGGAAACAGCGACGGACAAAGGGATGATCAAGTCATTCACCCAGCCAACTGGAAGCAAAAATCTGGCATCCCTGCGATTGGACACACCCGGGTAGCATTGAGCCTCCCCTTTCCCGAAAGCCGAACGGGACGACGCTCCAACGATGAAGCGTGACGACGTGTCGTGGATGTCCGAGCCAGACGCAAGAACGTCACGGCACACGGGGCAGCGCATTCGACCACAGCAATGAACGCGTCTGCGTGGCGACCCGAATGCTGTGTTGCGGGTTTCGCCGGCAAGCCAACGCATCACAGTTCACGCGTGACCGAGTATCCGGTCACGCTGTAGAGTCAAGACCAGGGGATCCCAATCTTCCGTTTAATCCATCGATCTCAATTCACGGAACTCAAAAATTTCCCGTGTTTCCAGAAAACGTACCGCCACCAAATGCAAACACACTGCCAAACACACTACTTGTATTTATAGCCGTGCCGGTGGAAACAGCACCCGTGTTTCCGGAAAATGTGCCGTTATCGAATGAAAACACGCCACCGAACCCCTTCCCCGTGCTGGTGGAAACAGTACCCGTGTTTCCGGAAAATGCGCCGTTATCGAATGAAAACACGCCACCGAACCCCGCACCGCCGGAAACGAGAGAAATTTCCATATTATCAAGAACTTGCATTTATTTTATTCCATTAAATATTAGCTTAAATCACAACAACTACACCTCCGATCGATTCAATGAAATATAAATATTTCACAAATCCTCATTCAGCACGAATGAAAGCACCGATCCGCAAGCAGAGTAGCCCATCACATCCGGGGCGAATATGAAGAATTGTCACCGGAAGCAGCTAAGCGCTGCCTCGGCGGTCGATCTGCAGGAGCAGCATTGCGCGTAGACTGCTCTGAATGCAACACCTCCCGTTCCCTACGCGTCGCATGAACTGACAGCAAACGGGCCTTGGACGAGTGGCAGTCAATCCGTAATCGAGCTCCGCTACACCGATCGCCTATTCGATAGGCTGAACGTCGGCACGGTTAGCCTGCGGAAGGGGACCGACCGGCACCAGCAGGCCGGTGCCGTTCCGACTGGCGCTCGGCAGCAGCCTCACACACCGTGCCCGATCCCTGAGAAAACACCTCAAGCGGAACCGGATGACTCGAAATCCCTGGTGCGGATCGCAAACGTCCACACCTTTCAGATTCAGCAAGAACACCATCGTTGAAATGGGCCACGTGCGTTCTTCCAGTCAGCCCCCTCCGACTCGACAAGCGGCGCCCCCATACACGCAACGCTTCGCCGGATTTTTCCGCCCGAGCGCGCATCAAGCTTTACATTCGTTACACCGTGCACAACACGTCATTTCAGCGCTGGCCCAGCCATTCAATGATTAGGATGATTTAGCATTTACCCAGCTATAGGGGCCACACATGAAAAAACATACGCTGTCTTACCTGCTGATCCCGACCGCCATGCTCGCCGGATGCGCGAGCACCCAGGATTCTGCGAACACGCCGCCCTCCGCGCTGTCCAGCGCGCCGAGCGTGCAGCCCGGCGGCGTCGAGGGTGCGCAGTTCAGTTTCGTGCGCAAGGACGCCAACCTGCTCGGCTATCGGCAGTTCATGCTGGATCCGGTCGTCGTCTACAAAGGCAGCGATGCGGGATTCGGCAGCGCCGGCGAAGAAGACAAGATCCGCTACGCTCGCCTCGTCGACGCCAGGTTCCGCGCATCCCTGAAGAAGCATGGGCTGCTCGCCGCCGCGCCGGGCAACGGCATCGGGCGGCTGGTGATCACCTTGATCGGCGTGGAGCCGACGGTCAGCGGCGTCGCAACGCTCACGCGCGTCGTGCCGATCGGCCTGGTGGTCAACCTGGGGGAAACCGCTGCCGGCGGCGGCGGAACCCTGACCGGCAACATTCGTTACGCGATCGAACTGTACTCGCCGTCCAATCAACTGGCCGCGGCGGCAGTGCGCCGGGCCGCCCCCGCGCCGTTCGACATCAGTGCGACGCTGTCGACCGACAATACCGTCTCGTCATCCGCCGAGGCCGGCGCGGAGATCCTGTTCGCCAACTTCAAGAAGCTTCACGCAGCGGACAAGCCCGGCACGTCGCGTTGATCACGGTGCGCGCGAGCCACGGGCAGCGTCCGGGTTCGCGCCTTGATCCACCACGAAGGAAGACGATCACGCAGCTGCCGCGCGTGCCGAGCGGCGCATCTTGCCGCAGCCTGCGGCGCGGCACGTGCAGCGCATCCGACCGGCAGGGCGCACCCCGCCCTCACACCCGCTCCCCTTCCTCCCCCTGCGCCGCCACCGGCTGTCCCTGCCGATGCGACGGCGCAAACAGGCGCAACCCGCTCGCGACACTCGCCGCACCGGCGAACAGCGCACCCAGCGTCAGTGCGAGCGTCGGCCCATGCCGCCCTGCCAGACCGAAGCTCAGCGCGACCAGCGCTGCACCCGTCGCCTGCCCGATCAGCCGCGCGGTCGCGATGATCCCGCTCGCGCCGCCGCTGCGTTCGGGCGGCGCGCTCGCCATCAGCGCCTTCAGGTTCGGCGACTGGAAGAATCCGAATCCCGCGCCGCACAGCGCCATGCGCCAGCCGATGTCGAACACGTGCGGATACGGCGGCAAGGCCGCGAGCAGCGCCATCCCCACGCACAGCAGCGCGAGCCCGACCGCGCCGAGCAATCCCGGCGGATAGCGGTCGGACAGCCGGCCCGCGATCGGCGCGGCCAGCGCGACGACCACCGACCACGGCGTCATCAGGAAGCCCGTCTCGACCGCCGAACGATGCAGCACCCCTTCGAAGTAGAACGGCAACGACACGAACGCGAGCCCCTGCGCACTGAACGCGCAGACCGCCGTCAAAGCCGACAGCGCGAACACCGGCCGGCGAAACAGGTCGACCGGCAGCATCGGCGCGGCCCGCCCGCGCTCGCGCCAGGCCAGCAGCAACCCGAAGCCGAGCGCGAGCGCGGCGGCAGCCAGCACGGTCGCGAGCGGGCCGCGCTGCGCGGCCTCGCCGAGCGCGAAGATCAACGCGGCGAAGGTCACGACGTTGAACAGCGCAGCGAGCGGATCGAAGCCGTGCGTGCCGCGCGCGGTCTGCGGCAGCGACGGGATCGCAACCGCGAGCGCGACGACGCCGAGCGGCACGTTGACCGCGAACAGCCACGGCCAGTCGGCCACCGACAGGATCAGCGACGCAAGCGTCGGCCCGACCGCGAACGACACGCCGACGATCAGTGCGTTCAGGCCGACGCCGCGCCCGAGCCGGTGCGGCGGATAGAGGCAGCGGATCAGCGCGGTGTTGACGCTCATGATCGCGCTCGCGCCGAGCCCCTGGACCACCCGGGCCGCGGTCAGCATCGGCAGCGTCGACACCAGCGAGCATGCCAGCGACGCGAGCGTGAACACGACGAGCCCACTGATATAGATGCGCCGGTGGCCGACGATATCGCCCAGCGCGGCGAGCGGCAGCAGGGTCGCGACCATCGCGAGCTGGTAG
>NZ_JAAGNW010000368.1 GCF_010645215.1 Burkholderia multivorans | reverse complement strand
TGCATGATCGCATCCTCGAGTTCGAGCGGGCGGTCGGCGATCTCGGCGACGCAGGAGGCGTTCTTCAGCAGCGGCGCAGCGGGCGTGTCGGACACGAGCCGCTGGGTGCGATAGACGTCGAGCCATTGCGCATGGGCCGCCGGTGAGCCCAGCAGCGCGAGCGCCGCGCAGGCGGCGAGCGTGAGCGGCCGTATCGGTTTCATCGTTCCGTCGCGGCCTGCGGTTCAGTGGGCGCGCTTGTAGCAGCGTTCGAGGCAGCGGCACCGGCAGAGTCCCGGTCCGAAGCGCCGCCCGCCTGCCCCGCGCCGAGCGCGGAAGTCGGCCGGTCGAGCGCGACCTTGCCGCCGTTCAGCAGGATCACGCGCGACGCCGACGCGATCGTCTCGGGCCGGTGCGCGACGATCAGGCGCGTCATGTTGAGCGACGCCACCGCCGCGTTCACCTGCTGCTCGCGCTGCACGTCGAGGTGGCTGGTGGCCTCGTCGAGCACCAGGATCTTGGGGCGCTTGTACAGCGCGCGCGCCAGCAGCACGCGCTGCTTCTGGCCGCCCGACAGCACCGTGCCCATGTCGCCGACCAGCGTGTTGTAGCCCATCGGCATCGCGACGATGTCCGCGTGCACCGCCGCGTGCTGCGCGCATTCGGCGACCCAGCGCGGGTCGGCCTGCGGATCGAAGAAGGCGATGTTGTCCGCGATCGAGCCCGCGAATAGCACGTCGTCCTGCAGCACGGTGCCGACCAGCGCGCGCAGCCGCTCGATGCCGAGCCGCTCCACCTCGACGCCGCCGATCCGCACGCAGCCGCTCGTCGGCGCGAGCAAACCGAGCAGCACGTTGATCAGCGTGGTCTTGCCGCAGCCCGACGGTCCGACGATCGCGACCGATTCGCCGGGCGAGATCGTCAGCGATACGCCGTCGAGCACGAGCGGCTCGCCGTCGGCGTAACGGAACGCGAGCTGGTCGGTCTCGCTGCTCGCGACCAGATCGTCGGCCTCGCCCGGCACATTGCGCAGGCTTGCGTCGGGCTCGGGCTGCGCGAACACGATGTCGGCGAGCCGCTCGCCCTGCAATTGCAGCATCTTCACCTCGAAATACTTGTCGATCAGGCTGCCGACGCGGCTGTCGAACTGCATGCGGTACGCGTTGAACGCCATCAGCACGCCGACCGTGAACTGGCCGTCCATCACGAGCCGCGCGCCGAGCCCGATGATCGCGATGCCTTCGAGGCCGAACAGCAGCCCGTTCAGCTGCTGATACAGCAATTGCAGCTTCTGCACGTGCAGGCCGGCGTTGACCTGCTCGACGAGCAGCGTGAGCCAGCTCGCGCGCCGTTCCTGCTGGCGGTTGAACAGCTTGATGGTCTTCACGCCGCGGACGGTTTCGAGGAAGTGGCTCTGCTGCTTCGCGGCGTGCACGATCTGCTCCTCGGTCGCGCGCCGCAGCGGCCGGTACCAGAGCCAGCGCAGCAGCGCGTAGAGCAGCATCGTGACGAGCGCGACGAGCGCGAGCTTCCAGCTGTAGACGAACATCATGCCGAGCGTGACGATCGTCATCAGGCCGTCGATCACGGCGCTCAGGAACGAGGTGGTGAGGGTCTGCTGGATCGTGTCGACCGTGCCGAAGCGCGACACGACGTCGCCGAGGTGGCGGCGCTCGAAGTATTGCACCGGCAGGCTCAGCAGGTGCGTGAAGACATTGGCGCGCCATTGCACGTTGAGCGTCGTGCCGAAATACATGAGCGCCCAGCCGCGGATCGCGCTGGTGGCCTGCTGCATCACCATCAGGAGCGCGAAGCCGAGGCCGAGCACGGTCAGCAGGTCGCGATCGGCGCTGACGATCACCTCGTCGATCACCCATTGCAGGAAGAACGGCGAGGCGAGCGTGAACACTTCGAGTGCGAGCGCCAGCAGCAGGATCTGCCCGAGCGAGCGCGAGAGCCCCGCGACGGGGCCGAGCAGCGCGCGCAGCTTGACGGCGGGCGCGCGCTCGCGCGGCTCGAAGCCGCCGACCGGCCACAGTTCGAGCGCGACGCCGGTGAACGCGCGCGAGACTTCGGCGAGCGTGAGCTTGCGGATGCCCTGGGCCGGATCGTGGATCGTCACGGTCTGGCCGTTCACTGCGCGCAGCACGACGAAGTGATTGAAGTTCCAGTGCAGCACGCAGGGCAGGCGCAACTGCGCGAGGTGATCGAGATCGAGCTTGAGCGCGCGGGTGCCGAGTTCGAGGCGTTGGGCGACCTCGATCACGCGCCCGAGTCCGGCGCCCTTGAGCGAGACCGGAAAGCGGCCGCGCAGCGTGGCGAGATCGACATGATGGCCGTGGAAGCCGGCGACCATCGCGAGGCAGGCGAGGCCGCATTCGGCCGCTTCGGTCTGCAGGATCATCGGCAGCGGGTTGCCGATGCCGAGAGAAAGCCGGTCGAGAAGGGACATGGGCGGGCGCGGGTCAGAGTTTGCCGGTGAGGCTGTAGAGCGGTTCGAGCACCCATTCGTACAGGCGGCGGCGTTCCTGCAGGATGTCGGCCTGCAGGGCCATGCCGGCCTGCAAGGGCTGCGGCTTGCCGTAGGCGGTGACGGACTGCGACTGCAGTGCGACGGTGACGCGGTAATAGGTGCCGTCGCCGCTCGCGGGGCCGCCGCTCGACGCGAGGTCGGCCGTCGACAGCGCGGTGCGCGCGATCGAGGTGACGGTGGCCGCGTACTGGCCGAACTTCTGGTACGGGTAGGCCTGGTAGCGGATCAGCACGGGTGCGCCGACGTGGATGAAGCCGACCGCGGCGCTCGGCACGAACAGGTAGGCCTGCCAGTGCGAATGCGCCGGCACGATACTGGCGAGCGGGTGAGTCGTGTCGACCATCTGGCCGGGTTCGGCGATCACGGCGGTGGCGGTGCCGGTCTCGGGTGCGGTGATCACGAGCTCGCGGCGGGCCTCGCTCTCGATCAGGCTCTGGTCGACTTCGCTGACGTTGCGGCCGAGCTGGGCGAGCTGGTTCTGCTGCTTGAGGGCGATGCCGTCGAGATCGCTGAGCGCCTGGGTCAGCTGCTGGGCCGTGCCGGCCCGATCGCGCTGCAGGCCGTGCAGCTTCGATTGCTGGTCGAGCAGGTCGGCCTCGCGCTGCTGGGCCTGATCCTTGGAGATGTAATCCTTGGCGAGCAGGCCGGCGTAGCGCGCGGACGCATCGGCCGCGAGCGAGGTGCGCGTGCGCTGGGCGGCGAGCTGGTCGTCGATGCCGGCGAGTTCGGCGCGCAGGCTCGCGATCTTGGCCTGCAGCGTGTCGCGCTCGTCGCCCTGCAACTGGCGGGTCTTGGCCATCTCCTGCTGGAGCGAGGACTTGCGCTGGCGGGCCTGATCGAGGATGGCGGCCTGGGTGTCGCCGGCGGCGGCGCTCTGCAGGTCGGTGGAGATCGCGTAGAGCGGCTGGCCGCGCGTGACGGCGCGGCCCTCGGTCACGTACTTGCGCAGCACGATGCCCGGCTGCTGGGTGTAGAGCTTGACGAGCCCGGTGTCGGGCGTGAGCACGCCTTCGACCGTGGTGCGGCGCGTATAGGCGCCGAACGCGAAGAACAGGATCACGGCGAGCGCCATGCAGACGGCCGCGAGGGTCAGGAAACGGAACGAGACCGGGCGGATCAGGACGATCTCGCCGAGCGTGCGGGTGCGCTGCGCGTCTTGCGCGGCTTCGCGGAA
>NZ_JAAGNW010000367.1 GCF_010645215.1 Burkholderia multivorans | reverse complement strand
CGGGACGACCGCCGAGGCGGGGACGAGCAGCGAGGCGAGGGCGAGCGCCGAAACGGGAGCGTCCAGCGGCGCGGGGGCGACCGCGGTCGCGGATGAGCCCGTTGGCGGCACGCGCGGCGCGGGCATGATGCGGATGCGCGCGGATCTGCCGTTGCGCGTCAGGAACGAGCGCGCACCGCGCGCATTGCGCACCGGCGGCGCGGCCATCGCCGCCCGCGCGGCGGCGGTGCTGCGGACCTCCGGCGCGGCGCAGGCGGCGAACGGGGCGGCCTCGCGGACCCTGGCGCGTGACGGCTCGGGCGGCCGCGCGACGCCGGCCCGGAACCTGCGCGCGGCTCGCCGCGAAACGACGGCACGCGCCGGCCTCGATGCGCCGCAACAGTGGCTGCGCACGGGGAAACTGCCGGGCGCCATCGGCGCGCTGCGTCATGCACGTGACGCGGCGCAGCCGGAGTCGGCGCCGGTCGCGCGAGGCAATCCGACCTCGGCGCGACGTCAGGCCGTTGCCTGGCACGACACCGCGGGTGCCGTGAAGTCGGCCGGGATGCGTGCGCCGGCGTTGCCCGCACGCGTGGCCGCGGCTCAGGCCGCGCAGCGTGACACGGTTGGCGCAACTGCCTCGATCGACGCGGGCGGTTTCGCGCCCGTCGAGGCAGGGCCGCTTGCCGCGCCTTCGACCTTGGCGCGTGCGTGGCGCTGGTCCGACGCGCTTGCACGCGCCGCCGCATTCGGCTGGATCGACGGCGCGCCGCGCGGCGCGCGCGCCTACGCGGACGCGCCGGCGCTCGCCGCGCGCCTGGGCGTACTCGCATGAGGTCCGGCTCGCGTCGTCGCATGCGCGGCTTTACGCTGATCGAACTGCTGGCGGCGCTGACCTTGCTCGCGCTGCTGGCGACGGTCGCGCTGCCGCTGACGGAGCTGGTCAAGCGCCGTGCGAACGAGGGCGAACTGCGGCGTTCGCTGATCGTGATCCGCTCGGCGCTCGACGCCTACAAGCGTGCCTCGGACGCGGGCCAGATCGAGCGCAGCATCGACGCGAGCGGCTATCCGCCCGATCTGCGCGCGCTGGTGGAGGGCGTCGAGGACAAGAAGAGCGCGAACGGCGCGCGCCTGTACTTCCTGCGGCGGATTCCGGCGGATCCGTTGTGCGAGTGCGAGGGCAAGCCGCCGGAGGAGATGTGGGAGACGCGCAGCTACGACAGCGATCCCACCGCGTTCTCATCCGGAGCGGACGTGTTCGACGTGCGCTCCCGCAACCGCAAGGAGGGGCTCAATGGCGTGCCATACAACGCGTGGTAGACGCGGCCGGCAGCGCGGCTTCACGCTGATCGAACTGCTGGTCGTGATGGCGATCATCGCGGCGCTGACGGCGCTCGTCGCACCGGGCTACCTGAAGCAGGGCGACCGTGCGAAGGAGACCGTGCTGCGCCACAACCTGAACACGCTGCGCGGCGCGATCGACGACTACCGCGCGGACCACGGCGGCGATCCCGACACGCTCGAATCGCTGGTCGACGGCCGCTATCTGCGCGACGTGCCGCTCGATCCGCTGACGGGCAAGCGCACCACCTGGGTGTTGCAGGCGGGCGAGACGGCGGGCGTGCACGATGTGCGCAGCGGCGCGAAAGGGCGTGCGCTCGACGGGAGCGCGTATGAGAACTGGTAAGCCGCGCCCGGCGCGGCAGCGCGGCATCGCCTATCTCGGCGTGCTGCTGCTCGTCGCGGCGCTCGGCCTGACCGCCACCGAGGCGGCGCGGGTCTGGAAAACGGTCCAGCAGCGCGATCGCGAAGCGCAGCTGCTGTTCGTCGGCGACCAGATCCGGCAGGCGATTGCGAGCTATTACAATGCCGCGCAGGGCAGCCGCTTTCCGACCACGCTCGACGAGCTGGCCGACGATCGGCGCGGGCCGCGTCCGTTGCGGCATTTGCGGCGAGCCTACGCGGATCCGTTGGGCGGCGCCGAGTGGGGCGTGGTCGCCGCGCCGGACGGCGGCGTGATGGGCGTATACAGCCAGACGGCCGGCCGCCCGCTCAAGCGGCGCGGTTTTCCGGAGGACTACGCGGCGTTCGACGACAAGGCGGCCTACAGCGAGTGGGTCTTCGTTTATCTGCCGTCGACCAACGGCAACCCGGGCGGAACCGGGGCGGGCGGCGCGCCGTCCGGCGCAGGGCAATGAATCAAAGGGAGGAAGGGATGATCGTCGGAATTCTGGAAGACGTCGTGACGCAGGCGGGCACCGTGTCGGGGTGGCTGAAGAAGGCGGGCTACGAGACCATCGTGTGCCACGACGGCGAGCGCTTCATCGAACATGTGAAGAATGAGCGCGTGGACGTGCTGCTGCTCGACTGGAACGTGCCCGGCAAGTCGGGCATCGAGGTGCTGCGCGGGGCGCGCGATGCGTTCGGCGCGACCCTGCCGATCATCATGATGACGCAGCACGACGGCGAGGAGGACATCGTGTTCGGCCTCAACACCGGCGCGGACGACTATCTCGTCAAGCCCCTGCGCGAGCGCGAGCTGATCGCGCGCCTCACGGCGCAGGCCCGCAAGTACTATCCCGAAGTCCGCCCGGACAAGCGCGTCGAGGTGGGCCGGTTCGCGCTGGATCCTGCCGCGCACGCGGCGCTCGTCGACGGCAAGCCGGTGGAGCTGTCGCAGCGGGAGTTCGATCTTGCGATGATGCTGTTCGAGAGCGTCGGCCGGATCGTGTCGAAGGACGTGATGATCAAGCACATCTGGGGCGGCGTCGACCGCAAGTACGACGCGACGCTCGCGACCTACATCAGCAAGCTGCGTTCGAGCCTCGGGCTGCGCTCGAAGAACGGCCTCGTGATCTCGACCATCTACAACTACGGGTATCGGCTGGAGCGGGTCTGAGGGCGGGGCGGCGCGCGGTGCGATGCGCGCTCGAACTGCCGGGTAACGCTGATACAGGTATTGAAACTACCAGCCAACCCACTGTTTTTATTCGGTTTTTTCTTGCGGGGAGCGTGAATCGACGGGTTCTGCGTGGCATAATCGATCGCATCCGAACGGCTTGCAGTCACAACTACCCCGCATACCCATGGCACAGACTCTCTACGACAAATTGTGGAATTCGCACGTCGTCCATACCGAGGAAGACGGCACGACCCTGCTCTACATCGATCGCCAACTGCTGCATGAAGTCACGAGCCCGCAGGCGTTCGAGGGGCTGAAGCTCGCGCAGCGTCCGGTTTGGCGGCTCAGCGCGAACCTCGCGGTGTCCGACCACAACGTGCCCACCACGGATCGCAGCCACGGCATCGCCGATCCGGTCTCGAAGCTGCAGGTCGATACGCTCGACCAGAACTGCGACAGCTACGGCATCACCCAATTCAAGATGAACGACGTGCGCCAGGGCATCGTGCACATCATCGGGCCGGAGCAAGGCGCGACGCTGCCCGGCATGACGATCGTCTGCGGCGATTCGCACACGTCCACGCACGGCGCGTTCGGCGCGCTCGCGCACGGGATCGGCACCTCCGAGGTCGAGCACGTGCTCGCCACCCAGACGCTGCTGCAGAAGAAGAGCAAGAACATGCTGGTGAAGGTCGAGGGCCAGCTGCCGCGCGGCTGCACCGCGAAGGACATCGTGCTCGCGATCATCGGCAGGATCGGCACCGCAGGCGGCACCGGCTATGCGATCGAATTCGGCGGCTCGACGATCCGCGCGCT
>NZ_JAAGNW010000366.1:625-3697 GCF_010645215.1 Burkholderia multivorans | reverse complement strand
TGCTGCGCGTCCTGGTGCGCGGCGACCTGCTTGTCGACCGACGACTTGATGTTCGACATGTGCTCCAGCATCTTGCCGCCCACCTGCTGCACATTGCCGATCAGGTTGCTCGCGTTCTGCGACGACGCCACCGACATGTCGGGGATCGAATCCATGAACGGCTTCGCCATGGAACCGCTGGCGTTCTGCCCGTACTCGTGCGCGTTGCTGCACGCGGACAGGATTTCCTTCGGGTCTATCATTTGCTGCTCCTTTCCAAGTTCGCGCCGGCTGGCGCATTCCGATACACAAGGTGGGTCACGACGGGCACCTGAACCCCTGCAGGATCCCCGACCAGATCGGCGAAGGCGTCGTGAGCGCCTGCCACTCCAGCCGCACGGTCCCGATGTCCGTCTGATACAGCCGTTCGCGACGGTCGGCCGTCCCGCCCGCCGCCTGTCCCGCGTCGAAGAAGCGGAACAGCGCCCAGGGTCCGTCGAACTGCAGCGTGCTCAGCCGCCCGTCGACCGACTTGAGTTGCAGCTGGATCGCGAGCTTGTTGCCTTTCCCGCTCCAGTCGATGCGCTGCGGCGACGTCATGCCGTGCGCGTAGCGCAGCGTCTGTCCGCCGATAAGCAGTTGCGCTTCCGAGATCTGCGAATCCATGTCGAGGAAGCGCAGCACGGCGGACACGCGCAGATGCCCGGAATCGTCGAGCATCACGCCGCGAATCCGATCGGCCGTCTCGTAGGACGACAGCACGCCCGGGCTCACCAGGCCGAGATTGCCGCCGTTCGAACGCAGCGCCTTCCACGGCGTGCTCGACGTATCGACATAGGCCGCCAGATGGTCGCGGAAGTACGCCGCCATCAGGCCCTGGGCGCTGAACAGGCGTTCGAAGTCGGCGACGCCCGCGTCGACCTGCGCGTTGCGCCGGAACGGATAGCGGCTCGTGAAGCCGGTGCTGCACACCATCGACGTCGCGCCCGCCGCGCCGCGATTGAGCAGCGCGCCCGATTCGCGGGTCGTCATCGTGCTGCCGCTGCCGATCAGGTCGAGCATGATGCCGCGCACCGGTTCGGGCTGCCGCGCGGCGGTTTCCTTCAGGCGCGAGAACGCGTCGTATTGCGCGGGCAGCACCTGGCCCGCCTGCAGCGCGCCGTTGACGAGCCCCAGTTGCCGGTACAGCGGCTCGAACAGCCGGGCGAGCGGGTTGCTCGACGCCACGCTGCGGTTGTTCAGTTGCCCCGCCAGTTGCCGGATCGCCAGGAAGTGTTCCTCGACCACATGTTCCGGCAGCAGCACGGTGCGATAGTGCTGGCCGCTCAGTTCGCCGACGATCTGCCGCCGCCCCTTCTCGAAACGGTATTTCTGGCGGTCGATCCAGCTGTCGATGTTGCCTTCGTCGCTCGCGCCGGTCAGGGTCGTCTCGCGCGCCGCGAAACGCAGCAGGCTCGCGAGCGGCGATTGCGAATCCATCATCGCCGCCGCCAGCTGCGACGCATCGTCGAGGCCCGTGACGCTGCGCACCGTCACGTCGTTGAGGAAGTTCTGCCAGCCGGCGATGTAGTCCTGCAGGAACTGCGCGCGGGTGGAATCCGCGAGCTTCTGCACCACTCCGTCGATCTGGAAGCTGTTGCCGCGCAGGGTTTCGTCGCGCAGCACCCAGCTTTCCTCTTCGAGCATCGCGCGTGCGGCCTTGTCGAGACGCGGCAGGAACACGTCCGTGTAGCCCGCCCGCGTGAACCAGCCCGATACCGCGACGTCGGTCGCCGGGACGTCGCTGCGCATGCGCAGGCTCATCGCCGATTCGAAACCGGCCGCGCGCGACAGCGAGATGTCGTTGACCGAGGCCGGCAAGCCTTGCGCGTGGATGTTCTGCAGCACGCGCGTCACGATCGGGATCTGCGCGGCCCGCACGCGCGCCGCGCGCACCAGGTTCGCGTCCTCCGGCGTGCCCGGCAGCTTCGGCAGCTCCATCAGCGCGCGCACGTGCGCGAGCAGCGCGCGCCGGTCGTCGTCGCTGTACTGCTGCCCGCCGGACAGGCTGTCCCAGCGGCTGCCCAGCCAGCGCTCGACATCGGTCGCGTTGCGCCGCTCGGGCCGGCACAGCATCAGGTAGACCTTGAGCGTCTGGTAGACGTCGCCGGGCGCGCCGTCCGCCTGCGCGACCAGCACGCGCCGCACCTCGTTGTACAGCTCCGGCATCAGCATCTTCTGCAACTGCCGGTGGTAGGTGTCGCGCGCCGCGGCGGCGACGAGGCCGTGCTCGAAGTACGGCGTCGCCAGCCCGCGTCCGGCGTCTTCCGCCTGCTCCTGCGCGTAGCGCATGTGGCTCGCCACGTCGAGCAGCGGCGCGCCGCCGTCCGGACCGTACGACGCCTCGGCCTGCGCGAGCCGCTTCGCTTCGCTGAACTGCGCCCCCACGTCGTCGAGGTAGTTGCTTTCCGCGACATAGCCCCAGCCGAACCACATCAGCAGACCAAGCGCGAGAACGGGCAGCGCGGCCCAGCGCAGCAGGTGGCCGACCCGGCCGCGCCACGAGCGCGCGCCGCCCGGCCGCACCGCGTCGCGTTCGAGCGCGACCTGCCGGAACAGCGGCGTCCACAGCTCGCCGAGCGGCCGGGTCTGCGCAGGCAGCCCGGGCGACGCCCCGCCCGGCTGGGCGACGGCCAGCTCCGCCATCGACCCCATCCAGACACCGCGCAGACGCGCGGCCGAATGCGCCTCGCCCGGCGCGATCGCGATCTGCAGCCACACGAGCAGCGCCTTGTGCAGCTGGCTCAGCGTCTCGACGAAGCGCAGCTGCGCGTAGTTCGCGCCGACCTCGGTCGCCGCGGGCGCGGCGAACAGCACCTGCTGCTGGACCCGCTGCTGCAGATGCTGCAACTCGCCCTGCCAGCTCGCGCCTGCCTCCGCCGCGCTCTCGCCGAGCGCCTGCTCGGGCAGGCAGAAACCCATCCCGCTTGCCCAGCGGCCGGCGTCCACCAGCGACAGCATCGAGACCGCGCCGTCGAGCCGGTCGATGCCGTTCAGCGCGACATAGACCTGCGCCTGCTCCCCGAACACCTCGTGCAGTTCCGCCAGCCGGCG
>NZ_JAAGNW010000366.1:0-615 GCF_010645215.1 Burkholderia multivorans | reverse complement strand
ATCGACCAGCGACGCGCTGTCGACGCACAGCACCACGCCGCTGACCGCCGCCCCGCCACGCAAGCGACGCATTCCTTGTAACAAGCGCTTCCAGGTATCGAGCGCCGTCTCGTCGAAGCCGTCGCGCAGGTTCCAGCGCCCGCCGATGTCGAACCAGACCGCGTCGTTCGCGCTGCGGAAGTTGAAATCGTCGCCGCGGCTGTTGAGCGGCTCGATCGCGAGGGCCCGCTCCCCTTCGGAGCCGGCCGCGTTCACCGCCTTCGCGACCAGGTTCGTCTTGCCGCTGCCTTCCGCGCCCATCACCAGATACCAGGGCAGCAGGGTCCGGTGCTGGCCGCGCAGCGCGCCGGTCAATCGATCCCAGCGGCCCCAGCGGCCGTGCGGCTCGCGCTGCCAGCGCGCCTTCAGCTGGCGATCGAGGGCGCGCAGGCGCTCGTCGATGAAATCGGCGCGCGCCGCCGGCTGCGGCGTGCGCACCCGGCGCGGGCTCATCGCGAGCCGCGCCCAGAGTCGCGCGAGCGACGGCCACAGCCCCCAGACGAGCACCGCCGCGACCAGCACCTCGCGCACCCAGAGCGGCGCGAACGGCCGGTAGATGCCCAGCGCGAAGAGTGG
>NZ_JAAGNW010000365.1:450-3718 GCF_010645215.1 Burkholderia multivorans | reverse complement strand
TCGCCGTGCGAGAACGGGTTGGCGATGAATCGTTCGGAGGTGAGCGAGAAGCGGTTCAGATAGCCGCGGGCGAGACCTGCGCCGGCAAGGTAAAGCTCGCCGGGCACGCCGGGAGGAACGGGGCGCAACGCTTCATCGAGGATGTAGAGCTGGAGATTCCAGATCGGCGCGCCGATCGGCGCGGCGTTGCCGGTTTCCCCGGGACGGTAGGCCCAGTAGGAGACGTCGACGGCGGCCTCGGTCGGGCCGTAGAGGTTATGCAGCGGTGTGCCGAGCGTAGTATGAGCGCGCTTGGCAAGATCGGAGGAGAGCGCTTCACCACTGCAGATGATACGGCGCAGGGATTGCCCGCACTGAGCCGCCCCAGGCTCAAGCAGGAACGCTTCGAGCATGGAAGGCACGAAATGGGCGGTGGTGATGCGTTGATGCTGAATGAGCGAAGCGAGGTAGGCCGGATCGCGATGGCCATCGGGACGGGCAAAGACGATGCGCGCACCGGCGATGAGCGGCCAGAAGAACTCCCAGACGGAGACGTCGAAGCTGGAAGGGGTTTTCTGTAGCACGGCATCGTCATGCTGCAACTGATAGGCGTGTTGCATCCAGAGCAGACGATTGACGATCCCCGCATGAGTGTTGGCGGCTCCCTTGGGCGTACCCGTCGACCCCGACGTATAGATCACATAAGCCGGATGCAGCACCGAAAGCGGCGAGACGCGAGCGCGGTTGTCGAGGTTATGGTCGGGTTGCGTGTCCAGCTGAGCGAGAAGCGCATCCCCGTCGATCTGCAGAACAGGAATCGAACCGGTTTCGGGCAGGAGGGAGAGCACGTCGCCGCGCGAGATGAGTGCTGCGGGCTTGGCGTCGCGCAGCATGAACGCGAGGCGATCGGCCGGATAGTCGGTGTCGAGCGGGAGATAGGCGGCACCGGCCTTGACGACGGCGAGCAGAGAAACGATGAGATCGAGCGAACGCGGAATGGCGACCGCGACGATGGATTCCGGTCCGATCCCCGAGGCGACGAGCATGCGCGCCAGCCGATTGGCGCGCGCATTGAGCTGCCGGTACGTCAGTGCCTGAATCTCGAATACGGCGGCAATCGCATCGGGCGATTTCTCCGCCTGCTGTTCGACCAGCGCTTCCAGCGTCGTTTCGGGCAGCACCTGTCTGGTGTCGTTCCAGTCTTCGATCACCAACTGACGTTCCTGATCGGAGAGGATGTCGACACGGTTCAGCGGCACAGCGGCCGATGTATTGTCAAACGCCTTGAGCATGGCGACGAGATAGCCGGCATGACGTTCGATCGTGGCCCGATCGAAGAGTGCGGCGGCGTAGTTGATGGCACCGACGATCTGGCCATCGGCTTCGCCCAGATTGAGTTCGAGGTCGAACTTGACGATCTGATGCTCGACCGTAACCGGCGAGGCGTCGACACCGGCCAACTGCCAGTTGCCGACCTCGTTGTTCTGCCAGGCGAACATGACCTGGAAGAGCGGGGTGTGATCGAGGTGCCGCGGCGGCTGGACGATTTCGACGACTTGCTCGAAAGGCAGGTCCTGATGGTGCTGAGCATCGAGTGCGACGCGTCGGACACGCTGGACGAGTTCGGCGGGTGAAGGCAGGCCGTCGAGATCGATGCGCAGCGCGAGCGTGTTGACGAAGAAGCCGACGAGCGGTTCGATTTCGGCGCGTCCGCGGTTGGCGGAAGGCGAACCGATGATGATGTCGGATTGTCCTGAGAGGCGGGAGAGGACGGCGCTCCACGCGGCGAGGACGGTCATGAAGAGCGTGGCCTGCTGCTGTTGCGAGAATTGCCGCAGTGCGCGAGTGAGGTCGGCCTCGATATGGATGGGAACGGCCGCGCCGGCGTAGGACTGCTGAGGCGGTCGAGGCCGGTCGGCGGGGAGTTCGATGCGTACCGGTGCGCCGGCGAGGGTGCTGCGCCAGAACTCGCCCTGCTCGGCGAGCCGTTCGCCGGCGAGCCATTGGCGCTGCCACGCGGCGTAGTCGGGGTACTGGATGGCGAGGGCCGGCAGGTTGGCCTGACGATTTTCAATAGCGGCGGCGTAGAGGGCACTGAGTTCGCCGAGAAGAATGCCGAAGGACCAGCCGTCGGAGACGATGTGGTGCTGGGTGAGCAGGAATTGGTAATGGTGCTCGTTGAAGCGGATCAGGCGGGCGCGGATGAGCGGGCCGCGTTCGAGGTCGAACGGGGTCTGGGCTTCCTCGTGTTGCAGGTGGAGGGCCTGTTCCTCGACATCATTTCCGGACAGGACGTGATGCCGAAGCGGCAGACCTGACCCGGCGGGGAGCAGTTGCACCTGCGGCTGTCCATCGACGGAAACGAATACGGAGCGTAAGGCTTCGTGTCGGTCGAAGAGCGCGTTAAGCGCAGCGTGCCAGGCATGCGTATCGAGTTCGCCATGGAGCTCGATGGCGAAGGGGATGTTGTAGGCATGACTGCCGGGATCGAGTTGAGCGAGGAACCAGAGCCGCTGCTGAGCGAAGGAGAGCGGCAGAGGCTGATCGCGGGAAATCGTTTCGAGGGCGGGCAGGTCGAGGTGCGCGGTGTGAAGCTGCCGGGAGACGACGTCGGCGAATGCGGCGAGAGAAGATGCGGCGAAGAGCGAGGCGAGCGGCAGGTTTGCCCCGATCGCGGCGACGCGGCTCATGAGACGGACGGCGAGGAGCGAGTGGCCGCCGAGGGCGAAGAAGCTGTCGTGACGGCTGATTCTGTCGATGCCGAGGAGTTCGCTCCAGATATCGGCGAGGGTAGTTTCGATTTCACCCGACGGCGCTTCGTAGTCTTGTCGAACGAAGGCATCCTGATCGGGAACCGGGAGTGCCTTGCGATCGAGCTTGCCGTTAGGAGTGAGCGGGAACGTATCGAGACGCACGAACGCGGCGGGCACCATGTATTCCGGCAGACGTTCGGTCAGATAGGTTCGCAGTTGGCTGGCTATCGACTGATCTGCATTTTCGTCGGACGTATCTTCCTTGTCGAATGCGACAGCTTCCGCGACAACGTAAGCGACCAGTCGCAAGTCGCTGTTCTGACCCAGTGCGAGAACGGCGGCTTCACGGATCTCCGGATGTTCGGCAAGGCGGGATTCGATTTCGCCGAGTTCGATACGGAAGCCGCGAATCTTGACTTGATGGTCGTTACGGCCGAGGAATTCGAGGTTGCCGTCCGGGAGGTAGCGGGCGAGGTCGCCGGTTTTGTAGAGACGGGCACCGGGTTGGTTACTGAACGGATCATCGATGAAGCGTT
>NZ_JAAGNW010000365.1:0-440 GCF_010645215.1 Burkholderia multivorans | reverse complement strand
AGCAGGTACGCGGTGGCGTTGTGAATCGGTCGGCCGATATGCGGCACGTCGGCATCGACAGGCAACACGCCGGAGGTTGCGACGACGGTGGCTTCAGTCGGTCCGTAGTTGTTGACCAGGGTGAGGCCGTCAGGCAATGCATCAACGCCGCCGGGGAATCGTTCACCGCCGATGAGGAGATATCGGAGGTTAGGCGGCAGCTGCTTGCGATCGATTGCCATGACGGCAAGCGAGGTGACGAGGAAGGAGACGTCGAGCTGCTGCTGTTTCCACCAGTCGAGCATGGCGATCGGATCGCGAGCGGCATGCACCGGAGGCAGGACGAGGGTACCGCCGGAGAGAAGGCTGGGCCAGAGTTCCCAGGTGGTGGCGTCGAACGCCACGCCGGCCGTCATGGCTGAAGCCGATCCGGGTCGAAGCTCGAACGCATCGATATGCCA
>NZ_JAAGNW010000364.1:1519-3721 GCF_010645215.1 Burkholderia multivorans | reverse complement strand
GGTGGCGGGACGCACGGAACGCGGGATACAAACAGGGGATGACGGTGACAAAACGGGCGTAAAATTCCGTTTCTCGTATCGGCTCGGCCAGATAGTTTCGGGTTCGACACCGATCGCGTTCGCGATGATGCGTTCGGCCTTCGGATATGAACTGTCGAATGCCTTACGAAGTGCGCTGGAGTTGCTGTAGCCGCACGCATTTGCAAGTTGACGAATGTTCCAGCCCTTTTTTTCGAGGGCGTGTTTGATGTCCGCCTTGTCCCAATCATCGGCGGCTTTTTTTGAGGTATCAGATGTGCTCATGTGCTCATCGCCTTCGCTAAATAAGTGAACACATGTTAACCAGATAGTTTCGGCTCGGCAATCGAAAATTTGCGGAGTAGCGAAAATTTCGTTTCTTTTTCGTTTTTTGAGCGACACAAATTGTCGCTTTTATCGAAAATTCTTTTTCGGATCAACAGCCTATGACGGAATCGAAAGTCGATCACCGAACAGATGTGTCGGTTTCGTTTCTTGCTCCCGGAATCGAAAGCCGGATTGATGAGCTTTGCCGCAGGATCGGCGATCGAGAGGCTGCGGCGGCGGTTGCTGGAGTTTCAGCTGTGATGCTGCGCCGGTACATTAAGGGCGAGAGCAAGCCGCCGTTCGAGGTCATCGCAAATCTTGCGAGAGCGGCGGGTGCGGGGTTGGACTGGGTAGCGTTCGGAGATGGCACGCAACCCACGAAGGGCGGTTCAACGGATGCGCTCCCAGCCGAAGCTTCTCCAACGGTTGCGGCGCGAGACACACTTGGGAACGTCGTGGACATATCCGAGTTTGTCTTCATTCCCCGCTATAACGTCAAAGCAGCAGCTGGGCACGGTCAAGCCGTCACCGATGAGGCCCCCAAACACACGATGGCGTTTCGTCGGTACTGGATCGAGAACTACCTACATGCAAATCCGACCGACCTATCGGTCCTGTCGGTAAAAGGGGATTCCCTTCAGGGCGTGTTGAACGACAGGGATGTGATCCTGATCGATCGAAGCCAAACGACTGGTTCCGCTGGGTTTTACGTGCTGCGGATTGATGGAGACGTCATCGTTAAAACCCTGCAGCGGCTGCCGGGTGGCATCCTCAAGGTAAGCAGCGCGAATTCCGCATACGAGCCGTTCGATGTCAATATGGCGCAACCGCCGTCCGACTTTGAGATCATCGGGCGTGTCGTCTGGACGGGCCGGCAGATATAGGGAGTGGATAACTTCCATTTCCGGCTTATTCCGGTGTCAAAATCTTCGCGAAATCCGCTCATTTCACGGTCGTTTTTCGCAGAATTCTTTGCGCGCAGCCGCGTCCGCCGAAATCGCCCAACGCCTTGTGCGGCGGGCGTTCGAGCGGCCCTTTAGACTAGGTTCTGGTGGTGTCAAATCGAGCACCTCCCCACAGTAGAGATAGCGGCAACGCCCGCTCCCGCCGACGTCCATCCGCCGCGCGCCAGGCACATCACCTTCCAAACACTTTACCTGCGAGCCCGTCGCCCCTACAATCGCCCCATCATTGGGGAGTAGCCTTCCTCCGCCCGGAGGAGAGCGCGTCAACATACTTGGCTTCGGCCATGGCGCGTTCGACCGACAAGGTTTGGCGAGACCATTGGTGCATCGCTTCGTCTCTGGTCGGACGGGAAGCATGCGCCATGGTCCATCCACGTCCGACCCTGGAGTCCCCTGATGCTTCTGCTCGGCCCTTCGCCCAACGTCACGCCCCCGCTCCGTATCCGCCGCGCCTCGCGCCGAGGTGCCGCATGATCGCCATGTTTCTCGAACTGCTGTTCATGCTCGCCGTCATCCTGGTGGCGGCGGAGATCTTTACCAATGCACTCGAGCATCTCGGCGAGCGCCTCAAGATCTCGGAAGGCGTCACGGGTTCGCTGTTCGCGGCAGTCGGCACGGCCCTGCCGGAAACCATGGTCCCGCTGCTCGCCCTCGCAGGCGGAACCGCCAACCCGACGCTGAATCAGGAAATCGGCGTAGGCGCCATTCTCGGCGCCCCGCTGATGCTGGCCACCCTGACCACCTTTCTGATGACCGTGGCCGCGGTCCGCTCGCGCGGACTCGGCGGCGTCCTCACGCCCGAGCGCACCGGGTTCACGCGCGATCTGAACTACTTCCTCGCCGCCTTCACGCTGGCCACGATCGCCATGTTCGTCCCGCATCGCGAATGGTA
>NZ_JAAGNW010000364.1:1032-1509 GCF_010645215.1 Burkholderia multivorans | reverse complement strand
CCGCCCAGCTGGCCATCGGCGTGGCGCTGCTCGTGGCTGGCGCCAAGGGATTCATCCACGGCGTCGAGGGCGTCTCGCATCTGCTTGGGGTCTCCCCGCTGCTGCTGTCGCTCATCATCATTCCCATCGCCACGGAACTGCCCGAGAAGGTCAACAGCGTGCTTTGGATCCGGCGCGGCAAGGACACGCTCGCCTTCGGCAACATCACGGGCGCCATGGTCTTCCAGGGCACCCTGCTGCCCGCGATCGGCATCCTGCTCACCCCCTGGGAGCCGCGCCCCGAAGTGCTGACCGGCGTCGTCGTCACCTTGCTGGCGGCCGCATGGCTGCGTCTCAACGCGCGACGCCGCGGCCTCGCGCTCTGGGCCCTGCTCTTCAACGGCGTCGCCTACTTCGCGTATCTCCTGATCACGGCCACCCATCGATAGCGGCGAATACGCGAACGTCGCTCATCAGCCTGTGCCGCGTTTCGCAAGC
>NZ_JAAGNW010000364.1:0-1022 GCF_010645215.1 Burkholderia multivorans | reverse complement strand
ATCGCCGTCACTGCCCGATCTGCTTGCTGACCTGATTCTCCTGCTGATTCAGCGTGCGATCTTCCTGCCGCGTGATGTGCCCGTTGTCCTGATGCGCCATGTCGCGCTCTTCCTGGCGGACCTGGTGGTCGTCGCGATGCAGCTTCGCCGCTTCCGCGGGCGACATCTTGCCGTCGCGCACCTCCGTGTGGATTCGCCGGTCCTGGTTCTGCAACCGGTGATTGACTTCCGCGCGACGCGGATGATTCGCATCCCATTGGGTCTCGGCGGAGGCCGTCCCGATCGAAGCGGCGGAAAGGGCCGCCACGGCGGCAAACATATAGATGGACAAGCGCATGATCGTCTCCCGGTACGGTAATCGGCGGCTCGATACCGCCTGCCTATCTCAACGCGATAGGCTGCGCCCCTGCCGACCACCCATTTGTGAGTTGCGTAACCAGTTGTAGCGCGGCCCGCCGACAACGCCGACTCGACCCCGGCAACCTGCGCCGTTTGATCCGATACGCCGATCCGCGCGGACCGCACGCACCGTCGGACCCTGCTGCCCTGCAACACCGCACGCCGGTGTTTGGTGCCGACGCTCTACCGACGCCATGCGACACTGCGCGAAACCGGGGTCAACCGGTGCGCCGCCCCGACGAGCGCGAATTCCAACATATGGAGACAGACGATGCGGACACCGGCCCCGCGCGCCGATCGCGCATTCCCGTCACGCGCAGCACGTTCATGGCACGCGGCACGCGATGCGGTTTCAGTTCCGGGTCGGCTGCTGCATGCGCTCGCAACCGCGACACTCGCGCTCGCGATGCTCGCCGCAGGCTGCGCCGAGTCGGCGTCGAACCCCGCCGCATCGCCCACGCCGCCTGCGCTCGAGCGCGCAAAAGCCGGGCGCCTCGCGCACGAACAGCAACTGGCGCGCACGGTGCCGTCCCTCGCCTCGATCAAGCTCGCGCAGCCACGTCCGACGACCCTGCGCGACTCCGGACAAAACGGCGCGATCACCTTCCTGCGCGACATCGATT
>NZ_JAAGNW010000363.1 GCF_010645215.1 Burkholderia multivorans | reverse complement strand
CGATTCGCGCGGCACGCCGTAGCTCGCCGTGCCGATGATCTTCTTCACGTGCTCGGCCGTCTGCTCGCCGAGCAGCACGCCATAGAGGTTGCGCACATGATTGACGATCGCCGCATCGAACTGATCGCCGCCCACCCGGATCGCTTCCTGGTAAACCACGCCGCCGAGCGCGATCACCGCGACCTCGGTCGTGCCGCCGCCGATATCGACCACCATCGATCCGACCGCGTCCGTCACCGGCAGCCCGGCGCCCAGCGCCGCCGCCAGCGATTCGCCGATCAGTGTGACCTTGGAGGCGCCCGCCGCCGCGGCCGCCTCGCGGATCGCGCGCCGCTCGACCGCCGTGGCGTTCGACGGTACGCAGATCGTGAACTCGGCGCGCCGGCCGAACAGCGCGCGCGTGCGCGACATGTCGATGAACTGGCGCATCATCTGCTCGGCCGCGTTGTAGTTTGCAATCACGCCGTGGCGCAGCGGCCGCACCGCCTGCAGATGCTCGGGCGAGCGGCCGAGCAGCGCCTTCGCCTGATCGCCGACGGCCTCGACGCGCGCCTTGTCGGCCGCGCCGCCGGGCTTGCGGAAACACACCACGGACGGCTGGTTCAGCACCACGCCGCGATTGTGGACATAGATGAGCGTGCTCGCGGTGCCCAGGTCAACCGCGATGTTGTGCGCGAACAGCCTTCCGAGAAGGGGGGTCGACATGATGAAGCCTCTACGGACGAACGAACCGGTGGAAGGTCTATGCGGGGGACGCCGGGTCGTCGTAACACCGGTCTCTCGCGCCGGACGGCGACTGTTAAGCGCTTAGCGGCAGCTTGCACCAATACTTTAGGTGATTTCGAATATTTTCCCCAGAATATTGGCGACGGTTCGCTCACCCCCGCCCACACGCTGTCACGGAGATTTTGTTGGTTCTTTCCGATCCAAAACGCGGTAATCTTGCGGTTTTGCACGAATTCCCGACCGCCCGGCGGTTGTCCGACCACCCCCGAACCACAACGATGACGGTGCTCGCCCTACGCGGACGGCAGAATCCTCGCGCCGCCAAGCGCCTCGCCGCCCTCCTGCTCTGCTGCGCAGCAGCATTCCCTGCCCTGGCCCAGCCGCTGCCGCCCCGCGCGGCTCCCGAGCCGGCGTCCGTGCCGATTCCGATGCCTGCGCCCCCGGCCGCGGCCGTGGCGGCGCCGACGACGAACGTCTCCTGCACCCCGGACGGCGGCCCGGCGGACCGGCCGCCGATCGGCCTCGTGCTGTCGGGCGGCGGCGCGCGCGGCTACGCGCACCTGGGCGTGCTGAAGGTGCTCGAGGACAACCGCATCCCGGTGGACTGCATCGCCGCGACCAGCATGGGCGCCGTGGTCGGCGGCCTGTACGCGAGCGGCATGAATGCCACGGAGATGGAAAAACGCCTGTCGCAGATCAATCTCGCGGACATCGCGTTCGACGTGACCAACCGCGCCGATCTCCCGCAGTCGCAGCGCGAGGACGAACAGGTCTATGCCGATGCGCTGACGCTCGGCTTCGGCGCGAAGGGCGTCAAGGCGCCGGTCGGCCTCGTGCAGGGCAACCGCCTGCAGGCGCTGCTCGCGAACTGGACGGCGGCCGTGCCGGCCAACCAGCCGTTCGACCAGTTGCCGATCCCGTACCGCGCGATCGCGACCGACCTGCGCACCGGCCAGATGGTCGTGCTCGACCACGGCTCGCTGCCGCTCGCGATCCGCGCGAGCATGGCGCTGCCGGGCCTGTTCGCACCTGCCGAGATCGACGGCCGCACGCTGGTCGACGGCGGGCTCGTCAGCAACCTGCCGGTAGACACGGCGCGTGCGATGGGCGCGAAGATCGTGATCGCGGTCGACATCGGCTCGCAGCTGCGGCCGCTCGACGCGCTCGCGTCGCCCGCCGACGTGATGCAGCAGATGATCGGGATCCTGATCCGGCAGAACGTCTCGGCCCAGCGCGCGCAGCTCGGCGCCGACGACGTGCTGCTGCAGCCCGCGCTCGGCTCGCTGAGCTTCACCGATTTCCAGACCGCGTCGCAGGCGGTCTCGGCGGGCGCGGCGGCCGCCACGGCCGCGCTGCCCAAGCTGCTGCAATACCAGCTGACGCCCGAGCAGTACGCGGCCTACGAGGCCGCGCATGCGCTGCCGCCGCAGGAGCCGGTGCGCATCACCTCGATCGACGTCCGCATCAACGGCCCTGTGCCGAAACGGGTCGTCACCGACGCGCTGCACGTCCACCCCGGCGACCTCTACGATGCGAAGTCGGTCAGCCAGGATCTGCTCACGCTGACGACGAGCGGCAACTTCGAGAGCGTCTCGCAGCAGGTGGTCAACGACGGAGACAGCCACAAGCTCGTGATCGACGCACGCGAGAAATACTGGGGGCCGAACTTCCTGCTGTTCGGGCTGGGCGTGTCGAGCAGCTCCAGCGACGTCGGCGGGTTCCGCCTGCACGTCGGCTACCGGCGGCCGTGGCTCACCCAGTCCGGGCTCGAATTCCGCGCCGACACGACGCTCGGCAGCGACCTGCAATCGGCCCACGTTGAACTGCGCCAGCCGCTGACCGAACGTGGGGGCTATTACATCGCGCCGTATGCAGAAGTGGAACGGCGCTTCGCGAATCAATATGACGAAAACGTTGACCTCAAGATCAACCAATACCGGCTGCGTACGCAACGGGTCGGCGTCGACCTCGGCGTGCCGATCGGGCGTCTCGGCGACTTCCGTATTGGCCTCGCCTATGCACACGGTTCCGCCGATCCGGACTTTCTGCCGGACGTGTTTTCGCGACTCAGATCGCAGGCGCTGACCGCGCGCGCGCGGCTCGTGATCGATCAGCTTGACGATCATCTGTTCCCGCGTCGCGGCTACTTCACGGAGATCCGCGCCGAGCGCTCGCTCACCACCAGCACCACGACGAGCTCGGACTACTTCGACCCGTCCACGGACAACACGCCCTATACCGAGGTGCGCGGCAAAGCCATGATCGCGCAGCAATTCGGGCGCCACAGCGTGAGCGCCGGCGTCGAGGCGGGCAAGACCTTCGGCGGCAGCCAGAACGTCTTCAATGGTTTCGATTTCACGCTGGGCGGCTTCCAGCACCTGGCCGCCTACGCGGCGGACCAGTTGAACGGCGACTCGCTCGTCTACGGGCAGGTCACTTATATGAATCAACTGATGACGTTCAACGCGTCGCCGATCAAGGCGCTGTATCTGGGCGCGAGCGCGGAGGTCGGCAACGTCTGGTCGAGCGGCGCGCGGGTGGGCGGCGGCTCGCTCAAGCAGAGCTATACGTTCTTCACCAGCCTCACGACGTCGTTCGGGCCGCTCTACATCGGGATTGCACTCGCGCCGGCCGGCCGCCGCAACCTGTACTTCCAGCTGGGCCGGACGTATTGACGACGGGCGCGGCGGGTCATGCCCGCCGCCGCTCACACCGGCCAGCTGATCTCGAAGCGCGCGCCCGGCAGCACGCGCGGGTCGACCACCGCGATCCGCCCGTTGTGCGCGTGCAGCACCTGGCGCGTGATCGCGAGCCCGAGCCCGTAACCCGCGGTATGACGATCGAGCCGCACGAAGGCCTCGAAGATCCGGTCGCGTTCGGCTTCCTGCACGCCCTGTCCATCGTCCTCGACATAGATCTCGATATTGCCGTGGCGCATCTCGATGCCGACGACGATCCGCGCTTGCGCGTACTTGCTCGCATTGCGCAGCAGGTTGCGCATCGCAT
>NZ_JAAGNW010000362.1 GCF_010645215.1 Burkholderia multivorans | reverse complement strand
CGTAGACCGCAATAAGTTTGTCACCGTTATGGCGCGGTAGGTCAAGGCTTCCGGCGGTTGAAGTGACAATATTATTTTCATTCTCAAAAAAATAAAATTGTCACTTCCCATGTGCTCAAAATAAAGTTGTCACATCGGATCGCACTTCACGATAATGCATGTAGTGAGTTGATTTTAAATAAATAAATTTGAATTCGTGATTGGATGTGGAGAGGGTGGTATGTTTACAGTTAATTGTTTTCTTCTATCGATGCAATTAATAAAATTACTGGAATCTATTTCATAGGATAGATTGCTTTGTCCGGAAATGAAAGTCAGCATCGACGTCGTTCTCTGGAAGCCTTGATGGCAAAGGCGCTTGGCGTACAAGGTCTCGCTAGATAGAGCCTTACCAGACTCTGAAGGGGCTTGTCGATGAGGCGCCTGTACGGTTGGTGACAATTTCCTATAATTCCCTTGATTTTTCTTACGACAAAATAAAATTGTCAATTCAATCAAATTCGCAATAATTTTGCCACCTCGCCTCTTGGGTCCCGATGGTCTTATCTAAACTCAAGTGGTGATGAGCTTCTTCAGCCGCACATCCCCTCCTGTAACTATTTGAGTTCGAGGAACGGATCGCCTTGGACGCGTGATCAATGTCGATTTGAACTACCACTGCGAGTCATCGCATAGGGGTACGCTTGTCGGGTTCGTTACTGACCTGCTCGACCACTTTGGTGCGGCTGAATCGCTAGCCGCCCGAAGGGGGGAGGCAACCGCTGCTTGATTCCGAGTTTCTGCAAAGATTCGCTTGCTGTCGTGACCCCGACGAACCGCTTTGTGACACTTTGCTTGCCGCCCTGTAGAAGACTGCTTCACACAGAGGGCGCATTAGCGTTTTTTTAGGAGTGTCTGTAGCATCAAATGAGTCAGGCGCAGATCGGCCGCCCGAATTCTGAGGCGCCGATTTTCTTCCTCGAGTAGCCGCGTTTGTCTGAGCGCTGAAAGATCCAATCCATCATAACGCCGACGCCAGCGATGAAACGTGGCGCGGCTAATGCCAAGCCGTTGACAGATTGACGCAATACGGATTCCTTGGCGGGCTTGCGCCAGTGCGGCGACGATCATTTCGTCGGTGTGTTTGCTCACGATGAAATTTCTCCAGCGATGTGCGGCGCAGGTCTAGGGACGGGCGGGCACGGTCGCACCACGGTCGAGTCGATCCGCGGCACGCGAGTTGAGCATTCTGAGTGCGTGTGAACCTTAGACGACTTTCGTCGGACGAACGCGTGAGACGGGGTTGCCGTCGGATAGGGGGCCATGAACAAGTTAAATCGATCGACTATCAAAAAGGTGAGACGATACTCAGTCCCAGTGTTTGGTGCGGGCGTGGCTCGAGCAGGGAGCAGGCAAAGCGTTGGAGTCTGCGAGCTGGTGGGCGAGCGTCGCATATCAAGTCGCGTCGTCGTGGGTGGAACGATAGATAAATAAGGTACGCGAAATACCCACTACGCGGCAGGCGCGGGCGAGGCTGACTTTGAACTGATTGAGCAGCATTGAGACTTGGTGGCAGCGTTGCTCCGTGCCGTGATGCTGTTGATGGAGCAAGGCTTGCATCAACTGGCAATCGAGCTCAAGGATGGTGTTGTGTCGTTTCAACTCGGCGTTTTCGCGCATGAGCCGTGCAAGTCGCTGGGCTGCTTCGAGAGGGATGCCGCCATATAGCCTTCGCCACTCATACAGAGTTGCCTGACTCACTCCCCATGTGGCGCATACTTCGTGCGCAGGCTGACCGGCGTCGAATGCCTGAAGCACTGTCACGATGTCAGTGATTTCGAGCTTTCTGTTTCTCACGCCCGATCATCCCTCGCATGGGAAGGTGCCGCGCGCGAGGCGCACGTGGCAAATATAGGCAATTTTTGTTGCAATTCAATTTTTGCGTAAGATTTCTAGTCTGGAATCCAAAACAAATAGGTATGGAGATTACATTTTTGTTTTGCTTTAAATTAAGCTTACATAATTGATGAGAGAAATAAATTGTTACATTTGAATTAATTTTGATATAGAAATAGTATTTTTAAGTAGATTGGATAGATTGTGTAATAAATGGTGTTTGGATATCCGTCTCTCTCAAAGAAGCGATCGCTAGAGTCGCGCGAGCTCGATGGAGGTCGTGACTATGCGTGACCGTCGAGTCCAATCGCAACGGACGGTACGTGGAAGAAAACCCGACGTCACGCGCGTAAGAAGCTACATATGGTCAAGGATGGTCGGGCGGTAGGCCGAACGAAAACAAAACTTAGGAGTACACAATCGGACGTCATGATGTGCCGAGCTGGGCGACGAGAAGTTCGTAGCACCAGGGTGAATTCAGGCATGGTCACGATTGGATATAGAGGTGGGATTGAATGATAAATGAAAGAATTGGCATAATTTCCTCGTGACGTTAAGAACTCATTTAACTTGGTGGTGTGTATTGTAATTTTATAGTGATTTAATTGGAATATTTGGTAGTGCGTATAAAACATAGCAAGCAAGTTGGTGAAATGTCAAGGCGAATCGTCATGGTTGATGCGACCGTGATTGTTTATGTAATATTTCGGTAGATGCAATTTGTATGATTATTTTGCTCGTGACGATGCGCTGGGGCGATCGATCGCTGTGGCCAATGGCGGATGCCGCAGGATGACGCTGTCGATCCCCAGCGGGCGACACTTTCTCTATCGGGGCCGGCAGAGCTTGGTTGGAGTGCGAACTGCTACCTTTGTCGGACGCAAAGCTGGCTTGTCGACGTCGATGTATTGCTATTGAGACGCTCGGAACGCCTGTTAAGAGAGATCGCGATTCATGCCAGGACGTGTTCGGCGCTGTATCGATCGTTGGTTTCAGCGTGCTGCCTGATTCGAGGGGCGGCTGGTTGATACGACCATGTAACTGCGGTATCACGACGACGAGCGCTGCGGTCGATTGGATACTGCTGCCGTCATGGTGAGCGCGCAATTTTCGAGCCTTGAGCCGTCCATTGTGATTGAAATTCCGAGCCCCAAACGGCAGAGCGCCGAGGTGCGTGATTGTCTGTGGTTTTTTCTGATGTTGTCAGATCGCTAGTGAGAGCAGCCACGAATGCGGGTCCACCGCGCACGCTACCTGAGTGCAGAGAGGAAAGGTCGGAGTGCTTGGGGAGAGATGGGAAGCAGACGATACGTCTAGCACATGTATATAGTGGCTGATCGCTGCAGAGGACGTCGTGCCCCTTGTTCCGATTATGGGGAATGCAAGAATCTGGATCTGGCAATTCGTATCCTCGAGGATCTGGGATGTGAGCGTGTTGTCTCGCTCGAATCATGCGGGAGTTGACAAGGGTGGTGCTGGGGCGGCTGCTGGCCGCTGGAGAATTGCTTTCCGATGGTGGTGAACCGCTCCGGGTTTGTCGGAGACTGCCGAGTTTGGCGCTACGCCGCGCGAGCGGATAGCGCCAGATTCCGATTGTAAGTTCCCTCCGCTTCTGCCGGCGACACGTACCCGAGCGGGCCGAGCAGCCGATGGTGGTTGTACCAGTGCACCCATTCGAGCGTCGCGAGCTCAACGTCCTGCAGCGTACGCCATGCCCGCCGATGCACCACCTCAGCCTTGTATAGCCCGTTGATGGTCTCGGCCAACGCATTGTCGTACGAATCGCCGACGCTGCCCGCAGATGGTTGCACCCCAGCGTCCAGCAAACGTTCGGTGTACCGAATGCTCAGATATTGGGC
>NZ_JAAGNW010000361.1:1602-3762 GCF_010645215.1 Burkholderia multivorans | reverse complement strand
GCAGACCGACGCCACCCGTCGCTTCGATGCGGATCCGCAGGCGAAGGCGGCGCTCGCCGCGACGCGTGCGCTGGCCGAGGTGTCGATCGACGATTACGACGCCGTGTTCTACCCGGGCGGCCACGGTCCGCTGTGGGATCTCGCCGAGGATCCGCGCTCGATCGCCCTGATCGAACGTGCGTTCGAGGCCGGCAAGCCGGTCGGCGCGGTCTGCCATGCGCCGGGCGTGCTGCGCCACGTGAAGCGCGCCTCGGGCGAGCCGCTCGTCGAGGGGCTGCGCGTGACGGGCTTCACCAACAGCGAAGAAGCGGCGGTGGGCCTGACCGAGGTCGTGCCGTTCCTCGTCGAGGACATGCTGAAGGCGAACGGCGGGCAGTTCTTCCACGGCGCCGACTGGGCGCCTCACGTCGAGACCGACGGCCTGCTGGTCACCGGCCAGAACCCGGCTTCGTCCGAACCCGCCGCCGCGGCGCTGCTGAAGCTGCTCGGTCGCGCCTGAACCCGCGAGGCCGGCGCGTCGCGCCGGCCGTCGCCCGTCGTTGTTCCCTATTCCGAATCGCCCCACCTTGACCTGGAGTCACCGATGTCCGCTTTGTTCGAACCTTTCAAGCTCAAAGACGTCACGCTGCGCAACCGCATCGCGGTGCCGCCGATGTGCCAATACCTGGCCGAGGACGGTCTGATCAACGACTGGCACCAGGTGCATCTGGCCGGCATCGCGCGCGGCGGCGCGGGGCTCGTGATCGCGGAAGCGACCGCGGTGGCCCCTGAAGGGCGCATCACGCCGGGTTGTGCGGGCCTGTGGAACGACGCCCAGGCCGAGGCGTTCGCGCGCTCGGCGGCCGCCATCAAGGCGGCGGGCGCGGTGCCCGGGATCCAGCTCGCGCATGCCGGCCGCAAGGCGAGCGCGAACCGTCCCTGGGAAGGCGACGACCACATCGCCGACCACGATCCGCGCGGCTGGCCGCTCATCGCGCCGTCGGCCGTGCCGTTCGGCGCGCACCTGCCGAAAGTGCCGCGCGCGATGACGCTCGACGACATCACGCAGGTGCAGGCGGACTTCGTCGCCGCCGCGCAACGCGCGCGCGATGCGGGCTTCGAGTGGCTGGAGTTGCATTTCGCGCACGGCTATCTGGGCCAGAGCTTCTTTTCCGTCCATTCGAACCAGCGTGACGACGCATACGGCGGCTCGGCGGAGAATCGCGGCCGCTTCCTGGTCGAGACGCTGGCGGCGGTGCGCCGGGTCTGGCCCGAGCACCTGCCGCTGACTGCGCGCTTCGGCGTGATCGAGTACGATGGCCGCGACGAGGAGACGCTCGCGGAATCGATCGCGCTGACGCGGCGTCTCAAGGAGGCGGGGCTGGACCTGCTCAGCGTGACGATCGGCTTCTCGACGCCGACCGCGCAGATCCCCTGGGGGCCGGCCTTCCTCGCGCCGATTGCGGAACGCGTACGCCGCGAGGCGCAGCTGCCGGTCGCATCGGCGTGGGGCATCGACACGCCGCAACTGGCCGAGCGCGTGATCGCCGACGGGCAGCTCGATCTCGTGATGGTCGGGCGCGCGCATCTGGCGGATCCGCACTGGCCGTATTACGCTGCGAAGACGCTGGGCGTCGAACGGCCGTCGTGGACCTTGCCCGCGCCGTACGCGCACTGGCTGGAACGCTACAAGACCGCCTCGAAGGCGGCATGAACGACGACGGCCCGCCCTGGCGGCGGGCCGCTGCGCCGGCCGGGCCGCCGGCCGGCGCGAATTGTCCGTTGTGCGAATCACCCCACCATTACAACCAAGTCCCGGAGTCCCCACGATGACGACGCTTACTATCAACGGCACGCCCCACGAGGTCGACGCCCCCGGCGATATGCCGCTTCTCTGGGTGCTGCGCGATCTGGTCGGGCTGACCGGCACCAAGTTCGGCTGCGGGATCGCGCAGTGCGGCGCCTGCACCGTGCACCTCGACGGCGTCGCGGTGCGTTCGTGCGTGCTGCCCGTCGCGGCGGTCGGCGACAAGCAGATCACCACGATCGAGGCGGTGGGCGCGACGCCCGCCGGCCGCAAGGTGCAGGACGCGTGGCGTGAGCTCGACGTCGTGCAGTGCGGCTACTGCCAGTCCGGGCAGGTGATGGCGGCGGCGGCGCTGATCGCATCGAATCCGCGTC
>NZ_JAAGNW010000361.1:0-1592 GCF_010645215.1 Burkholderia multivorans | reverse complement strand
GACGCGGCGATGACCGGCAACATCTGCCGCTGCGGCACCTACAACCGCGTGCGCGCGGCGATCAAGCACGCTGCCCAGGAGGCCTGACATGTCGCGAGGACTGATCGAGGCCGGCCGGGCGGCCGGGCGCGCCGGGCTGTCGCGGCGCACATTCGTCAAGTACGGCATCACGCTCGGCGCGGCGGCGGGCGGCGGCCTGCTGCTCGGCTTCAGCCTGCCGGCGGCGGGCGGCGATGCGCGCCGCTCGGTGCTCGGCGGCGACGCCGTCGAGGGCGCGCAGCCGGGCGTGTTCGCGCCGAATGCGTTCGTCCAGATCGATCGCGCCGGGCAGGTCACGCTGGTGATGCCGAAGGTCGAGATGGGACAGGGCGTCTATACGTCGATCCCGATGCTGATCGCGGAAGAGCTGGAGGTGCCGCTGTCGAGCGTGACGCTCGACCACGCGCCGCCGAACGAGAAGCTGTTCCTCGACCCGCTGCTGGGCGGCCAGCTGACGGGCGGCTCGACGTCGATCCGCTATGCATGGGAGCCGATGCGGCGCGCGGGTGCGACCGCGCGCACGCTGCTGGTCGCGGCGGCCGCCGCGCAGTGGAAGGTCGATCCGGCGAGTTGCCATGCGCAGAACGGCGAGGTGCTGCATGCGCCGAGCGGGCGGCGCGCCGCCTACGGACAACTGGCGGATGCGGCCGCGAAGCTGCCGGCGCCGAAGGACGTGGCGCTGAAAAAACCTGAGGATTTCAAGCTGATCGGCCAGCCGGTCAAGCGGCTCGATTCGCCCGAGAAGGTCGACGGCAGCGCGCAGTTCGGTCTCGACGTGCGCGTGCCGGGCATGCTGTACGCGGTGATCGTCAACAGCCCGGTGTTCGGCGGTACGGTCGCGAGCGTCGACGACAGCGCGGCGCGCCGGGTGCCGGGCGTACGCCAGGTGGTGCGCACGGACAATGCGGTCGCCGTGGTGGGCGACCATACGTGGGCGGCCAAGCGCGGCGCGTCGGCGCTCGTCGTGAAGTGGAACGAGGGCGCGGGCGCGCGCGTGTCGATGCGCGAGCTCGTCGCGGATCTCGCGCGCGCGGCCGAGCGCCCGGGCGCCGTCGCGCGCCGCGACGGCGACGTCGAACGCGGTTTCGCGGATGCGAAGACCCGCGTCGACGCGGTTTACCAGCAGCCGTTCCTCGCGCACGCGACGATGGAGCCCGTCAACTGCACGGTGCATGTGCGCCCCGACGGCTGCGACGTATGGGTCGGCACCCAGGTGCCGACGCGCGCGGTGGACGCCGCGCGCCGGGTGACCGGGCTGCCCGCCGAGAAGATCGCGATCCACAACCACCTGCTCGGCGGCGGCTTCGGGCGCCGGCTCGAAACCGACATGATCGAGCAGGCGCTCAAGATCGGCAAACAGGTGAATGCGCCGGTGAAGGTGGTGTGGACGCGCGAGGAGGATATCCAGCACGACATGTACCGGCCGTACTACTACGACCGGATCTCGGCCGGGCTCGATGCGAACGGCCGGCCGATCGCGTGGCAGCACCGGATCGTCGGCTCGTCGATCATGGCGCGCTTCGCGCCGCCCGCGTTCAAGGACGGCATCGATC
>NZ_JAAGNW010000360.1 GCF_010645215.1 Burkholderia multivorans | reverse complement strand
CGTCGATCTCGATGATGTGCGCCTCGATCTCGATCAGACGCGGCTTCACGTCGAGCAGCGTGATCAGGTCCGGATACTGCGACATCCGTTCCGGCAAATCGCGCACGAGGATCGAGTTGGTGCGCGGGTCCGCCTGGATCACCGGCAGTTCCGCCGGACCGCCGGTGTTCGCCTGCACGCCTGCGCCGGGCGGGTCGCCGGCCGGCGTGCCCGGCGGCAGTTCGGCCGGCGCACGCGCGTTGCCCACGCCCGCGAGCATGGCCGCGAAGCCGCCGGACGCGCGCGGGTCGCCGCCCGCCCCCGCACCCGCCTGCATGGAGGGCGGCAGCGGCGGCAAAGGGGTCCCGCCGCTTTGTCCGCCGCCGAGATCGGTCATGGGCGCGGCCCGGCCGATCGGCCGGCCGACCGTGGTCTGCGAGCCGGACTTGCCGCTCTCGGGGTGGTACATGTGGTTGAGCAGCGAGGCGACGCCCGGCATCGATACGGTCTTGCCGTCGACGCTCACGTCGCGATCGGCGGCCCAGGCATGCTTCAGCGAAAACACGCGGATCACGGCGCCGCCCGTGCGGACGGCGTTCTCGTCGAGCCGCGCGGCGACGCTCGACACCAGCTCGACATAGCGCGGCGGACCCGCGACGAGCGCGGTGCGCTGCTGCGGGCTGTAGGCGATCGGGTAGCGCGGGTCGGCGACCTTCATCTGTTCGAGCAGGTCGCGCAGGTCGCCGGTGGTGGCGTGGTCGAGCTTGAGCAGCGTGCTCTTCATGCTGTTCGCGGGCGTCACGTAGAGCACCGTGCCGTCGAAGTACCAGACGAAGCCGAACGAAGAGGCGAGCGTTTCGAGGAATTTCTGCGGCGGCATCTTCATCTTGCCGCTCACGACGCCGCTCACGTCGGGCGCGATCGTCGCGGCGATGTTCTGGCTCGCGGCGAAGTCGCGCAGCACGTCCTTCACGTCCTTGCCTTCCGCCGCGTACTGGATCTCGGGGCTGCGCCAGCGCACGGGCGCGGCGTCGGCGGGCGCGCTCGCGAGCGCGGCGAGCAGGAACAGCAAAACGGGAATCTTGGCCTTCATGGGTCGGTCCGGAGGGCGGGCGCGGCCGGCGGCCGACGCTCTGTGATAGGAACCCTCGCAGTAGACCGCAGCCGCGCGCGCCGGGTGGCGCGCGCGGCGAAGCGCCGTTCAATAGAACGAATTGATGGTCCAGCCGGTGACGAGCGGCGTCTGCAGGAACGTCTTCTTGCTGTTGCAATAGGTGGACTGCCACGGCGTCGCGTCCTGGTCATACGTCGCCCAGTTGCTCGACAGCACGACCTTGTAGCCACTCCCCGGCTCGGCCGCCTGGTTCAGCGTGACGTTGATCGTCGACGAATCGTCGATCAGCTTCGTCGACTGCGCCTCGTTGCTCGCGATGACCGCGTTGTTGCTCTTGTCGACGATCTGGACGATGAGGCGCATCTGCCCCTGCCGGCCCGTCTTGTTGCAGAGCGCGTAGGCCATGTGCATGTACGCGCTCACCGAGATCAGGCCGTTGTTGTTGAGCGTCACCGGACGTTCGATGACGTAGGTGTAGGTGCCGTCCTCGGAATGCGATACGTAGGGAGACGTATAGGGGCCGGTGAAGACATCCGGGCAGGAGAAGTCGCTCGCGCCATAGGTGACCATGAGGATCGTGCAGCTCTTGTCGGTGCTGCCGATCTTGATTCCCGACTGCGGCAGCCATTTGCCGTCCTGGCAGGTGAGCAGCTGGCCATCCGCACCCATCGACACCTGGCCGGCGTCCTTACGGGCAGGATCCGGCGAGCACGAGGTGTTCACCACGACCTTGCCGGTAATCTCCAGCTTGTTCGCTGCGATGATGCCAGGCACGATCAGGTTGCCGTCCTGGTCGATCGCGAGCGCTTGCCAGGCCTTGCCGGTCCAGGAATATGCGCGGGAGAAATCGAGCGTCAGGCGCACGTCGCCAACCCGATTGGTCGCGTCATTCGGCAATTGGCTCGCGTTCGCTACGGGATCCTTCCAGTAGCCGCCTACACTTCGCCAGTAGCCCGCGCGGCAGCTGACCACGGTGCCGTCCGCATCCGCTGCGATCTTGCCGTTCGTGAAGCCGCCCGCTGTGCCGCAATTTTCCTGGTCGGGTTGACCAAGTTTGGCCGTGACCGACAGCCAGATGGGCGTGGTCATCTTGTTCACTTCCGGATGGCCGTGGACCTCGCCGCGATACAGATAGTCGTTATTGACCAGCTGCCCCGGGCCGTTGAAGAAAATCTCGTTCGCGAGGTGACCCGCAGCGGGCCGGCCGCAGTTCTGCACCACGCCGGCGCCCATGAACGTGCCGAGATTGATGATCCAGTTGCCGTAAGCGCCTCGCGCCTCGGCGGGATTGGACGCAGCCACCGAGCCGCCGCCCGTGCCGGAGCCGGCCGCGATCGGTCCCAGGTCGACATCACGGATCGCTTCGCCGCCGTTGGTCACGACGAGCGCATCGAGTCCCGGGCCATTCGCGGCTTTCTTGATCAATACGCAGGTCGACTGGCCGTACGGATTCAACGGCTGCAATCCCGGTGGTAGATCACCGCTCGCCTGCAACGAGGCGAAACTCATGACCACAGGCAGCTTCGCGTTGGCCTGCTGCATCCAGGCTTCGTAATCGCGCTTGAGCGCGCGAGTCGCCGCGCCCGTCACCTGTTCCTGGTACTTCGCGGCCTGCTGCGCGCGCACGTCGTCGATCGACGTATCCATCATCGTGGCAATGCCGATCAGCATGATTGCCGCAATCGCGAGCGCGCCCAGCACCTCGACCAGCGTAAAGCCGCGCGCGCGGCGACGCATCATTCCATATCGCATCAGTATGCTTGTCCCATCCAGACCGGCAGGCCATCTGCGATCCTCACGCCGGCCGGAAACCATATGCTTTTCGCCGACGGAGTTCCATTCGCGAATCCCGAGTGCACGACCGTGCCCTGGTACGCCTGCCCCGCGAGCAGCGAGCCCTGCGCGAGCGTTTCGATCTCGCCGACGATGTTGACGGGCGGGCGCGTCGCCGCGTAGGTGACCACCGTGCCGTTCGCGATGTAGTTGCGCCAGAGCGGGTTCACGTTCCGGTACCAGGCGGGAAACTGCGGCGCCAGCTGGGCATTGCTGACCGCGCTGTTCGTGCCGGGATGCTGGCGTGCATAGTCGAGCGTCGCCTGGTGGTACACGGCGAGATTCTCGGCGAGCGCCTGCGCGACTTGCGGCGACGGCAACGACGTGGAATCATCGCCGTGCAGCGTCGTGTAGATGCCACCGAGCGCGGCGAGGATCAGGACGATGGCGAGAGCGTACATGGAGGTAAATTCAACGGTTCCGACCAGGCCGTAGCCTTAGTTCGACTTCCAGGTAATGCTGGCGTTGTCCGTGCAATTCGCCGTCGCGACGTCGGGAGTGACGGGATATGGCAAGTCTCCGCCCTTGTCACTCAGCTTCGCCGAGATCCAGTTGCCGCCAGCCGTCAACGTATTGATGCACACTTCCTTCGGCACCTGTGTATAGACCACCGTGAACGTCTGCCCCGTTCCCGTCACCGTCACGGACCCGCCCCATGTATTTGAAACCGCGCTACCCGTGCCAGGCGTCAGCGTCCCTGGAAACACCTTGGCTGCGATCAAGTTCGCATTCATATCCTTGTTCCCATAGTCATTCATCTGCCCCATATAAAGCTTCCGCGTCCCCGTCTGGATCGCATTCAGCTCCTGCGTCAACTTGTTCGTATTCGCGCTCGAAAACGCCGACCCCAGCAACGCAATCGCGCCGACGATCACGATCGCAGCCACGCCGAGATACGCG
>NZ_JAAGNW010000036.1:31401-40474 GCF_010645215.1 Burkholderia multivorans | reverse complement strand
ATCGCAGTAGGCGAGCCTCGTCGCGCGAAACCTCGCGCGGCGCCTTGCCGCGCTGCCCTCCAGCCAAACACCCCGCTCCGCTTTCCGCCGCGCCCTGCTACGCGCGTTGCGCGTCGAGCCACGCCTGGAACATCAGCACGGTCCACAACGGATGCTGGCGATTCATCAGGCCCGCCTGATGCTGCCGCCACAAGCGCTCGACCCGCGCCGCGTCGAAAAAACCCTCCTCGCGCAATCGCCCCGGCCGCAGCAGTTCCGCCGCCCAGTCGTGCAATTCGCCGCGCAACCAATCGCCCACCGGCGCACAGAAGCCCTGCTTCGGCCGCTCGATCAGCGGGCGCGGCACATAGCGATACAACAGCTTTTTCAGCAGGCCCTTGCTCTCGCCGTCCGGCATGCGCAACTCGGGCGGCAGACGCCAGACGAACTCGATCACGCGGCGGTCGAGGAACGGCATGCGCGTCTCCAGGCTCACGGCCATCGCCGCGCGATCGACCTTCGCAAGGATGTCGCTCGGCAGATAGGTGCGCGTATCGACCGCCATCGCCTGCTCGGCGAACGTCAGCCCGGCGGGCCACGCGGACGGCGTGTCGAGCAGCGTCGGCGGCTCGCGGCCCGCGAGCGTGAGCCGCTCGGGATGATGCACCGACGACATCAGCATCCGGTACAGCGCGATCGGGCTGTCCGCGGTCATCACGTTCGCGAGCTTGTGCAGGCGGTCGCCGACGCGCGGCGCGAGTTCGCGGCGCGCCGCCCCGCTCCACGCGCCCTGAGCGAGCGCGGCGAGCTGGTCGGCGTGGTCGGGACGCAATGCGTGCAGCGCCGCCGCGATCCGTGCGCGCACGGCCACCGGCACGCGGCGCAGCCGCTGCCACAGGCGCGGCGTCAGGTAATAGCGCGGGTAGCCGCCGAACAGTTCGTCGCCGCCGTCGCCGGACAGGCTCACCGTCACGTGCCGGCGCGTCATCTCGGCCACCAGGAAGGTCGGGATCTGCGAGGCGTCCGCGAACGGCTCGTCGTAGATCGTGGGCAGGCGCGGCACGATCTCGAGCGCATGCGCGGGCGTCACGTACAGCTCGGTATGGCGCGTGCCGAGATGGCGCGCGACCGCCTTCGCGTAGCCGGCCTCGTCGTAGCCCGACTCGTGGAAGCCGATCGTGAAGGTCTGCACCGGCTGCGCGGCCTGGGTCTGCATCAGCGCGACGATCGCCGACGAATCGACGCCGCCCGACAGGAACGCGCCCAGCGGCACGTCGGCGCGCATCTGCCCGGCCAGCGCGTCGCGCAATACCCGGTCGAGGTGCGTGACCGCCGCGTGGGTATCGCCATCGAACGGCGTCTCGCGGCCCGCCGCGATCACCTGGTCGAGCGACCAGTACTCGCGCGGTGCGGGATCGTGCGCCGCGTGCTCGAATTGCAGGTAGACCCCGGGCGGCAGCTTGCGCACGCCCTCGTAGATCGTGTGGGGCGCGGGCACGCTCGCGTGCCGCAGGTACAGGCACAGCGCGTCGCGATCGATCCCGACGCGCTCGAAGCCGGGCATGCTGCGCAGCGCCTTCAGCTCCGAGCCGAAGGCAAGCACGCCGCCGATCCTGCCGTAGTACAGCGGCTTCTCGCCGATGCGGTCGCGCGCGAGCGTCAGCACGCGCGCGCGCCGGTCCCACAAGGCGAGCGCGAACATCCCGAGCGCGCGCGCCAGGGTCCGTTCGACGCCCCACGCGGAAAATGCCGCGAGCAATACCTCGCTATCCGAATGGCCGCGCCATTCCGGGGCTGCGCCCGCACGTTCCAGTTCCTCGCGCAAGGCCTCGAAGTTGTAGATTTCGCCGTTGTAGATCATCACATGGCGCCCGCACGCCGACACCATCGGCTGGTGTCCGTGCGCGGACAGATCGACGATCGACAGGCGGCGGTGGCCGAGCGCAATGCCCGCGTCCGCGTCGAGCCACGCGCCCGCATCGTCGGGCCCGCGGTGCGCGAGGCTGTCCGTCATCCGCGCGAGGGTCGCGCGCGCTGTCTCCGGGTCGAATGCCACAGGGCTCAGAAAGCCGCTGATTCCGCACATGACGAATATCCCGTTCGGTTGGTATGCGTCGTTCTGGTCGGGGAAGCAGGCGTCGGCCACGCGGACCGGCCGAGGCCCGCAGGCTGACAGCATGGTAAGAAGAAAATAATCGTCAATTAATCGGGTCGGCCCGCACCCTTTTTTTTACTTGAAAAATATTCGTGCCCGGCCTGCCGTGAGATACAAAACGCGCGACTATTGCGCCGCGCGCGCCCCGTTCACCCATGCATCCGTCGTGCGGCGAGATACGCGAGCTGCGCGCGGTTGCGCGCATTGAACAGCTTCTCGAGCGTGCGGATCTGCGCGCCGACGCGATGCGTGGACAAGCGCATCGCATCGGCGATCTCCTGATCGGACAGGCCGTGCACGAGCCGTTCGAGCACGCCCGCCTGCTCCGCTTCGAGCGCGGCCGGCCGGCTCGCGCCGATCCGCGCGTCGAGCCAGGGCTGCGCCGCGCGATGCACGCCGAGGCTCAAGGCGAGCGCGCCGCCGATCACGCGATCGTCGATCCAGTCGGCGTCGGGCAAGGGCGAATCGAGGTTCACGACGATGCGCAGGCCGAGGCGCGGTGCGGCCAGGCTGAACATCACGCCGCTGTGCATCGCATGCGTGCGCAGCAGCGCGGCGAGCGAACGCGCGCGCGGGTCCGCCTCGCGCCGCGCCTCGGCCTCGAGCGCGTCGAGCCGCCAGGCGACCGGAAAGCCGCTGCGCCGCAGCTCGGCGAAGCGCACATCGGCGTCGTGGAGCCCTTGCGCCAGGTAGGCGCGCGCAAACGACGCCGGCGCAAACGCGCTCAGCACGTAGGCGCCGAGCACGCGCCGGCCGATCATGTCGTAGGCGCTGTAGCCGAGCGTGGCAAAGCCCGCGCGGCGCAGCCGGTCCGGCGTGTCGGCGAGCGCATAGCCGAAGCAGTCGGATTGACCGAAGACGGAACGAGATCCGGTAAGAACGGCCGGCGCACGGCACGCCGCGAGATCGGCCAGGGAAAACCATTCGACAACAGGCAGGCTGTCTGGAGCAGTCATGGACGAGTGCGTTCCCGATACAAATGTGTTCAAGAACCCCGTCGCGCGCATGGTTTTTGGCGCACGCTTCGCGGCAGCGGCGTGCGCAGTTAGTATTACCGGATATTACGCGCAAGCCCGCGTGTTTGTACAACCCTGTCGCACCCAGAGGCTGCCTCCGATGTCCGATGTCGTCCTGCGTGAATCCGCCACGGCCGCGCCCGCCGCCGCCGCGCCGATCGAAGTCGTCTGGTGCCGCGACGCGCGCGAGCGCGAGCCGGCGCCCGAGCCCACGCCCTGCCACGCGCCCCGGCTCGGCGTCGCCGACATGCTCGCGCGCGCCCAGGGCGCGGCGGAGCGCGGCCGGATCGTCACCAGCCTGCTGCGCCTGACCGGCTTCGCGACCTTTGCGTACTTCGCGCTCGAATACGCGCAGGAGCGCGTCGACGGGCTGTATCTGCATGAAGCGTTCACGCCGGCCACCTACCGCGGCGACTACGTGCGGCACCGGCATCACGACGTCGATCCGCGCACCGCGCTCGCGCGCCTGTCGAACGTCCCGGTCGTCTGGGATCTGCAGCAGCTGCGCCACGCGGCGCCCACGCAGGCCGACGCGGACTGCGTCGACGGCTTCCTGCGCACCCTGCGCGACGACGCGCTGTGCAGCGGCGTCATGTATGCGATGCCGGTGCCCGACACGCGCCTGCACGCGTTCATGAGCTTCACCGCGCCGCGCCGCTCGCGCGACTGGATCTCGCCGGCAACGCTCGAACAGACGCTGTCGATCGGCCTCTCCGTGCATCGCTTCGCGTCCTCGCACCTGATCGCCGCCTCGCGCACGCGCGCCGCCGACCGCCTGAACGCATTCGAGCGCGAACTGTTGCTCGGCATCGCCGAGGGGGCGTCCGACAAGGAGATCGGCCGACGGCTCGACACCAGCGCCCACAACGTCGACTACCATCTGCGCAAGCTGCGCAAACGCTTCGGCGTCGCGAACCGGATCCAGCTGACCTACCTGACCTCGAAGCTCGGCCTGATCTGAGCAAACCCGCTCGCCTCATCCAGTTGCAATTTGCAACCACACGATCTAAGCTGGCGGATCCGGCGGGCCTGCGCGCGTTGCACGCGCCCGCTCCTTCGTCACCTCCGGCTCCCGACATGCACCCGACACTCGCCTCCGATCTCGCCGACCTCGATACGCTGCTCGAACAGGTGCGCACGCACGCGCTCGACACGCTCGCAGGACTCGACCGCCGCCCCGCGGCGCTCGCACCGCCCGCCGCGCAACCCGCGCCGCTGCCCGAACACGGCGCGGGTCTCGCCGGCGCGCTCGCCGCGTTCACCGCGCGCTGGGCGCCCGGCTTCTCGGGCAGCGCGGGGCCGCGCTACCTGGGCTTCGTCACCGGGGGCGCGACGCCGGCCTCGCTCGCGGGCGACTGGCTGACGGGCGTCTACGACCAGAATCCCACCGCCGGCATCGACAGCGCCGCGAGCGATCTCGAACGCGAGGCGGTCGCGCAGCTGCGCCAGCTGTTCGGGCTCGGCGACGCGCAGCACGGCGCATTCGTGACGGGCGCGACGATGTCGAACCTGGTCGGCCTCGCGATCGGCCGCGAATGGATCGGCGAGCGCCGGGGGATCGACGTCGCAGAGGCCGGGGTCGCCGCGCTCGGGCCGGCCGCCGTGCTGTCCGCGACCGCGCATTCGAGCGTGTTCAAGGCGCTGTCGGTGCTCGGTCTCGGGCGCGGCGCGCTGCGCAGGATCGACGCGCTGCCCGGGCGCGAGGCGATCGACGTCGGTGCGCTCGAAGCCGAGCTGGCCGCGCGCGGCGGCGAGCCGGTCATCGTCGTGGCGAACGCGGGCACCGTCAATACGGTGGACTTCGACGATCTCGCCGCGATCGCCGCACTGAAGGCGCGCTATCCGTTCTGGCTGCACGTCGACGCGGCCTTCGGCGCGTTCGCCGCGCTGGTGCCCGAGCACGCGCCGCTCGTGGCCGGGCTCGATGCGGCCGACTCGATCTGCATCGACCTGCACAAGTGGCTCAACGTGCCCTATGACGCGGCGCTGCAATTCACGCGGCGGCGCGACCTGCAGCTGCGTGTGTTCCAGAACAGCGCTGCCTATCTCGGGCTGCCCGGCGAGCGGCCCGATTTCGTGCACCTCACGCCCGAGAATTCGCGCAGGCTGCGCGCGCTCGCGTCGTGGTTCGCGCTGGCCGCGTACGGCCGCGACGGCCACGCGGAGATCGTCGCGCGCAACGTCCGGCTGGCCCGTGCGCTCGGCGCGCGCATCGACGCGCAGCCCGACCTGCGCCTGCTCGCGCCGACGCGCCTGAACGTGGTCTGCTTCACGCTCGACGGCGCGCCCGACGAAGCGCGCGTGCAGGCCTACGTGCGCGCGGTGCGCGATCGCGGCGAGGCTTTCATCACGAGCACGGTGTACCAGGGCGTGTGGGCGTTACGGGTCGCCTTCTCGAACTGGCGGACGAGCGACGCCGACGTTGAGCGGGTATTCGAATCGCTGGTCGCCGCGCGGAACGATCCTTCGGTCGCGGCGGGCTGACGCGCGCGGCCGCCGCTTCGTGTGCGCGCATCGCCGTTTCGCATCGCGTTCGGCACCGCTTCACCTATTAAGCCTCGCCTCGCAAACGGCGCGATCCCACGCGGCGCACGGCACCTCGCGCCCCCGCCACCGCCTCCACTTCATTGCGATCCCACGCGCAAGCCGTTGACGCCATCCCATCTGGTTGCATTTTGAAACTTGTTGATCTAGCATCCAAACAAGTTTCATTTTGCAACCACAAAAGGAATCGTCATGCCCCCGGACCACGACGGCGCCGTTTGCCTCGACGCCCCCGCCCTACCCGTACGCCCCACCGCCGCGCCCGCGCCGTTCGGCCGCGCCATCACCCTGCTGTTCTCGGTGGCCTGCGGCCTGGCGGTCGCCAACGTCTACTTTGCACAACCGCTGCTCGACGAGATCGCCGCCCGGTTCGGCATCGGGCATGCGCTGATCGGCGCAGTCGTCACCATCACGCAAATCGGCTATGGCGTCGGGCTGCTGCTGCTCGTCCCGCTCGGCGATCTGCTGCCGCGCCGCCGCCTGATCGTCACGCAGTCGCTGTGCTCGGCCGCCGCGCTTGCCCTGGTCGGCTTCGCGCCGAACGCGCTGCTGCTGTTCGCCGCGATGGCCGCGATCGGCCTGCTCGCCGTCGTCACGCAGATCCTCGTCGCCTACAGCGCGACGCTCGCGGCGCCGGAACAGCGCGGCCACGTGGTCGGCATCGTCACGAGCGGCATCGTGATCGGCATCCTGCTCGCGCGCACGGTCTCGGGCGCGCTGTCCGACCTCGCGGGCTGGCGCGCCGTGTACTTCGCCTCGGCCGGCGGCACGCTCGCGATCACGCTGCTGCTGTATCGCGCGCTGCCCGCCGCCGATCTCGCGCGCGCCGCCACGCCGTATCCGCGCCTGATCGCATCGGTGTTCACGCTGTTGGTCGAGGCGCCCGTGCTGCGCATCCGCGCGCTGATCTCGTTCCTGATGTTCGCGGCCGCGATGGTGCTGTGGACGCCGATGGTGTTGCCGCTCAGCGCGCCGCCCCATGCGCTGTCGCACACGGCGATCGGCCTGTTCGGCCTCGCGGGCGCGGCGGGCGCGCTCGGCGCGGCGCGCGCCGGCGCCTGGGCCGATCGCGGCCGCGAGCGCCTCGTCACGGGCGGCGGCCTGCTGCTGATGCTCGCGGCGTGGCCCGCCGCGCATCGGATCGAACACAGCCTGTGGCCGCTCGTGATCAGCGTCGTCGCATTCGACCTCGGCCTGCAGGCCACCCACGTCGCGAGCCAGAGCATGCTGTACGGCGTGCTGCCGCCCGCCGTGCACAGCCGCGTCACGGCCGGCTACATGCTGTTCTATTCGATCGGCTGCGCCCTCGGCTCGCTCGCGTCGACGCTCGCCTACGCGTGGCGCGGCTGGGATGGCGTCTGCCTGCTGGGCGCGTCGATCAGCGCGCTCGCGCTGCTGTGCTGGGCGCTCACGGTGCGGCACACGCCGGCCCGTTGGTCCGCGGCCCAGGTCACGCCCCACGCTTGAGGTCCGGACAGCCCGAGCAGCCCGGCGGGCGGACCACGCGCCGCCGGGCGTCGCTACGCGTTCAATCGCCGTACAGATCCAGCAGCTTCAGCGTCACGCCGTTGGTCCAGCCGAAGCCGTCCTGCAACGGATACTCGCCGCCGCCTCCACCGCCCGTGCCCGCGCCCTCGACCACGTATTTCTCGACCAGCTTGCCCTCGCTCGCATAGACGCCCTTCACGTCGGTCAGGAAGCGCGTGCCGATGTCCCGCGCGAGCGCGGGCTCGCCGTAGCGCTGCAGGCCGACGAGCGCGATCCAGTGCAGCGGCGCCCAGCCGTTCGGCGCATCCCACTGCTGGCCGGTATTGGTGGTGGTCGTGACGAGGCCGCCCGGTTGCAGCAGCGTCGCGCGCACCTGCCGCGCCGTCTCGCGCGCGCGCTCCGGCCACGCGACGCCCGCGAACAGCGGATAGAGCGCAGCCGCCGACAGGATGTCGCGCGACTTGCCGAGCTGCCAGTCGTAGTCGCCGTAATAGCCGTTGCGATTCCACAGATAGCGGTTGATCGCGGCCGCGCGCCGGATCGCGCGCCCGGAGAATTCCACGGCGCAGCGCACGTCTCGCGTCACGCTGCAGCCTTTCACGATCGTCGTCTCCAGATTGAACATCAGGCTGTTCAGGTCGACCGGCACGATCGCGGTCGTGCGGATCGTCGCGAGCGTGCGGCCGTCGCCGAACCAGCGCGAGCTGTAGTCCCAGCCGCTTTCCGCGCCCGCGCGCAAGTCGCGCCACACGTCCGCCGCCGGCCGGTTCGACACCTGCTGCGCGGTCTGCACGTCCTCCAGGTAGGACTCGTCGCGCGGCGTCGCGCGCGCGTCCCAGTAGCGGTTCAGCACCGAGCCGTCCGGCATCGCGACGACGTTGCGCGTCGCCGCGCCGCGCCGCGTCGTGCGCTCGCCCTGCATCCAGTACGCATACTCCTTGCGCAGCGCGGGCAGGTACTTCTGGTACACCTTGTCGCCCTCCGCGCGCGCGGCGAGCGTCACCATGTACGCGAAGAACGGCGGCTGCGAGCGGCTCACGTAGTAGGTGCGGTTGCCGTTCGGCACGTGGCCGACGGTATCGATCAGATACGCGAAGTTGTCGAGCATGTTGTCGACGAGATCCTCGCGGCCGGCCTCCTGCAGGCCGAGCATCGTGAAATAGGTATCCCAGTAGTAGCCCTCGCGGAACCGGCCGCCCGGCACCACGTAGGGCTTCGGCAACGGGATCAGCGAGCTGTACGCGGGCACGCTCGTCGTGGTGCGCGTGAGCTTCGGCCACAGCCAGTCGATATGGGCGCGCAGCGTCTGGTTCGGGGGCGGCGTCACGGTCTCGTCGACGGGCGGCGTGAAGTACTGGTCGACGAACGCCTTCAGCGAGAAGCCGGGCATGCCCTTCTGCTGCTGGTAGCGCTGGACGATCGTCGCGGGATCGGTGTTGGGTGTCGCGTCGACGAAGGTTTTCTGGTCGGGATAGATCTGCGCGGTCTGCACCGCGACGAACAGGTCACCGTACAGTTCGCTCGGCGGCGGCGTGATGGCCGCGGCGGGCGCGGCCGCGTCGGCGAGCGCGAGATTGCAGCCGGCCAGCCCGAGGCAGGCGGCGAGACCGGCGGCGCGCCACGACGGCGCGAGGTTCAAACGGATGCCGCGCGCGGCGCGCGACGGATGCTGCGTGGACGACGATTGCGACGAGACCATGCTTCCCCCTTCCCTCGATAGGATCAACGGTTGTGGGGTCTCCCGCCGCGTGGCCCACGCAGGCACGGCATGCTTATAGGCATTCGGAATGCCGGGGCAGGTTCGCATGAAAACCGGGCGGCGCGCAACCGTTGTTCTGCCTCTGCGTGCGCAGAACAACTGTTGCACCGGCCTACACGCCGGCATCGATCG
>NZ_JAAGNW010000036.1:28780-31391 GCF_010645215.1 Burkholderia multivorans | reverse complement strand
CCCTGCCGGCGATGGCGCGCGACTTCGGCCACAGCCCCGTCACCCTCAACATCGCGATCACGAGCTACGTGGTCGGCCTCGGCGTGTTCATCCCGATCTGCGGCTGGCTCGCCGACCGCTTCGGCGCGCGCACCGTGTTCCGCACCGCGATCGGCATCTTCGTCGCGGGCTCGCTGATGTGCGCAGCGTCGAACAACCTCGAGCTGTTCACGTTCGCGCGCTTCGTGCAGGGCGTGGGCGGCGCGATGATGGTGCCCGTCGGGCGCATCATCATCTTCCGCTCGGTGCCGCGCGCCGAGTTCGTGCGGGCCATGAACTACCTGAGCGTGCCGGCGCTGTTCGGCCCCGCCGCAGGGCCGCTGCTCGGCGGCTTCATCACCACCTACCTGCACTGGCGGCTGATCTTCTTCATCAACGTGCCGATCGGCATCTGGGGCATCTACCTCGCCAACAAGCACATCCAGAATACGCACGAGCCGCACCCGGGGCCGCTCGACTGGGCGGGTTTCGCGCTGTCCGCGACGGGCGCCGCGCTGCTGCTGATGGGCCTCACGCTGATCGACGGCGCGCTGACCTCGCGCTACACCGCGTTCGGCATGCTCGCCACCGGCGCGCTGCTGCTCGGCCTGTACGTGCTGTACGCGCGTCGCGCCACGCTGCCCGTGCTCGACCTGCGCTTCCTGCGCATCCCCACCTATCACGCGAGCGTGGTGGGCGGCTCGCTGTTCCGCATCGGGCTCGGCGCGGTGCCGTTCCTGCTGCCGCTCGCGCTGCAGGAAGGCCTCGGCATGAGCGCATTCCACTCGGGCCTCATCACCTGCGCCACGGCGTTCGGCGGCGCGATCACGCGCATGCTCGCCACCCGCACGCTGCGCCGCTTCGGCTTCCGCACCGTGCTGATGTACAACGCCGCGTTCTCGGGCCTCGCGATCGCCGCGTACGGCACCTTCCATCCGGGCATGTCGACCTGGGCGATCTGGACGATCGTGCTGGTCGGCGGCATCTTCCCGGCGCTGCAGTTCACGAGCCTCAATTCGGTGATCTACGCGGACATCTCGGCGCGCGACGTCGGCCGCGCCACGAGCCTCGGCAGCGTGGTCCAGCAGATGTCGCTCGGCCTAGGCGTGACCGTCGCGGGGCTCGTGCTGCATGTCTCGCACTGGGCGCAAGGGCATGCGTCGATCGTCTGGTCGGATTTCTGGCCGGCGTTCCTGGTGGTGGGCCTGTGTTCGTGCGCGTCGATCCCGATCACGCGGCGACTCGCGCCGAACGCGGGCGACGAGATGGCGCGCGGCAAGCGCGGCTGAGCATCGCCGCGAGCGGAGAACAGGAAAGCGGGGAAACAGGAAGAGGAAGACGGCTGAAGATGCGCGCGACGCGCATGAAAAAAACCAGCGGACATCCATTCGGGGCCGGTAATGAACCGGATGGATGTCCGCCTTGAACGCGCTCCGGGTGTCCCGACGGGGGTGAGACACCTGGATTCGCTCCCTGCGTGCCATAGAAATATCGTGCGTCGGGAGCAGAACCTGCCATGTGCGGACGGGTACGGCGTTGGAAAAACTATAAGGAATTCTGAGCAAACCTTCTGTCAACGATTGTCAGAAACTCGTCAGCCGAGCAATTTTGCAACGCCCGTCACCCCGCGCCGATTCGCGCTACAGTGTCGGACCGCACCCTTATTTCCCGCTCCGCCCGTGACCACGCTCTCCGTCAATGCAGCGCGCGCGCTGCATCTTTCCGCCCAGGGATTGCTGACCCCGCCCCGCCGCAAGGCCGTGAAGGCCGACGTGCTGACGGCGATCCAGCGCATGGCGCAATTGCAGATCGACACGATCCACGTGGTCGCACGCAGCCCGTATCTGGTGCTGTTCAGCCGGCTCGGGCCGTATCGGCAGCAGTGGCTGGACGAGCACCTGGCCGAGGCGCGGCTGTTCGAGTACTGGTCGCACGAAGCCTGCTTCCTGCCCATGGACAGCTTCGGGCTGATGCGGCACAAGATGCTGAATCCGGCCGGGATGGGCTGGAAGTACCCGGCCGAGTGGCACGCGAAGCATCGAAAGGAAATCGACAGCTTGCTGACCCGGGTGCGCGACACCGGGCCGGTGCGCTCGGCCGACTTCGCGCGCGACGGCGCGAAGGGCAACGGCTGGTGGGACTGGAAGCCGGAAAAGCGGCATCTCGAAGTCCTCTTTTCGACAGGAGACCTGATGGTCGCGGAGCGGCGCAACTTCCAGCGCGTCTACGACGTGCGCGAGCGCGTGCTGCCCGATTGGGAGGACGCGCGCGACCTGCCGCCGCGCGAGCAGGTCTTGCCGCAGCTGCTGGACAACACCTGCCGCGCGCTGGGCATCGTGCGTGCGGACTGGGTGGCCGATTACTACCGCCTGCCCAAGCGCGGCTATCACGACGAACTGCGCGCGCTCGCCGATGCCGGCACGCTGCTGCCGGTAACCGTGACGGGCTGGAAGGAGCAGGCGTACGTGCACCGGGATTGTGCGCCGCTCCTCGACGCGGCCGGCCAGGATGCGCTGCGCGCGACCGCCACCACGCTGCTGTCGCCGTTCGATCCCGTGGTCTGGGATCGCCGCCGCGCATCGACGCTGTTCGG
>NZ_JAAGNW010000036.1:26064-28770 GCF_010645215.1 Burkholderia multivorans | reverse complement strand
GGGCGCGTCGATGCGAAGGCGCACCGCGCGCAGCAGGTGTTCGAATTGAAGGCGGTGCATGTCGAGCCCGGCGTGCGGCTCGGCGCGGGTCTCGCGGCCGATCTCGGCCGGGCGGTGCGGCGGCTCGCCGACTGGCACGAGACGCCGGTGATCCGGGTGGGGACGGCGCCCGCCGAATTGCGCGCGGCGCTCGGGGGCTCATAAGGCAGTTGGGCGCGCCAGCCAGCACGGCCGGCGCGCCCTCGGCATCGGGCGCTTGGCCCATGGCTGCTCTGGAGGTTCCGCCGGCAAGGGCACGGGTTGTCCGGCAGGCCGATGGCATCCCGCCACCGAAGGCGACCCTGGCGCGCCGTCAACGCGTTGGCAACCCCGCTCGCCAACGCCACGCCACCCGGGGCGCCAGGACAAACCCCGGCTCGCGGCATCGCTCTTCCGCTCCCGACAGGCCACGGAAACAGCCGGCCTCATGCTGCTCCACGACCCGGCCGCAGACGCCCGCCTCCCGGCAACCGCCCTCCCGACGCGCGGAAACACCCGAGGCGTCACGCGCCGTCACTCCATCGCCTCCTGCCGACGCCGCACGAACCCGCCCCCTCGCCTCCTGTCCGGCAAACGACGAGCCGGTTCCCTCACGTCATGCACTGCGCATCGGCGCGCTCGTAGAAACGCGTCTGCTCCGGCGGCTTCTCCGGCAAGTGATAGACCAGACGGCAAGTGGCCCCGTCGGGCAACACCGCCCGCAGCGACGAATGCGCCGGTCCGTCCAGCAGCAAGCGGCCGTCCTCCCCGGTCACCGTCACGAACCGCGCCTCGCCGTCGACGATCGTGCTCAGCTTGGGCAACGGTTCGCCATTGGCCAGCCGTGCGGTCAACAGCACGCGCCGCGTAGTCTGCACCGCGAAGTCGACCCGGCTCACCGACCCACGCCCGGCGTCGACGACCTGCATGCCGTTCTTCAGGTCGACGTCGCGCGGCAAGGTCTTCGTATTGATCGTGATGCGGCCGCTCGAATACGCGGGAAGCGACGGCAGCGCGGCCCGGCCGCGCGGATCGGTCCATACCGGTCCGGCAGGCGTCGACAGCTCGACGCCGGGCCGCTCCCCGACGGTTGCGACGCCGAACGTGTCGCGAACCTCGTAGGGCGACAGCACCACGCCGCCGCCGTAGCCGATGACGCCGCCGCGCAGATTGGCCGTGAACGACGAACTCGCTCCGCCATACACGCTCGCCGTGAGGCCCACCTGGGTATAGCGCGGCGTGGCGCCCAGCGTCGCGCGCGCCGACGTCGCGCGACGCGCATCGTCGTAGTCGGCGGAGATGCTGTAACGGCCGGTCCGTCCGAACTGGTCGGCATACCGCACGCCGCTCCGCACGGCGCCGTCCGAGCGGCTCGCGTAGGTCGAGAGGCTGCGCTTGCCGAGCGGCAGGTTGACGCTCAGATACACCTGATCGCCGCCCGGCATCCCGGCGCCGATGCCCTTGGTCAGGTTCAGCGACAGCGACGCGCGCTTGAACGGGCGACTCCACGCCGCAACGATGCGCTGCACCGTCTTCGCGTCGAACATCTCGCTGCGCGTGTAACTCAGCGCGAAATTGCCGGCCAGCGCCGTGGCCCACGTCACGCCGGCTGCATATTGCGCGCGATCCGACGGCGCGAATGCGCCGCGCGGCTGAACGGCGTCGAGCAGGTCGCGATAGCCGGCGGTGCGCCGCCTGAGCGATCGCCTGGATGCCGAGCAGCGGCGCGAACTGCGCGCTGACCGCGCCCGCCTGATAGGGCGCCGACGCCAGCAGGCCCGCGTTCAGGTTGACGCGCTGCCCGAACTGCCAGCCGCGGCTCGCGGTCGCGAGCCAGGGCGCTTCGCCATAGCCGGCGTCCTGCAGGCGCCCGGCCGCGAACGATACGCCCTGTACCGCGCCGAAGCCGCTTCGGTTGAACGACGCCGCCGGCACCACGAAGCGCTGCGTATCGCCATCCGCCTCGACGAGCGTGACGTGCAGGTCCGCATTGCCGCTGACGAGCGGAAGATCGCGCAAGGCGAAGGGTCCGGGCGGCAACTGCGATGCGTAGATCAGCGCCCCGAGCTGATGAACCTCGACGCGCGCCTGCGTGCGCGCGATGCCGCTGACGACCGCGCCGGAGCCCATCGGCGCGACGAGCGCGTCCTCCGGAAACATCTGTACGCCATACAGCGTGCCGATCGCGAACGGCGTGGACGCCGGATTGATCTGCCCCGCCTGCAGCACCGTCCCATGTCCGGCGAAGGTGCGCTGCGCAAACGCAGCCTGATGATTGAGCTGGGTCCGGCCGTCCTGCGACGTCGCGATCTGTCGGCTGCGCACGATCCAGCCGCCGGCATTGGCGCCAAGCTCGGTCGAAGCCTGCCAGTATTGCGACGTGCCCGACGGATTACGCGCGGACATCGCCAGCAGGTCGTAGTTGAAAAGCCCGGCGACGCCGCCCTCGGCATAGTCGGTGGCGTGACGCGGCGACGTGTCGAGCGCGTCGGTCGGTACGACGAAATCGACCGCGCCGCGCTCCGGATGCAGCGTGACGACGGTCTGTGCAAACGCGTCGCGATAGTCGCGGCATGGCGCCTCGTCGCGCTTGCCGTCGTCGCGCCAGGCCTTCGGCACGACGAGGCCGACCGCGCGCAGCAGCGCCGGCGACACGCACAAACGCCCGGCGTCATCGAAACGCGCATC
>NZ_JAAGNW010000036.1:19728-26054 GCF_010645215.1 Burkholderia multivorans | reverse complement strand
GACGTTCGGATCGATGCCGAGCTTGGACAACGCGCCGGCCTCGAACTCGATCGCATCGGCCGGCGCATCGCCGACCGGCGCGACGACCGAATGCGCAGGCTGGGCGCCGAACGCAAGCCACGCAACCAGCGCCTTGACGCGCGGCAGACGACGTCGGGAATCGCGCATACGCCGAGGGCGTCAACGTCGTGCGGCGGCACTGCCTGCCGCGGCGTCGAGCGGCGCGTCGTAATGCTCGACCGAATAGCCGTAGACCGTCGCCGGGAAAATCCGGACCTGCTTGGCGTCGATGGGCGACGCGAGCGCGACGCTGAGCGACTCGCCCGGCAATACGTAGGGTTTCGGCAACACGGCGAACTGCTGCTGCGGCATCAACTGCACCTTTTGCTCGAGACGCACGACGTAGGGGCTGTCGTTGCGCAGCACCAGTTCGCCGCCGTGCAGCGACCACGTGAGCAGCGTCCACGGCGTGTCGTTGCGCGGCAGATCGCGGGGGGTGACGATGACGGGCAGATCCTGCTGGATGACCGCCCGGATCTCGTTCTTGCCGGCCTGCTTCGGCGGAATGCCTTCGAACACCACGCGGCTCAGGCGCTGCGTCTTGAGCGGCTCGCCGGCGTCGAGCACGAAGCGGACGAGTTGCGACGCCCCGGGCTCGACGCGCGCCACCGGCGGCGTCACGACGAGCAACTCGGCCGGATCTTCGGGAAGATGACGGATCGTCGTATAAAGCAAGGTCGGCACGGCGTCGGTGTTCTTGACGGAAATCGCGCCTTCGCCGTCCGCCTCGTCGACGATGACGACGGACGTCTCGGGCACGACGCCCATCGCATAGGCAGCGCCCGCGCCGAACAGGCAGGCGATCAGGATCGTGGATGACGAAGCAAGCTGGTGAATCGAGGGACGTTTCATGGGCAGCGCGCGCAGACGGGCTCGCCGGCGAGGAACGCCCGGCGAACGAGGTTGATCGGAGTGGGAAATCCGGCCCTACGCTGCGCAGCATCGGCGCCGCGCAGCGGCCGGACGAACGCCGGAAAACGCGTTACAGGTAGACGAGCGACACGGTGGCAAGGCCGTCGAGCGCGACTTCCTTGCTCATGTCGAGATTGGAGGTTCTGTCGATCGCGGCTTGCAGTTCGAACACGCCGGTGAAGACCTTCGCGGCAATAGGAATCGGATTCGTCATGCCTTTCCTTGCCCAGGACTCGTAGCCGCCGGCATGGCTCATGAGGCCGTTGGTCGAGCTCCAGCTTGCACCGCTGGTGCTCGAGTAGATCGAATCGACCTCGGCGCCGTCTGCCTTGAACGTGCCCGTCTTAAGCCGGAACGCATAGGCGCCGATATTCTTGCCTGACGCGGTGCCGAGGCCATATTGCGTAGTGACGCCCGCGTTGGCGCCGAAGAAGGCGACGTTGCCGGCGAACGCGCCGGTGCCCGCGCGGCTGTCGGCCGCTTTCAAAGCGACACGCGCGGCGGCATCGCAGGTGATGGTCAGCGTGTCGGACTTGACCTCGAGCAACGTGAGCGCGATCGGATTGAGCGACGCGAGCGGAATAACGCCATAGTCGAACGAACCGCCGCCGGTCAGGACCGGCGTGCAGGCAGCCGGCTTGACGGTACCCTTGACCGCCAGATCGAACGAGTCGGCGAGCGCCGACGAACAAGCCGCTGCAACGACACCCGCCACAATGATTTTCGGGAAATTGAATTGCATATCGATTAAGTGAAGGAATGGATTGGTCGGAACGGCAATGCGCAGGACGGACCCACGAGACTGCCGCCGTGTCGTACGGCGCGAACGTGCGCCGATTGCCCGCTTACAGGTAGACGAGCGACACCGTCGCCAGCCCATCGAGATCGATCTGCTTGCTCATGTCGAGATTGGAGGTCTTGTCGATCACGGCCTGCACTTCGATCGTGCCCGTGAAAACCTTCGCGGCGACAGGAACCGTCGTCCCGCTCCTGGCCCAGGACTGGATCACCACGCCGTTCGGCGACATGTAGCCGGTGTTACTGCTCGACCATGATCCGCCGTTGTCCGACGAGTTGATCAATGCCGCGCTCACCCCATCGGCCTGGGGTGTACCCGACTTGAATCGAAACGCGTATGAGCCGATGTTCTTGCCCGACGCGACACCCAGCCCGTACATGTTGTCCGGGGTCCAGTTGACGCCCAGCATCGTAAGGCTGCTGTTGAATGCCACCGTGCCCGCGCGGTTGTCCGCACCCTTCAGCGCGACGCGCGCAAGCGCGTCGCAGGTGATCGTCAGCGAATCGCTCTTGACCTCGAGCGCCGTGGGCGCGGTCGGGCTCAGCGCCGCGCTGCCGATGTTGCCGTAGTCGAACGTACCGCCCCCCGCCAGCGTCGGCGTGCAGGCCGCCGGCTTGACGACCCCCTTGACCGTGATGTCGAACGATTCGGCGAATACCGACGAGCAGGCAAGCGCGATCGCACCCGCCACGCAGATTTGATTGATTTTCATCCTGTGCATTTCCAGCGAATGAATGGGGCGCGAGCCACGGCATACGTGCGGCCCCCGCCCGAACAGCCTTTACGGAAAAGGCGCGGCCCAATTCATACCTTGGGTGCAACAGATGTTAGTTTTATTGCAATTATTGGCAAATAAGACGAATACCAATTCAATCTCATTTGAATCGAACTAGTACTAGTTTGTGAGCAGCCATGATCAGGAAGCGACAGCGGGGCGCTGCGAACCGCGGGGGACAGGCCGCGGGATTCAGGCCGAAGGTAGGGGGCAGCCTGGAGAAGGCGTCGAACGGCGCGACGGCGCTCGGGAAGGATGCCGGATCGACCGGCACGCCGACGACACGCCCGAGAGGGCCGCGCCATCGGCATGGGGATTCAGTCGCGCAGCTGCCGAAACCGCGGAGTACCGTCGGCGAGCGCGCCGTCGAACATCTCGGCCGGCCGCACCCACAGGCCGCGCGCATGCGGCCACAGATGTTCGTAGACGACCACCGACTCCTCGGTTTCCGAGTGCCGCGCGACGCCGATCTTCCGGTACAGCCCGCCCTTGTAGTGACGATGGGTGGCGAGTTGTTCCGCTTCCTGCTCGGTCATGTTGCGCTCCGCAAAATAAAGAGCGCAATTGTATGCGAAGGTCCGATCAGCTCGCCGCCGCCGCATAAATCCCCGGCCGATGCAGTTCCATCCAGTTCTCCGGGTGCGCGGGCGCCTTGAAGCCGACCGGGCGGTACAGTTCGTGCGCGTCGGAGGTGACGAGCATCATGCGGCGCAGCCCTTGCAGCGTCTCATGGGCGAATACGTGATCGATCAGCGCGCGGCCGTAGCCGCGCCCGCGAAACGCGTTCAGCACGAACACGTCGCACAGATACGCGAAGGTCGCGTAGTCGGTCACGAGCCGCGCGAAGCCGACGAGCCGGCCGTCGAGATACGCGCCGAAGCACATCGAGCCGTCGATCGCACGCTCGACCACCTCGCGCGGAATCCCCTTCGACCAGTACGCCTCGCCTGACAGGAACGCGTAGATCACATCGCGGTCGAGGGCTTGCTTGTCGGTCGAAAAGCGCAGGACGGGCGTCGGAACGGTGGACACGAACGATCTCCGGAAGGGAACGGCGGGCGGGTGGACGGGAAAGCAAGGACGATAGCGCGCACGGGGCCCGATCACAAGCGCCGGATTCGACGCACCGCTCAACCGAACGGGCGCACGCCGATCAGCCAGCCGTGCAGCACGAACGCGAACAGCGCCCACGCCAGCAGCCCGGCCGCGACCGCGACGCCGTCGCGCGCCGGCGAGCCGGCCCGGTAGCGCACGCCGTCGCGCCGGTCGCGTGCGCGCGAAGCGAGGAAATCGACGAGCGACCACGCGAAGAACGCGCCGAACAGCAGCGCCGCATGCAGCGTCGCATTGGCGAGCAGATGCGCCACCGCCCAGACCATCACGCCGGCCAGCAGCGGATGGCCGACCAGCGCCTTGATCCGCGTGCCCGGCACCCAGGCGGCCGCGAACAGCACGAAGGCCGCGGCCGTGAGCAGACCGGTGAGATGACGGATGCCGACGGGTGGGATCCACAGCAGCGTCGCGCTGTCGCGCGCAAGCCCGTAGCCCCACACGATCAGCACGAAGCCGCCGAGCGCGGCGAGCGAATACACCCCTTTCCAGCGTTTGTCGCCATGGCGTGCGATCTGCTCGGTGCGCCAGCCGTCGGCGACGATCCGGATCGAATGCAGGCCCAGGAACATCAACAAACCGAGGATCAGGACAAGCATGAGCATCTCCAGTGGGGAAGCGTGTTGTCGGTATGGCCAGGGTTGCCGCCGGTGCAGCCGTGCATCCTACCGCGCGACGATCGCGTGCGCGACCCTCGCCGGCCCTGCTGCGCGCATCAGCCGCGCCGCGCGCGCCGTGTCTTGCCGCTCGCGCCGGCGAGCGCCGCGCGATACGCGTCGCGACACCAGCGCTGCAGTTCGCCGACGTCCTCCAGCACATCCGCCGGCGCAGTGTAGTAGCTGGCCATCACGACCGTCCTGCCGCGCGACGCGTAGGTGAAGGGCTGCATCCCCGCGCCGATGAACGCGGGCCGGCTCAGGTCGTCGACCCGCAGGTACAGCGTGCCGTCGTAGAGCAGCGCGAACGGCACGCCGGCGAGCCGCAGCGACACGCAGCTGAACAGGCGCTGCAGTTCGATGGGCCCCATCCCGGCCAGTTGCGCGACCAGTTCCTCCCCGCGCGGCAATTCCGCCTTCCAGCTCATGCGCCGCCCTCGCCCGCCGTGAACGGCCGATACCCGTACAGCGCGGCTTCGGCGGCGCCGGGCCGCAGATTTTGATGGGCGCGCCGATCGAGGCCGCCGAGCCCGCGGCCGTGAAGTACATGGAAGCGGCGGACCGCCGCGTTGTTGCCCTGGGTTTCGAACATCAGGCCGTCGGGTGCGCGCGCTCAGCGGGCGGCGGCCACCACGTCGGCGACCGCGGCCGTCAGCCGCTTCGCATACGGCACGTGCAGGAATTCGTTCGGACCATGCGCGTTCGACTTCGGCCCCAGCACGCCGCACACCATGAACTGCGCCGACGGGAAGCCGGCCTGCAGCACGTTCATCAGCGGAATCGTGCCCCCCAGCCCCATGTACGCGCAGTCCGCGCCGAAGTGGCGGCGCGACGCATCGTCGAGCGAGGCGGCGAGCCACGGTGCGAGGTCCGGCGCGTTCCAGCCGGTCGCGGCGCCCGGGTCGGGGCGGAAGGTCACTTTCGCGTTGTACGGCGGATCGAATTCGAGCAGCGCCTTCAGTTCCTGCACCGCGCGGGCCGCATCGACGGTCGGCGGCAGCCGCAGCGACAGCTTGAAGGCGGTGCGCGGACGCAGCACGTTGCCGGCGTTGGCGAGCGCGGGCAAGCCTTCCGCACCGGTGACGGACAGCGACGGCCGCCAGGTCGAATTGAGCAGCGCCTCGCGCGGATCGGTGGTGGTCGGCAGCACCTTGCGGCCGTCCTGCCCGCAGGCCCACGGCAAGCCCTTCCAGACGCTCTCGCCGAGAATCGCGACCGCGGCCTCGGTCTCGCGCAGCCGGCTCGCCGGCACCTCGCAATGGAACGAACGCGGCAGCAGGTTGCCGCTCGCCGCGTCCTCGAGCCGCTCGAACAGCTGGCGCATGATGCGGAAGCTCGACGGCGCGATCCCGCCCGCCGTGCCCGAATGCAGCCCTTCGTCGAGCACCTCGACCTGCAGGTCGCCCGACACCAGCCCGCGCAGCGAGGTGGTCAGCCACAGCTGATCGTAGTTGCCCGCGCCCGAGTCGAGGCAGACCACGAGGCTCACCTGGCCGAGCCGATCGCGCAGCGCGTCGACATAAGGCAGCAGGTCGAAGCTGCCCGATTCCTCGCAGGTCTCGATCAGGCCGACGCAGCGCGGCCGTTCGATGCCTTGCGCATCGAGCGCCGCGAGCGCGGTCAGGCTCGCGTAGATCGCATAGCCGTCGTCGGCGCCGCCCCGGCCGTACAGCTTGCCGTCCTCGTATTTCGGCGTCCACGGGCCGAGGTCCGCGCGCCAGCCGTCGAATTCCGGCTGCTTGTCGAGGTGGCCGTACAGCAGGATCGTCTCGGTGCTGCCCGAACGGGTCGCGGGCGACTCGAAGAAGATCACCGGCGTGCGGCCCGGCAGGCGCACGACCTCCAGCTTCAGCCCCTTGACCGGCTGCCGCTCGGCCCACTGCGCGGCGTCCACCACCACGCGTTCGAGCAGGCCGCGCCGTTCCCAGTCGGGATCGAATGCGGGACTCTTCGCGGGCACCGCGATGTAGTCGGTCAGCGCATGCAGGATCTCGTCGTTCCATTTGCGCTCGAT
>NZ_JAAGNW010000036.1:16758-19718 GCF_010645215.1 Burkholderia multivorans | reverse complement strand
CTGCGCATGGTCGATGGCGGGGGCGGTATCGGCGGTGGTCATGGTGGCGGTGGGAACGAGGCTGGCGAAAGCCACGATGATAGCGCCGAAGCCCCGTTCGCCGCAGCCCTGGCGCGTTGTGCGCCGCAACCGGCCATGCGCGCAGCCGGCGCTGCCCGATCTGTCGCGTGCAATGCGAAATAACCATGCCGATTGGGCATGTCGCACATCGACTTTCAATTCACCCCGTCAATCCATTCATTTTCCAGACAGAGTGGAATGCACCATTCAATTCCACTCAAATCCCCATACAGAAAGGGCTTGCGGCAAATCGACGCGCCCATTCATTCAATTGACCTCAATGATCGAAGTCAATGTTCAATAAATCGTCATTGAAATCCGATTTATTAACCGTAATCGCGCGAGATAACATCGCTTCAAACAAATTCCGGACGATGCATCGCAACCCGCCACCCGCCGCGCGCGAGGGTCGTCCGTTCCACCCAACTCACTGGAGGCTCGCATGTCAGATGCCAGTTCAACAGCCGTCCCCGCGTCGTCCACCGTGTCCGCCCCGAAGATCGGGGTGGTGCCCGCCACGCTGATGGTGGCGGGCAACATGATGGGATCCGGCGTCTTCATGCTGCCCGCGAACCTCGCCGCGACAGGCGGCATCGCGCTGTTCGGGTGGCTCGTCACCGTGGTCGGGGCGGTCTCGCTCGCGCTGGTGTTCGCCAAGCTGGCCGCGATCGATCCGGTCGCGGGCGGCCCCTATGCCTATGCGCGCAAGGCCTTCGGCCCGTACATGGGCTACCAGACCAACCTCATCTACTGGCTCGCGAACGTGCTCGGCAACGTCGGCCTCGCGGTCGCGGGGCTCGGCTATCTCACGCACTTCTTCCCGATGCTGAAGGATCCGCTCGTGTTCGCGCTCGCGCAGATCTTCGTGATCTGGCTGTTCACCTACGCGAACATCCTCGGGCCGAAAGTGGTCGGCCGCGTGCAGTCGGTCACCACGATCTTCGCGCTGGTGCCGATCCTCGGGATGGCCGTGTTCGGCTGGTTCTGGTTCAGCAAGGACGTCTATCTCGCGGGCTGGAACGTGTCCGGGCAGGACAGCATCGGCGCGATCGGCGCGACCCTGAACTTCACGCTGTGGGCGTTCATCGGCGTGGAGAGCGCGTCGGTGTCGGCCGGCGTGGTCGAGAATCCGTCGCGCAACGTGCCGATCGCGACCGTCGGCGGCGTGGTGCTCGCCGCGGTCTGCTACGTGCTCAGCTCGACCGTGATCATGGGCATGATCCCAAACAAGGCGCTGCTCGCGTCGAGCGCGCCGTTCGCGGACGCCGCGCGCCTCGCGCTCGGCAACACCGCCGCGAACACGGTCGCGATCTGCGCGGCGCTCGGCTGCCTCGGCTCGCTCGCGGGCTGGACCCTGCTGGTCGGGCAGACCGCCAAGGCCGCCGCCGACGACGGCCTGTTCGGCAGCGTGTTCGCGCGCGTCAATTCGAAGAACGTGCCGTCCGCCGGGCTCGCGATCGTCGCCGTCATCATGTCGGTGCAGGTGCTCGCGACGATGTCGCCGACCGCGAGCCAGCAGTTCGGCAAGATCGCGTCGATCGCCGTGATCATGACGCTGCTGCCTTACATCTATTCGTGCATCGCGATCAAGGTGCTCGGCTACGGCAAGATGCCGTCGCACCAGTTCAGCTTCTACACGATCGTCGGCCTGATCGGCGCGGTCTACGCGCTGTGGGCGATGGTCGGCTCGGACGGCCAGCAGACGCGCTGGTCGCTGATCTTCGTGGTCGCGACGATCGTGTTCTACGAGCTGTCGATCAACCGCCAGCGCGAGATCGAGGAAACCCACGTGCATCCGGGCGGCCGCTCGCCGCACTGGGTCCGCTACCTCGCGCTCGGCGTCACGATCGTCGCGCTCGTCGCCACCTTCTGGATCTCCGTGGGCCGTCACGAGGCCTTCAATCTTCACGCCCGCTCGCCGGCCGTCGGCGCGGGCGTCACCGCAACCCAGCAACAGGGGGAATGACATGACTTCCTTGACTCAACAGGCGTTCCGCCGCCTCGGCATGAAGGCGCTGCTGGTGCAGCACGACGTCGATGCGCGCACCGCCACCGGCCGCGCCGCCAGCGCACTGGCCGAGGAACTGCGCGAGCGGCTCGTCGACGTGGTGATCGCCACCTCCGCCGACGACGCGCGCGCGGTCGTGCAGGCCGATCCGGCGATCCAGTGCCTGCTGCTCAGTTGGGAGCTGGGCGGCGATCCGACCCACGGCGAGGCGCGCTCGGTGCTCGAAGCGCTGCGCGCGCGCAGCGCGACGGTGCCGGTGTTCCTGCTCGCGAGCCGCGCCAGCGCGGCCGCCGTGCCGGTCGACACGATGCGCCAGGCCGACGACTTCATCTGGATGCTCGAAGACACGACCGCGTTCATCGGCGGCCGGATCGTCGCCGCGATCGAACGCTATCGCGAGACCGTGCTGCCGCCGATGTTCGGCGCGCTCGCGCGCTTCTCGCGCGTCTACGAATACTCGTGGCACACGCCCGGCCATACCGGCGGCACCGCCTTCCTCAAATCGACGGTCGGCCGCGCGTTCTTCGAGTTCTTCGGCGAGCCGCTGTTCCGCTCGGACCTGTCGATCTCGGTCGGCGAGCTGGGCTCGCTGCTCGACCACTCGGGCCCGATCGGCGAGAGCGAGCGCTATGCGGCGCGCGTGTTCGGCGCGCACCGCTCGTATCACGTGACGAACGGCTCCTCGACCTCGAACCGCGTGATCCTGATGGCGAGCGTCACGCGCAACCAGGTCGCGCTGTGCGACCGCAACTGCCACAAGTCCGCCGAGCACGCGATGACGATGTCCGGCGCGATCCCCACCTACCTGGTGCCGTCGCGCAACCACTACGGGATCATCGGGCCGATCCGGCCCGAGCGGCTCACGGCGGCCGCGGTGCGGCTCGCGATCGAT
>NZ_JAAGNW010000036.1:0-16748 GCF_010645215.1 Burkholderia multivorans | reverse complement strand
GACCGCCACGCGATGCACGGCGACCCCGCGCGCCACGACGCGAGCAAGCCCACCGTGTTCGCGACGCAGTCGACCCACAAGCTGCTCGCCGCGCTGTCGCAGGCTTCGTTCATCCATGTGCGCGACGGCCGCAATCCGATCGAGCACCCGCGCTTCAACGAAGCGTTCATGATGCATGCGTCGACCTCGCCGCAGTACGCGATCATTGCCTCGAACGACGTCAGCGCGGCGATGATGGACGGCCCCGGCGGCGTCGCGCTGACCACCGACGCGATCCGCGAGGCGGTGACGTTCCGCCAGATGCTCGGGCGGCTGCACGCGGAATTCGAGGAGAAGAGCGACTGGTTCTTCGACGGCTGGCAGCCGGACACCGTGGTGGACCGCAAGACCGGCCGCCGCCTGCCGTTCCATGAGGCCGACGAGGAGCTGCTGGTCACCGAGCCGTCGTGCTGGGTGCTGCATCCGAACGATGCATGGCACGGCTTCGGCGACCTCGAGGACGACTACTGCATGCTCGATCCGATCAAGGTGTCGATCGTCACGCCGGGCATCGCGCCGGGCGGCGGCCTGATGCCGGTCGGGATCCCCGCGACGGTGGTGACGGCCTACCTCGACCGGCACGGCATCGTGGTCGAGAAGACCACCGACTTCACGATCCTGTTCCTGTTCTCGATCGGCGTGACCAAGGGCAAGTGGGGCACGCTCGTCAACACGCTGCTCGACTTCAAGCGCGACTACGATGCGAACGCCTCGCTCGAACAGGCGCTGCCGGAACTCGTCGCGCGCTATCCGGAGCGTTACGCGAAGCTCGGGCTGCGCGATCTGTGCGACCTGATGTTCAACGCGATGAGCGACCTGAAGACGACCGAGATGATGTCGCGCGGCTTCTCGACGCTGCCGAAGCCCGACTTCAGCCCGGCCGAGGCGTACGAGCACCTGGTGCACAACGAGATCGAGATGCTGGAGCTGGCGGACATGGCCGGCCGCACGGTGGCGACGGGCGTGGTGCCCTATCCGCCCGGCATTCCGCTCCTGATGCCGGGCGAGAACGCCGGCCCGGCCGACGGCCCGCTGCTCGGCTACCTGAAGGCGCTCGAACAGTACGACCTGCGTTTCCCGGGCTTCACGCACGACACGCACGGCGTCGAGGTCGAGGACGGCGTGTACCGGATCGCCTGCATCAAGTCGAGCGTGCCGCCGACCGCGCGCTGACGGACGCGCCCCCTCAGCGCGGCTCGAAGCCCCGCCGGTAGGCGGCGGGGCTCGTCGCCGCGACGCGCCGGAAGTGCCGGCGCAGCGATTCCTCCGAGCCGAAGCCCGCGCGCGCCGCCACCTGCGCGAGCGGCAGCGCGGCATCCGCCTCCAGCCATTCCTTCGCGAGCCCGACGCGCTCGCGGATCAGCCACTCGTAGGGCCCGACGCCCGTCGCCTCGCGAAACTGCCGCTGCAGCGTGCGCGGGCTCATCGCCGCGCGCGCGGCGAGCGACGCGAGCGTATGCGGCTCGGCCGCCCGCGCGCGCATCCAGTCGATCAGCTTCGCGAGCCGGTCCTGCCCTTCGGGCCGCACCGGACGCGGCACGAATTGCGCCCGCCCGCCGTCGCGATGCGGCGGCAGCACGAGCCGCTGTGCGACGCGATTCGCGATCGCGCTGCCGTGATCGCGCCGCACCAGATGCAGCAGCATGTCGAGCCCCGCCGCCGAACCCGCGGCCGTGACGATCGCGCCGGCGTCGACGTAGAGCGCGTCGGGATCGACGCGCAGCGCCGGGTAGCGCGCCTGCAGGCGCGCCGCGTAGCGCCAGTGGGTGGTGACCGTGAGGCCGTCGAGCACGCCCGCCGCCGCGAGCACGAATACGCCGGAACAGATCGAGCACAGGCGCGCGCCGCGCCGATGCGCGGCGCGCAGCTTGCGCAGCAGCGGCTCGGGCGGCATTTCGTCGGGATCGCGCCAGCCGGGAATCACGATCGTGTCCGCGCGGTCCAGCATCGCGAGCCGGTACGGCACGGCGACCGTGATGCCGCCCGCCGCGCGGATCGGCCCCGACTCCGCCGCGCAGACCGCGAAGCGATACCAGTCGACTTCCAGTTCCGGGCGCGGCAGCGCGAACAGTTCGACCACGCAGCCGAATTCGAAGGTGCAGAGCCGGTCATAGGCGAGCGCGGCGACGAGATGGGCAGTCATGGCGCGCTGTTACCGGAACTTGTCGATCGCGCCAGTATCGGTCGCGGCGCGCCGAACCGATACTGAAGGCTCCTCATCGTTCACGGAGCCCTGCCCGATGTCCTACGTCACCGACCTTGCCGCCGCCGACAGCGCCGCCGCGCTCGCCCACTTCGAAGCGTCGCTGCGCTACGAGACCGATTGCTGGGACGTGCACGACGCGTTCGCGAACGGCGCAGCCGATTTCGTGCTGCTCGACGTGCGCAGCCCCGAGATGTATGCGGCCGGCCACGTGCCGGGCGCACGCTCGATGCCGCAGCGCAAGATCGTCGCGGCGCGGCTCGCGGACGTCCCGCCCGACACGCTGCTCGTGGTCTATTGCGCGGGCCCGCATTGCAACGGCGCGGCGCGCGCCGCGGTGCGCCTCGCGCGCCTCGGCCGGCCGGTCAAGCTCATGATCGGCGGCATCACCGGCTGGCTGGACGAAGGTTTCACGCTCGCCGCCGGCGCGCAGCCCGACGCGGGCGCGGCCGGTTGAGCCGCGCCGGATACCTGTAACCGGTGACATTTCCCGCAACAATCAGTTGCCTGCATGACATCCGGAAAAGCGCGACAATCGCTCTCACCGCATGCGCCGTTTTTGTCGCATTGCAGCACGGATGGAGAAGCACCATGCAGATGGAAATCCTGATCCAGATTGCCGCCAGCGTCGTCGCGATCGCGCTCTATTTCCTGCCGGCGATCATCGCCGACCGGCGCGCTCGACACGACAAGCTCACGATCGCACTGTTCAACGCGCTGTTCGGCTGGACCGTGGTGGGTTGGGCCATGACGCTTTACTGGTCGTTCCAGCCCAATCCGGCCAAGGATCTCGCGAACGAGGTGATGCTCAAGCGCCGCAACCTGAGCATGCGCAGTTTCTCGACAGGCCTCGTCGAGCGCGTCCAGCGGCGCGTCGCCGCCCAGGAGCGCTGGGCGCACAAGCCCGGCAACCACTGATCCGGCCCCGTTCCGCTCAAGCCGGCGCCGCGAAACGCGGCAGCCGCGCGTTCGCGGACGCGCGGTAGCCCCAGGCCGGCACGCCGCGCGGCGGCCGGCCCCAGTCTTTCAGCAGTTCGCCGAGCGCCGCCGTGGCGATCACGTGCGCGACCCGCTCCCCCGGACAACGATGCGGCCCCGCGCCGAAGCCGAAGGTGGCGCGCGCCGGGCGCGTCAACAGGAAACGCTCGGGCGCCGGGTTGGCGCGCGGGTCGCGGTTCGCGGCGGCCAGCAGCACCAGCACCGTGCTGCCCGCCTCGAGCGTGACCCCGGCCACCTGCGTGCGCGCCGCGACGTAGCGGCGCGTGTTCTGCACGGGCGGATCGTGGCGTGCGGTCTCGGCGACCAGCGCCGCGACGTCCTCGCCGGGCCGCCCGCCCAGGGCCGCGGCGAGGCCCGGCTGGGTCAGCCAGGCAATCAGCGCGTTGCCGAGCAGGCCCGCCGTCGCCTCGTAAGTCTGTGACAGCAAGCCGACCAGATTGGCGACCCGCGCCTCGGCATCGCGCCAGCCCGTCGCGCGCGCGGCGCGCTGCACGGCCGCGACGAGCGTGGCGTCGCCGGCGTCGGTCGCCGCGACGAGCGCCGTCATCCGCCCCATCAGCGCCTGCGCCGCGTCGCTCGCACGCGCCAATTGTTGCGGGTTCGACAGCGGCGACAGGCACGCGACGAATGCGTGCAACGCTGCCCGCACGTCCGGCCAGTCGTCCGGCGCGAAACCCAGCCAGTCCGCCAGCACGGTCACGGGCGTCGCGAACAGCCACGCGTCGAGGGCCGCGCCGTCGCGCGGATCGGGGCGCTCGCGCCCGGCGAGCACGGCGGCGCGACGCGCCAGCCGGTCGGGGTCGAAGCCGTCGAGCGCCTGCCGCAGCGCGTGTTTCGGGGTGGCATGCCGCTCGGGGGTGTCGTTCATCCGTACGAGCCGCGCGAACAGGTCGCCCGCCGGCAGGCCGGCGCAGGCGCGCGGTACCGGTTCCGAAGCGGGCCGCACCCGGCAGGCCGGGTCGGCGAGCACGGCTGTGACGCTGGCCGCGCGGGTCGCCAGCCAGACGTCGAGATCGCGGTGATGGACGAGCGGCGGGCCGGCCGTCAGCGCGGCATAGTACGGATAAGGGTCGGGATGAACGACGGCGGCGAGAGGATCGGTCAGATGCATGCGGCCAGTATCGGCCGCGACGAACGCCGGATGTTTCAGCCCGTGGTGAAACGTGGGTGCGCGGGCCTCAGGCCTGCAACGGGCCGCGCGACGCCTGGGTGCGCGGGCGCGGGCGCGTGACGCCGGAGATCATGGCGCGCGGCTCCAGCACCACGGTCTCGTTCTGGAACATCTCCTGCCTGCATTCTCCGCGCTCGTCGAACCATTGGCAGATCAGCCAGTGGTTATCGTCGAACACCACCGGGCCGGCATACGTGACCGTCATGCGCGGGCCGCCTGTCTTGAGCGTTACTACGTCGCCGATGCGAAAGTGGGTGATATCGATATCACGATAAGTCGTCATGGCCTTCTCGGATGGGTTTTTATAGACTTTTTCCCGGATTCTCGACCCGGGTATTTCGCCACCCCGGGAGATTAGCAATCGATCTAATATCGAGCAAGCCACTCTTTTAAAGAATGTGGTTTTTTATCGGCGGCTTAGAAGTATTTCAGATGCATTTTTCACGGACCTCACCCTTGCGGCACATACCTGACGAGGCTTTCGACCGAGCTTAGAGCATCCGTTCGGACTGACTATCCGATCTAAAGAGATTCAGGAAAACGCCGTTATTGGGTTTACAGGTTCCTGTTAACGGCACTTTATTTTTGTGTGCCGGATTATGGAAACGTTTCCATTAAAAATTGCAATTTCCTTAATAGAAGCGATCCAAAATCGACACGATCTCGGCGCGCAAGCGTTTGCGCGCGAAACGCCGCCGACGCTCAGGATACGTACGCGCCCTTCGCGTGCAATGCCGCCTCCGCCCGCTCGAGGGCGGCGACCGCGCTGTCGCCCTCGAGCGCCAGCAGTTGCGCGACGAGCGCCTCGGCCAGCGCGTGCGCGGCCACGAGCGACGGGAAGAACGACGGGCTGTCGTGCGTGAAGATCAGGTGCGCGTCCGCGTGCAGCGCGATCGGCGACACCGCGCTGTCCGTTATCGCGACGATTCGGCTGCCCTGTTCGCGGGCCGCCTGTGCGACGCGGCCGGCTTCCGCCGAGTAAGGCGCGAAACCGATGACCAGCGTGACGCTGCCCTTCGCGATGCCGCGCAGTTCCATGTCGAGCGAGCCGGCGAGGCCCGTGAGCAGCGACACCGTCGGCCGGAACAGGCGATAGCCGTAGACGAAGCCGAACGCCACCGGGTGACACGAGCGGAAGCCCGCGACATGCACGTGCGGCGCCTTGCGGATCAATTTCGCCGCAGCGAGGATCGCCTGCGCGTTCTGCGCCGCGGTCACGATGAGGTTGTGCTGCTGCGCGGCCGTCAGGTCGCGCGCGAGCGAGGCTTTCGCGTTGGGCCGCACGAGCGAGCGAGCGCGCTGCGTGAGCCGCTCGGGACGGGTGCGCACGCGCGCGACGAACAGGTCGCGCAGCGCGCTCCAGCCGGGAAAGCCGAGCAGCTGCGCGAGCCGCACGAGCGACGCGGGCTGCACGCCCGCGCGCTGCGCGACCTTGCGCATCGACGAGACGGCGACTTCGTCCGGATGATCGAGCAGGAACGCCGCGCCCACCTGGAATTGCGGGCTCAGCTCGGAAAATTGCGCCCGGATCAGGGACGCGAGTTCGTCGAAAGTGGCGGGCATCGTGATGAGCGGGAAACTGGCGCGACATGGTATCACTCGCGCCCGCGCGGGCCGGATCCGCGCGCGGCTCCACGTTGTCCACGGCACAGGTCGGCAAACCCGAGGGTATCCTGCGCACGCGCGACTCGAGCCATTGATCCGCCGGGCTTTCGTGGGTTTCGCCGGACAAGCGGCACGCAGTGGCATGCATTATCGGAAGGATAGCTAATCATTTGGATGTTCACTTGCCTCGCTCTCGTTACCCGTGCCTCCGGCTTTTCCACAGAATGTGTTGGCAACATTGGGGATATCCTGCGCATCACCCATGCAAGCCTTTGACGCCATTCAGTTTTTCCCACGGGATCACACATGCGGCAGGCGCGCCGCGCCGTGACGCGCGAGCGCACAGCCGCGCGTTGTCCACAGTTTTTGTTGGCAAGCTTGTGCATATCCTGCGCACTCCTGCCTCAAGTCCTTGATGCGCAAGAGAGTTTCGATCCGGGTCACGCACGCGGCACAGCCCCCTGCTGCGGCCCGCCGGGCGCCTTCGGTTCTCCACAGATTATGTTGGCAACACTGGGGATATCCTGCGCACGACGACGCCAACACGTTGACGAGAAACGGTTTTCCTCCCGACGACACACACGCGGCAGCGCCGCCGCGCGCGGCGCGCCGTTCGTTGTCCACAGTTTGTGTTGGCAAGCCTGGGGATATCCTGCGCATCGACCGGTTAACTCATTGATGCGATTCGTCTTTCATGCGCGGCTCAAGCGGGCGGCACGCGCCGCGCGCCCGGCGGCGCGACGCGCGACCGATGCGGGCGGCCCGCGTTGTCCACAATTTTTGTTGGCAAGCCTGGGGATATCCTGCGCATGCGCGCCCCAAGCGCTTGATCCCGCAGGCTTTTCCCCCAGCCGCCACGAATGCGGCAACGGCCGTGCGCCGCGCGCTCAATCCGGGTAGTCGAGTTTCGGATACCAGTCGTCGCCGCGCCCTTCGGGCGTCATGTCGAGCACGGTCCACAAGGGCATGGGATCGGGCGCGCCGCGCGGATCCTGGCCCGGATCGGCCGTCCAGAACCCCATCTCGCCCGACCAGAAATGACGGATCTCGCCGTCGCGCCGGGTGAAGACGTTCAGCGCGGGGATCTCGTCGCCGTCCGCGTCGAGCCCGTGATAATCGCGCGTGTAGCTGCCGTCCAGGTCCGTGTACAGATTCAGGTCGCGCCAGCCGCGCGCCGCCTTGACCGCGACCAGCCGCTCGAGCGGCGAGCGCGCGACCACCGCGAGCGCCACGCGCTGCCCGATGTCGCGCGCCTCGCCGGCCCATGCGCCGAGCAGCGACGTGCACATCGGACAGGGTCGCTCGCGCTGCGGACCGAACATGTAGCTGTAGACGACGAGCGTCGTCCGCTCGCCGAACAGCCCCGCGAAATCGAGCGGCCCGCGCTCGCCCTCGAAGCGGTAGTCGGCCGTCACCGCGCCGCCCGGCGGCAGCGCGCGGCGTTGCGCCGCGACGGCCTCGATATGCCGGCGCAAGGCGATCTCCTCCGCCAGCAGCGCATTGCGCGCGTGCCGGTAGGCCGCGCTTTCATTCGGAAACCTGATCGGATTGCGACTCGCCAGCGCGACGGCCGGCACGAGCGCCTTGGGTTGCGTCATGTCTGTCTCCTGGTTCGAAGGCCGCTCAATCGCGCTCGGGCGCGCCGAGCGGAAACAACGGCCGGTAGGGACGCGCCTCGTCCACCGCGCGCGCGAACGACGGCCGCGCGAGCAGGCGGCGCCGGTACGCGAGCAGATGCGCGAACGACGGCTCGATCCGGTGCGTCCAATCAGCATAGAACAGGAACGGCGCGGCGCCGCAGTCCGCGAGACTGAACTGCGCGCCCGCCGCCCATTCGCGATCCGCCATCCGCGCATCGAGCCACGCGTAAGCGGTATCGAGCATCGCGCGCGCGTCGGCGACGCCGCGCGGGTCGCGCGCCTCGGGCGGACGCAGGCAATCGAACACGATCTTCTGCTGCGGCGTCGATACGTAGTTGTCGAGGAAGCGGTCGAGCGTGCGCACCTCGAGCGCGTCCGCCGGCACATCGGGCAAGAGCTGCACCGGCCCCGGATGGCGGAGCCCGAGATGTTCGATCAGCACCGGCATGCGCTTGAGCGGCCACAGCGCGGCCCAGGCCGCGAGCGTGTCCGGATCGTCCTGCGACAGCAGCCGGAGCGTGAACGGCGTGTCGTTCTCGTAGAGCGCGACCAGCACCTTCTGGCAATACGACGAGAACGGATGCGCGTACAGCGTCAGGCCCGTCGCGCCGGCGTCGCGGCCGTTCATGAGCGCGCCGCCATCTGTGCCATCCCGGCCCGGATCTCGTCGGCGCTCAGGTCGCGCTGATGCGTCGCGACCGACCACGCATGGCCGAACGGATCCCGCAGCTGGCCGTAGCGGTCGCCCCAGAACATGTCGGTGACGGGCATCGTGACCGTCGCGCCCGCCGCCACGGCCTGCGCGAACACCCGGTCGACATCCTCGACGTACAGGTGCAGGAACACCGGCGAACCATTGAGCGCGTGCGGATCGCGCACGCCGCAGCCCTCCATGCTGTCGGCGAGCATCAGCACCGAATTGCCGATCCGCAGCGAGGCGTGCATCAAGCGGCCGCCTTGCGGCGCGTCGAGCCGGCTCAGCTCGACGGCGCCGAACGCGCGCACGTAAAACGCGATCGCGTCGGCGGCGCCGTCGCAGATCAGGTGAGGGGTCAGCGTATGCATCCCTTCCGGGATGGGTTTGACGGAACTGGACATGGCAGGGCTCCTGACGGGAGGAAGTAAGCGGTTCACGAATCGAGCGCGCCGCGCAGCGACGCGCTCTTTCCTACGACGCGCGACGCGGGCGCGAATCGACACGCGCGCCGATATTTTTTTGCGCCGCCGTCCACTGCGCTTGTCAGTCTGTTCCCGGCACGCTACGTTATCCACAGTTTTTGTTGGCAACCATGTGGATATCCTGCGCACGCGGCCGCCAAGTCATTGAACTGACACACTTTTCCCGCAACCCGCCCGATCCGGGCACGCCCCCGCCTTCCCGATGCCCGAAGCCGCCGTCACGCTGCGCCCCGCAACCGAAGCCGATCTCCCGTTCCTGCTCGCGCTGCGCGAGGCGACCATGACCGAACACCTGCTGCGCGCGGGCGAGCCGACCGACCCCGCCAGCCACGCCGCGCGGGTGCGCGCGCGGCTCGACGACGCGCAGATCGTCTGCCTCGACGGCGCGCCGGCCGGCCTGTTGAAGGCGTACCGCGAGCCGGACGGCTGGGTCGTGATGCAGATTCAGATCCTGCCCGCGCATCAGCGGCAGGGAGTCGGCGCACGCGTGCTGCGCCGCGTGCTCGACGAAGCGGACCGGCAGCGCGTGCCGGTCTCGCTGAAGGTGCTCAAGGGCAATCCCGCGCAGCGGCTCTACGAACGGCTCGGCTTCCGGATCGTCGCCGAGGCCGACGCCGAGTACCTGCTCACGCGCCCCGCCTGAGCCGCGCGGGCCGCGCCCGCTCAGCCGGCGGCGTCGCGCTGCAGGTGCGCGGCGAGCGCCTCGATGTCGTCCTGCCCGTACACCGCGATGCCGTGCTGCGCGAGCAGCGCCGCCGTCACGCCCGCGCCGTCGTGGCGACGGCCGCTGAACGACCCGTCGTAGATCACGCGGCTGCCGCACGACGGGCTCGCATCGGTCAGCAACGCATGGCGGCAACCATGCTCGCGCGCCAGCGCGAGCGCCGCCCGCGCACCGGCGACGAACGCCTCGGTCACGTCCTGACGCTCCAGATCGACGACCCGCGCGACGCCGTCCAGCACTGCAGCGCCCGACGCCGCGCGCTGGATCTCGGCCGGCGGGCGCGGCGTCGGCATGCCGCCCGCCAGCTCCGGACAGATCGGCACGAGCCGGTTCTCGGCCTGCCATTGCGCGAGCAGCGCATGGCGCAGCGTCTTCGGGGAGCCGTCGTAGCGGACCGGCGCGCCCAGCAGGCACGCGCTGACCAGAATGCGGGGAGGTGTCATCGGGGGGAGGCTCCGGGGCGTGCGGCCCCGGTTATCAACAGATTTTGTTAACAAGCATGTGGATATCCTGCGCACGCGCGCGGCAACGCATTGAATCCAAACGGGATTGCCGCCGCGCCCTCGGGTGGGGCAACGGCGGCGCCGGCTCAGTGCCGGTCGAGCGTGGTCTTCAGTTCGCTCGCCTTGTCGCGCAGCGCTTCGTAGCCGGAGCGCGCGTGCTCGGGCAGGTCGGGATCGCCGATCAGCGCGCCGAGCGTCTCGACCAGGCTGAACAGGATGCCCTTCGCCGCGCCGGCCGCGATGCGCTGCGACGCCAGCGATTCATGCAGATGTTCGACCGCGGCCTCGAGTTGTTCGAGGCGCGCCGGATCGCGGTCGGGCTGCGGGTCGTTCGACATGGTGAATCTCCTGGTTCGGGTGGGCGCGAAGCTGCGCGATATCGCCATTCTAGGCCCCGGGTCGCAAACGCGGGCTGGCCTGGCGCAAGCTACAGCGCCGCGACCACGCGCGCGCGCCCTTCGGCGGACGCCACCACCTTGCCGTCGACCCGCCTGAAGGTCAGCGACACGCTCTCGTCGCCGACCCGCAGGCCATCGAGCTGCAGCCAGTCGACTCCCTCGGGCAGCGCCGGCCGTTCGACCCGCACCTCGCCGCGCGCCGCGTCCACGCTGACGCCCAGGCAGGCCTGCAGCATCATGAACGGCGCACCGGCCGCCCACGCCTGCGGCAGGCATGCGACCGGATACGCGGTCGGCGGCTCGCCGCGCCGGCGCGGGAAACCGCAGAACAGCTCCGGCAGGCGCATGTCGAAGCTCACCGCCGCCTCGAACAGCGCGCGCAGCAGATCGATCGCGGCGCGCTTGTCGCCGTAGCGCGCGAGGCCGCGCGCGGCGAGCGCATTGTCGTGCGGCCACACCGAGCCATTGTGATAAGCCATCGGATTGAAGCGCGGCTGACCGGCGGCGAGCGTGCGCACGCCCCAGCCGGTCTGGAACAGCGCCGAGCCGAGCACGCGGGCGACCGCCTCGCCGCGCGCCGGCTCCGGCAGGCCGAACGCCAGCAGGTGCCCGACGTTCGACGCCAACACCCGGCACAGCTCGCCGTGCCCGTCGAGCGCGATTCCGTAGAAGTCCGCCTCGGGCATCCAGAACAGCGTCTCGACCTGCTCGCGCAAAGTGCGCGCGCGCTGCGTGTAACGCACCGCGTCGGCCGTATGGCCGCGCCGCTGCGCGAACCCGGCCATCGCGCCGAACGCGGCGCAGGCATAGGCCTGCACCTCGACCAGCGCGATCGGCCCGTCCGGAAAACGCCCGTCGGCATGGAACACCGAATCGTGGCTGTCCTTCCAGCCCTGGTTCGCGAGTCCACGCTCGGAGGTGCGCTGGTAATCGAGCAGCCCGTGCGGATTGCGGTCGCACACGCGCATCACCCACTGCGCGGCCCGTTCGAGCGCGGGCCACAGCTCGTCGATCAGCGCGTGGTCGCCGGTGTGCTCCAGATAGGCGCCCGCGAGCACGATGAACAGCGGCGTGGTGTCCACGCCGCCGTAGTACAGCGCGAACGGCACCTCGCCCGTGGCCGCCATCTCGCTGCGGCGGAACTCATGCATGATCTTGCCCGGCTCGGCGTCGTGGAACGCCGAAGTCTCGCGCGCCTGATGCGCGGCGAGAAAACGCAGCACCCCGCGCGCGAGCGACGGCTGCAGCCACAGCATCTGCAACGACGTGACCACCGCGTCGCGGCCGAACGGCGTCGAGAACCATGGAATGCCCGCGTATGGATACGGGCCGGTGTCGAGCTGCGTCGTCAGCAGCCCGAGGTCGGCGAGCGAGCGATCGAGCCACGCGTTGAACAGCGGATTGCTGGTGCGCACCCGCGCCATCGCGCGCCGCCGCTCGCGCATCGCGCGGTGCACCCGCACCAGCGCCTTGCGCAGCGCCGGCCGGCCGCCGGTTTCGGGCGGCCGCGCGGCAGCCGTCGCGCCCGCCGCGCCGACCTGCGCCTCGACCGTCAGATAGATCGACACGCAGGCCTGCGCGGCAATCTTCAGCGTGTAGTCGGCGCGGTCGGGCGAGAGCGCGTCCGGCTCCGGCGAGAAACGGATCCGCACCGTGCGCTCGACCTCGTCGAGCCCGACATAGCCCAGCCGCACCGCGCCCGCGTCGACGCACGGCGGCGCGATCGCGCCATGCCGGTCGCGCTTGGTGCCGCGCACCTCGAACATGTCCTTGAAATCGGCGCCGAACGAGATCGACAGCGGCACCTCGGCGTCGCTCGTGCCGTAGTTGGTCAGCGTGAGCCCGTCGTACAGCACGTTGTCTTCCAGCACCCGCATCCGCTCGCTGTGGATCACGCCTTCCGGCGTCTCGTGCCCGCCCAGCGGCGGCAGCGGGCGATTGGTCAGGTGCGCGGCGAAGGAGGCGTTGTCGGCGCTGGTCGCGCCCGACAGCAGCGACGGCGCGCGGCCGCCGAACGTGAGCCGCCACTGCGACAGCACGCGCATGTCGTCGACGAACAGGCCGTCGTCATGACCGCCGATGTCGCCGAGCGCATCGCAGACCACGAACGCGTCGCCGGACTTCAGCACGAACTGGCTGCCGCGCACCGGCTTCTGCGTATCGGGCTCGGGCGCGATGAACAGGGGCGCGGCCGGCTCGAGGTCGGCCTGCGCGGCGGGGGAGGAAGAATCGGCGGCGGGACTGCTGGGCATTGCGGCTCCTGTCCGGTGGCGGCGCGCGACCTGCGCGCCCGGTCCGCACAGCATAGGGCAGAACCCGGGCGGCGCGCAGCGACGCCCGCGTGACGCGGTGCGGCATGCCGCGCGGGCGGCCGCGGGCGCGGCGCTTCGCGCGCGGCCGCCGGGCCGTTGAGACTCTGTTGACATTGATTGTCCGGGCCGTGCGCGCCGACAAGAATGCGGCCCAATCCCTTGATTTCATGAACCTCATGTCACCCACTTCCCCACCGCCCAAGCGCTGGCTGATCGCCTGCCATTGGCTCGGCGCGGCGCTGATGTGCGCCGCCCTGCTGGCGGCCGAGCTGCGCCATTGGGCCGTCGACGCGGCCCTGCTGCCGATGCGCTCGGTCATGGTCGCCCATATCGGCGCGGGCATGGCGCTGCTGCTCCTGACCGTGCCGCGCCTGTTCGCGCGCCTGCTTGCCCGTCGCACCGCGCCGGCGCAGCCTCGCATCACGCCCGCCGGGCGCATCGCGGGCGCCGCGCATGCGCTGCTGTACGCGCTCCTGATCGTCGAGCCGCTGCTCGGCTGGCTGATCGTCAACGCCAAGGGGATGCGCGTGCCGGCGCCGCTGCTCGGCGTCGATTTCCCCGCGCTCGTCGGCGCGAGCGCCGATCTGGTCGCGCGCCTCGCGCCGCTGCACCAGACGCTCGCCCGCGTGTTCTACCTCGTGATCGCGGCGCATGTCGCCGCCGCGCTCTGGCATCACCTCATCCGACGCGACGACACGCTGCGACGCATGGCGCCCTGGCTGCGCGTGCGCGCGCCGTCGGCGCCGCGCCGCCGACCCACTCGAGCATGAGCATGTCCTTGATCCGCTATATCCCCTACAAAGGCCGCGAGTACGGCGTCTTCGCGATCCAGCGCGCGAACCGGCGCTGGGACGCATTCTATGAATTGCGCGGCATACGGCAGCCGGAGACGGAACGCCGCCGCTTCCAGGTCGCGTCGCTGTTCGGCTTCGATTCCCAACTGGCCGCGCTGCGCGACGCCGAGCGCAACGCGCGCGCGGACATCGATCACGGCATCGGCCGCCCCGGCGGCCTCCTCGTCTGAGCGCCGCGCGCCGACCGTCCGCTATGCCCCTCGCCCGTCACTGGCGTCGCGCTGTCTGGATCGCCCTGTTCGCGGTCCTGCTCAACGCGCTCGCGCCCGCGATCACCTCGGTGAAGGCGGCGTGGCGCGCCGCGCCGGCCGCACACTGTGACGAGACGCGTGCGCCTCGTCACGCCGGGGTATCGACCGCGGCTGCGGCTGTGTCGGCGATTAGCTCGGCGAACGTCGCGTCGCGCACGGCATCGGCCGGGCACTGCGACGAAACACACGCGCCTCATCAGGCCGAAGCCTCGACCACGGCTGCACCCGCGTCGGCGATTCCGTCGGCGAACGTCGCGCCGCGCACGGCATCGACCGCCCACGGCGACGAAGCACACCCGCCTCACCCCGCCGCCGCACCGACCACGGCTGCACCCGCGGCGGCCGCTTCAGGCCAGCCGCACGCCGACTGCGCGCACGCGCCGCTCGACGCATGCCCGTTCTGTCACGTGCATGCGGGCAGCTTCGGGCTGCCCGCCCCCGATCCCCAGCCGCCGGCAGCGACGGCGACGCCCGACGCCACGCCTGCCGCGTGGTCGCCCGCGCCGCATCGCTTCGATCCCTGGCGCCACGCACACCCGCGCGGCCCGCCGGTATCCGCTTGAACGCCTGGAACCCGGCGGGGCGCATCCCGCCCCGGCTGTCGCCCCGGACGACGCACGCGCGTCGACGCCGGGCTGCCCATCTCTTTTCAATCGGATACCTGAATGATGTTCTCCCCCCTTCCCGCGCTCGCCCGCCCCCTGAGCGCCGCAGCCGCGCTCGCCGCGACCCTGTTCGCCGCCTCGGCGGGCGCGCACGACGCCCCCGGCGCGGGCCTCACGCCCGACAGCCACGCGCCCGCCGGCGTGATGTACGACCACATGCATGACAAGGGCGGCTGGATGATCGGTTACAGCTACGTCCACGGCCGCACGGGCGGCGAACTGAAAAACGGCGGCCGCCCCGTCGACGATCACGCGCTCGGCCAGGCCGGCTACCAGATCCGGCCGACCGGCATGCGGATGGACATGCACATGCTGCACCTGATGTATGCGCCGACCAGCTGGTTCAACGTGATGCTGATGCCGATGTTCATGGACATGCCGATGACCATGAACATGCTGCCGGGCGGCGGTCATGGCGGCCACGGCGCGAGCGCGGCGCGGCACGGCGGCGGCCACGACGCGACCCAGGGCGGCGGCGCGATGTCGCACAGCGCGTCGGGGCTCGGCGACACCGTCGCAGCCGGCCTGTTCCGGCTCTACGACGACGGCCGCCATCACCTGCACGCGGGCCTCGGCCTCAGCATCCCGACCGGCTCGGTGTCGCGCCGCAACGGCGACGGCACCCTCGTCCACTACGGCATGCAGCTCGGCAGCGGCACCTGGGACGCGATCCCGAGCCTCACCTACACCGGCCGGGCCGCGCGCTGGACCTGGGGCGCGCAGCTGCTCGCGCAGGTGCCGATGCAGCACGCGAACCGCTCCGGCTACCGCCTCGGCAATCGCGTCGAAACGAACGCCTGGGGCGGCTATCGCGTGACGCCCTGGCTCAGCGCCACCGCCCGCCTGAACTTCAGCGCGCAGGGTTCGATCAAGGGGCACTACAACGGCCCGCATCATCATTCGAGCCCCGACGATCACCAGCACAATTACGGCGGCCGCGTGCTGAAGGTCGGCGTCGGCCTGAACGCGGTGGTCCGCTCCGGCCCGCTGAAGGGGCACCGGCTCGGCGTCGAGTACGTGAAGCCGGTCGTGCAGAACCTGAACGGCATTCAGCTGCAGCAGCAGGACACGCTGTTCGTCAACTGGTCGACCGCGTTCTGAACGCCGTCCGGCCAGGGCGCGCGGGCGGACGCCGCGCGCTCAGGCCGGGCGGCGCCAGTCCGGAAACGGATCGTCGCCGCCGCGCCACGCGGATTCCGGCAACGCCAGCTCCGCGTCGCTGAGCAGGCAGGCGTCGAACGCCGCGCGCAGCGTCGCCTCGTCCATCCCGGTGCCGATCAGCACCAGCTCCTGCTGCCGGTCGCCGAACCGGTCGTCCCAGCGGCCGCGGATCTGCGCGAGCGCATCCGGATCGCGCGGCCACGCCTCATGCGGCACGGCCGCCCACCAGCTACCCGCGCGCCCGTGCCGGGAAATCGCCCCGGCCTGCGACCATTCGCCGACCGCCTCCGGCCGCGACGCAATCCAGAAATAACCCTTCGAGCGCACCACGCCCGGCCACTCGCGATTGATCCAGTCGTGCAGCCGGCGCGGATGGAACGGCCGCCGGGCGCGGTACACGAAGCTCGTGATGCCGTATTGTTCGCTTTCCGGAATAGGCTCGCCGCGCATTTCCTTCAACCAGCCCGGCGCCAGCGCCGCCGCCTCGAAATCGAAGCGGCCGGTGCCGAGCACCTCGTCGACCGGCACCGCGCCGAACCGGCTCTCGACGATTCGCGCCCGCGCGTTCAGCGCGCGCAGCACGCCCTTCAGGCGCGCCAGTTCCTCCGCCGTCACGAGGTCGGTCTTGTTGAGCACGATCACGTCGCAGAACTCGACCTGCTCGGTCAGCAGGTCGACCACCGTACGCGTATCCGCGTCGCCCATCGATTCGCCGCGGTCGGCGAGGAAGTCGTGCGAACCATAGTCGCGCGCGAAATGGAACGCGTCGACGACCGTGACCATGGTGTCGAGCCGCGCGAGGTCGGACAGGCTGTGCCCCGCCTCGTCGCGGAACGTGAAGGTCTCGGCCACCGGCAAAGGCTCGGAAATGCCGGTCGACTCGATCAGCAGGTAATCGAAGCGCCGCTCGCGCGCGAGCCGCCCGATCTCGACCAGCAGGTCCTCGCGCAGCGTGCAGCAGATGCAGCCGTTGCTCATCTCGACCAGCCGCTCGTCGATCTGCGACAGCGCGCTGCCGCCGTCGCGGATCAGGCGCGCATCGAT
>NZ_JAAGNW010000359.1 GCF_010645215.1 Burkholderia multivorans | reverse complement strand
GCATCGCGCGCCAGGCGCTCGACGAGATCGGCCAGCGGCTCGCGCAGAACGGGCTGGACTGGCGCGTGGACGACGCGGTCGCGGGCTGGGTGGCCCGGGCGGTCGCGCAGCACCCGGCCAACGGGCGCGCGGTGCGCGACCTGTTGCGCCAGCACGTGCTGCCGGCCGTGGCGCGCGGCGTGCTCGCCGCACGTGCGGAAAGCCGGACGCTGCGCAGCGTGCGCTTGTCGGCCGGCGACACGCTGTCGCTCACGTTCGACGAAGACGATGCGCCGCCGGGCGCCGCATCGGATGAAGTCGCGCTGCCGCACGAACCGGACGCTTCGATCCCTGCCGGATCGGAAGGAGCCCCGGTATGCGCCTGATCGAATTGCGCAGCGACGTACTGGATCCGAGCAGCAGCGCGCTGTCCCTGACCGCCGACGAACGCCTGTCGCGGGAGCCGTTCTACCGTCTCGACCTGCTGAGCCGCGATCCGGAGCTGGACCTCGACGAATTGCTCGGCACGCCGTTGTTCGCCGACATCGATCTCGGCAACGGCGCGGCGCGCACCTTCAGCACCTATGTGTTCGGCGGCTACGACACGGGGCAGTTGAGCGGGCAGTACACGTACAGGCTCGAACTGAAAAGCTGGCTGTCGTTCCTGGAGGAGAACCGCAACAGCCGGATCTTCCAGAACCTGACCGTGCCGGAGATCGTCGAGCAGGTGTTCCAAGGACACCAGCGCACCGATTACCGGTTCGAACTGGAAGGCGTGTACGAGCCGCGCGAGTACTGCGTGCAGTTCCAGGAAACCGACCTGAATTTCGTCAAGCGGCTGCTGGAGGACGAAGGCATCTATTTCTGGGTCGAGCACGAGAACGAGCGCCATGTCGTGGTGCTGTCGGATACACAGCGTTTCGACGATATGCCGGCGCCATATGGGCAGCTCGAGTATTTGCCGGACGGCGAGGAAGGGCGCGCGATCCAGGGACGCGAAGGCGTGCAGCGGCTGCAGCGGACCCGTCGGGTGCGGTCGAACAACGTCGCACTGCGCGACTTCAATTACTGGTCGCCGTCGAACCGTCTCGACAGCGATGCGCAGACGGAGCCGGGGCCGGGGCTGACGGGCGTGCAACTCGAATACTACGACTATGCGACCGGCTATCAGGACGTCGAGAAGGGCGAGCGTCTCGCGCGCTTGCGGCTGGAGGCGTTCCAGGCGGATGCGCACGTGCTGGTCGGCGAGGCGAACGCGCGGGGTTTGACGACCGGGCAGGCGTTCACGCTGGTCGGCTATCCGGCGCTGAACCGGAACCGCCGCTATTACGTGATCGGCAGCGAACTGTCGTTCATCCAGGACGGCCCGGACAGCACGTCGAAAGGCCGCAACGTGACGGTGAAGTTCCACGCGCTGGCCGACGACCAGCCGTATCGGCCGCTGCTCGTGACGAAGCGCCCGGAGGTGCCGGGCATCCAGAGTGCGACGGTGGTGGGGCCGCAGGTGTCCGAGGTGTACACGGACAAGCTGGGCCGGATCAAGGTGCATTTCCACTGGGATCGCTACAAGACGACGGAGGCCGATGCGTCGTGCTGGATCCGCGTATCGCAGGCGTGGGCGGGTAAGGGCTGGGGCGTCATCGCAATGCCGCGGGTCGGGCAGGAAGTGGTGGTGACCTACGTGGACGGCGATCTGGACCGGCCGCTCGCGACGGGGATCGTCTACAACGGCGAGAATCCGACGCCCTACGACTTGCCGAAGGACACGCGCTACACGGGCCTGGTGTCGCGCTCGACCAAGCTGGCGGGGCAGGCGCAGAACGCGAGCCAGCTGACGTTCGACGACCAGCGCGGCGCGGAGCGCGTGATGATCCACGCCGAGCGCGACATGCAGCAGACCGTCGAGCGCAACGACTCGAAGGCGGTCGGCCAGGATCTGAACATCACGGTGAAGGGCACGACGACCTCGGTGACCGGGATCGCGGTCAGTTATACGGGCATCTCGGTGTCGTACACGGGCTTGTCGGTGGGCTTCACGGGGGTATCGGCGTCGTTCACCGGGCTCAGTACTTCGTTCACAGGCGTCAGCACCAGCTTCACGGGCGTATCGACCTCGTTCACCGGCGTGTCGACCGGCTTCACCGGCGTGAACACCTCGTTTACCGGCGTCAGCACGGGCTTCACGGGCGTGTCGACATCGTCGATGACGGATGTCAGTACGTCGGCGACGGGCCAGTCGCAGAGCATGACGGGTGTGTCGCTGTCGTACACGGGCACGTCGAACAGCATGACCGGCACGAGCACGTCGGTGACGGGCACCTCGACGAGCATCACCGGCACGTCGACCTCGACCACCGGCACGTCGACCAGCATCACCGGCACATCGACCTCGACCACGGGCAGCTCGACGAGCGTGACGGGATCGAGCATGTCGACGACCGGCAGCTCGGTGGGCACGACGGGGTCGAGCGTGTCGACCACGGGCAGCAGCGTGTCGGTCACGGGCTTCAGCTATTCCTATACGGGCGTCAGCTACTCGGACGTAGGCGTGGATCTGAAGAAGCTCGGCATGCAGGTGAAGAGCTGATGGGAGAGCCGACATGCGTCTGATCGAACTGCGCAGTGAGGTACTGGACCCGGGCAGCATCGCGTTGGCCCTGACCGCCGACGAACGCCTGTCGCGGGAGCCGTCCTACCGTCTCGACCTGTTGAGCCGCGATCCGGAACTGGACCTCGACGAATTGCTCGGCACGCCGTTGTTCGCCGACATCGATCTCGGCAACGGCGCGGTGCGCACGTTCAGCACCTATGTGTTCGGCGGCTACGACACGGGGCAGTTGAGCGGGCAGTACACCTACACGCTCGAACTGAACAGCTGGCTGTCGTTCCTGGAGGAGAACCGTAACAGCCGGATCTTCCAGAACCTGACCGTGCCGGACATCGTCGAGCAGGTGTTCCAAGGCCACCAGCGCACGGACTACCGGTTCGACCTGGAAGGAAACTACGAGCCGCGCGAGTACTGCGTGCAGTTCCAGGAAACCGACCTGAATTTCGTCAAGCGGCTGCTGGAGGACGAAGGCATCTATTTCTGGGTCGAGCACGAGAACGAGCGGCATGTCGTGGTGCTGTCGGATACGCAGCGCTTTGAGGACCAGCCGTCCCAGTTCGGCCAGCTTCAATATCTGCCGGACGGCGAGGAAGGCCGTGCGATCCAGGGGCGTGAAGGCGTGCAGCGCCTGCAGCGGAGCCGGCAGGTGCGCTCGAACAACGTCGCGCTGCGCGACTTCAACTACTGGACGCCGTCGAACCGTCTCGACAGCGATGCGCAGACGGAGCCGGGGCCGGGGCTGACGGGCGTGCAGCTCGAGTACTACGACTATGCGACCGGCTACCAGAACGCCGAGAACGGCGAGCGTCTCGCGCGCCTGCGGCTGGAGGCATTCCAGGCCGATGCGCACGTGCTGGCCGGCGAGGCGAATGCGCGCGGCCTGACGGCCGGTCAGGCGTTCACGCTGGTCGGCTATCCGGCGCTGAACCGGAACCGCCGCTATTACGTGATCGGCAGCGAACTGTCGTTCATCCAGGACGGGCCGGACAGCACCTCGAAAGGGCGCAACGTGACGGTGAAGTTCCACGCGCTGGCCGACGACCAGCCGTATCGGCCGCTGCTCGTGACGAAGCGCCCGAAGGTGCCGGGTATCCAGAGCGCGACGGTGGTGGGGCCGCAGGTCTCCGAGGTCTATACGGACAAGCTGGGCCGGATCAAGGTGCATTTCCACTGGGATCGCTACAAGACGACGGAAGCCGATGCGTCGTGCTGGATCCGCGTATCGCAGGCGTGGGCGGGCAAGGGCTGGGGCGTCATCGCAATGCCGCGGGT
>NZ_JAAGNW010000358.1 GCF_010645215.1 Burkholderia multivorans | reverse complement strand
CGCCTGAGACTGGCGACTGACGCAGATCGCTACGATCCGCTCGTCGGCCCACGTATCGCTGCGGGAGAACGCGTGCGCGCGCACGATTATGCGGCCGCGCTGCGGCGTCTGGCGGTGCTGGCCGATACCTACCACGCTGAACTGGGCGACGCGCATGCGGTGCTGACGCCGACCGTGCCGATGCTGCCGCCGCGCATTGCCGATCTGGCCGACGAAACCGTGTATCTGGCGCAGAACGCACGCGCATTCCAGCTGACCGAGTTCGCGAACCGGCTCGACCTGCCGAGCGTCAGCGTGCCGTGCGACCCGCCCTCGAAGCAGCCGATCGGCCTGCTGATGACGGGGCGGCGCGGTGACGACGCGTGTCTGCTCGACGCGGCGGAAATGGTCGAACGTCTGCTGACCGATCCCGCTTGATCCGTTTTTTGGCGGATGAATCGCCTTGTCCTCTTTCCTCGTCATTCATCGGAGGTGCGCATGATAGTCGTAAGATCGGCCGATATCGCAGACACCGAGCGCCACGCACGCGGCCCGGGTTGGGACAGCAAGCGCATGATCGTCAAGCAGGACGGCGTCGGCTATTCGGTTCACGAAACGCGCGTGCAGGAAGGCGCGGAACTGCATTTGCACTACAAGCACCACTTCGAAACGAACTACTGCGTGGCAGGCGAGGGGGAAGTGGTCGATACGGCCACCGGGGTCGTGCATCGGATCACGCCGGGAACGATCTACGCGCTGAACCTGAATGATCCGCACATCCTGCGCGCGACCCGCGGTGATCTGCATCTCGTGTGCGTGTTCAATCCGCCGCTGACGGGGCTCGAAACGCATCGGGAGGACGGCAGCTATGCGCTGCCGGCCGGTGAAGACGCCGGATGACGCGCGATGCAGGAGCCGCACGCGCCGCATTGTACGGCGCGGCGCTCCTCAGGCGGCCTTTCTTTGGCTGCGCTTTATCGCGTCCAGCAGCATCCGTTCGGAATCGTCGAGATAGCTCGCGAGTGCGATGACGGCTTTGCTTCGTTGGTTCCGGGTGAGCAGGTCGTAGATCTGGTATTCGCGCTGAATCCAGTCGGGCGTCTGCACGCGTTTCTCGTCGGGATCGGAGGCGAACACCAGACGCAGTTGCGCGGAGATGGTTCTAAAGAATTCGTCGAGCAATGCGCTTTTCTGTAGTGCGACGATGTGCTGGTGAAAGCGCAGGCTGTGCGTGCCGACGGCCTGCCAGTTGTTCTTATCGAGTTCGCGCTCGGCTGCGCGGATCGCGACCTGCATTTTTTCCAGAACGGCCGGTTGCGCAAGCTCCGCGGTGTTCAGCGCATGCAGTTCGAGCGTGCGGCGCGCGACATAGAGATCGCGCACATCCTGGCGATTGAGCGTGCGCACGACGACACCCTTATGCCGCACGAACGTCACGAGGCCTTCGCGGCCGAGCTGGTGCAGGACTTCGCGAAGCGAGTTGCGCGACGTGTCGTATTCGGCCGCGAGATCCATCTCGATCAACGCGGTGCCGGGCGGCAGCTTGCCGTTGATGATGCGCTCGCGCAATTGATGGCTGATCCGGTCGGAGACCGATTGCCTGCCCGTTTTTTCGCTCGCCATGCCGTTTGTTCGCTCCTCTCCTGATCGTGCGCCGTCGGTGGGGTCGGTCGACGGCGGCGGTTCGTCATTCTACGGACTTTGTCATGCGGTTTTGTGGTGCTGCCAGGGTGCGTGCGGCGGTTGCATGCCGTGTCGGCCCTGGTAGGGCGCGACGGACGGCTGCGACCAGCCTTCGAGCAGGCGCGGGTCGAGCCGGTACACCTCGACGCCGAGCGGCCGGCAGACGTCGATCGGGTCGCGCGCATCGGGGCCCCACATCGGCACCGACAGATCGCCGCCCGGGCAGGTGGACATCGCGCACAGCAGGTCGATCTCGGCGAAGAACTCGAGGTAATCGCCCGGTTTCGCGGGGCAGGCTTTCATGAAGTACTTGTCGTCGTCGTTGAGCCCCGTGCACTGGAACACGTTCAGCACGTCGTGCACGTCGAATTCGGTCAATCCGTAAGGTGCGATGGCGCGGACGAGGTTCGAATGGCAGTGGAAATGGAAATCCTCGCCGGTCAGCAGTTTGTTCACGTAGGGATCGCAACGCGTGCCGAGCAGATCGTGCACGCGGCCGCCGTCGCCGTCGACGCCGTAGCCGGCCAGGGTATCGTCGGTGATCGTGACCATCGGGCGCAGGTAGGGCAGCGTCGACCAGATCCGATCGAAGGTCGTGACGTGCGCGGCCTGTAGCTGGCGCGTACGCGATGCCCACATGCGTTCGCGAGGATTGTGCAGGTTCCACATGTTGAAGTCGGCGACTTGCGGGCCTTCCAGCGTGACGATGCGAAATACGTGGCCGGCCGGGACAGTCCACGCGAAGCCGCTGCGGATCGGTACGACGTGCGATTCGATGCGTTGGCGCGCGTCTTGGTGCTGCGCGATCGAGGAATAAAAGGATAGGTCGGGGTTGAGGATGGAGCCTTGGCTGTTCTGGTAGGCGGCGGGATAGTTCGACATGACGCGGTGGCCTTGTGAAGGGTTGGCAGATATCGAAATCCGGCCGGAATCTTTGGCGGTGGCCGGTCAGGCGTCGGTTTTAGGGTTTAATTGTTCAACAATTTTCGACGCTTCGGGAAGTATAGAGTGAAGGCGAGTAGGTGTGTCAATGGGTGGAAAGCACGTAGAGCGATAGGGGCGCGAGCGGCACGGTCGAAGTGGCTTCACGGGCAGGGTTGCCGCGCACCGAGTCGCCGCCGTCTATCGATGTGGTCTGGTGGCGCTCACGTTGACGGTCGCGCCACGCGTGCGAATGCATGCGAGAGCGGTGCGATGGGTCTGACACGGGTGGCCGTCAAAGGGGAATTCGCCGTTTCGATACGTCGCGGGCCTGACGCGCGCAATGCGCGAGCATGGCATCACGCTTTCATCAAACCGATTATGTGCGATCCGGACACCGGCAATATTGGCTGGGACATGTCGAAGGATGCAAACGCAGGCGAGACTGTGGAAGAATTGCACAAGCGAGACAAGGACACGTACAAGCAAGGGAAGTCCGGTCGTTCCGATGAACACGTTTGGATTTAATCTGGTGTCTGTTATGCAGATCACATGGCAAACATGTGCGGCGATTGTTGGATGTGTCAGCTCTGTCGCGGCCGGACAAACGCCGGCACCGCAGTTTGTTCAGCTAAGCGCGGGACCGATTTTGCAGGAAAAAGCGCACCGACTGGTCATTGCTGACGCACGGCATGGCAAGCTGCTGACGCTTACCGTTCCTACGGAGCTACGTCGTGCATTGATGTCGTCATCAAGTATCGCATTTCCCGCAGCTCAGGCCACCGTGATCGATGGCCAGGAATTCGTCCTGGTTGTGGTCAATCGATCGTCCAGCGATAATCCAAACGGCTACTGTGGAGCGGGCGAGGAAGGTACGCTTTATGTGCTTCGCCTAAATGGCAATCGAGCAGAACAAGCGTATTCGACACTCGTACAGAGCTGCCTCAAGAATATCGATTTGTTCACCGATTCAGGAAACAAGTCGCCCTATTTTGCGATCACATGGACGGAAGATGGTAGTGGTTTCCAGATCCACTGGTTGAACTACACCAGACCGGCGCCGCTCACACGCAAATATCACTATAAGAGCGGCACGTTCGTCGCCGATCAATAGCTTCTCAATTTTGTCGAAAGTGTTGATGCTGACGGCAAAACGGACGCTTGCCGATCACCGCCTTTAACCTGAGTGAGCTTGTTCTATGTAAGAGGCCAGTTCAAAAAGACCCCGAAGAGGCTGTTAACTTCACCGGCGACCTGTTAACCTCAAGCATCTGAGCAACGGGATCATGAGGAATGCAAGCGCCGATCGTTGATGACGAATTGTGGGTA
>NZ_JAAGNW010000357.1:2623-3925 GCF_010645215.1 Burkholderia multivorans | reverse complement strand
GACTGTCTCGATCCGGCGTTCGCGCCCGGCACCGGCACGCCGGTCGCGGGCGGCCTGTCGTCCGCGCAGGCGCTCGCGATCGTGCGCGGGCTCGGCGACCTGAACCTGGTCGGCGCGGATGTGGTGGAGGTCGCCCCCGCCTACGATCACGCGGACATCACGGCGATTGCCGCCGCGCATGTCGCGTGCGATCTGCTGTGCCTGTGGCGGCAGCGCAAGGTCGGCGCGCGCTGACGGCGCGCCGCGCGGTTCCGCGCGCATCGTGCGCGCGGGGCAGTGCCGCCTACTTCGCGGCGAGCGCCGCCGCGACGTCGCGATGGATCCACGCGTTGTTGCTGACGGTGAGCTTCTGCGGGATCAGTTTGACGTCGAGGAACGCATCGGCCACGCCCTGCTGGGACGCGATGATCCGCTCGTCGATCGGCACCGCGCCGAACGGCGTGCGTTTCACCCAGGTCTCGACGAGCGCGGGGCTCAGGCCGACCTTCGGCGCGAGCAGCGCGGCGGCCTCGGTCGGATGCGCGTTCACCCACAGCCCGGTGGCGCGCGCCTGCTGGAGCGTCGCGCTGATCACCTCGGGGTGGCGCTCCGCGAAATCGCGGGTCGCCTCGTAGAAGTTGTACGCGCCCGCCAGGCCCGAGTAGTCGGCGAGCGTGCGCGCCTTCAGCGTGGCCTGCGCGGCCGCGTAATACGGATCCCACACGGCCCAGGCGTCGACGTCGCCGCTCTCGAATGCGGCCCGCGCGTCGGCGGGCGGCAGGTAGACCGGGCGGATGTCTTCGTAGCGCAGGCCGGCTTTCTGCAGCGCCTTGAGCAGCAGGTAGTTCGCGCTCGATCCTTTCTGCAGCGCGACTTTCTTGCCTTTCAGCGCGGCGACGTCGCGGATCGGCGAATCGGCGCGCACGAGCACGGCCTCGCTGTGCGGCGAGGGCTGTTCCGCGCCGACATACACGAAGCGCACGCCGCCGGCCTGCGCGAACACGGGGGGCGGCGCGCCGGGATAGCCGAAATCGATGCTGTTGGCGTTCAGCGCTTCGAGCAGCTGCGGGCCGGCCGGGAATTCGAACCACTTGACGGTGTAGCCGAGCGGCTTCAGGTGGGTTTCGAGCGCGCCCTGCGCCTTGACGATCGAGAGCAGCCCCGCCTTCTGGTAGCCGATGCGCAGCACCTTGTCCGCGCCCGCGCTGTCTTGCGCGAAGGCGGAGGCGGCGGCGAGCGTGACCAGGGCGGCGGCCACGGTACGGGGAATCCAGCGGGCAACGCGGAACATCGGCGCAATCTCCTGAAACGTTCATCGAAGCG
>NZ_JAAGNW010000357.1:1029-2613 GCF_010645215.1 Burkholderia multivorans | reverse complement strand
GCTTCGATGAATCGTCGCACGGGCAGCGGCCCGCACCAACCAAGCATTGCCGATATGAATATGACGGGCGCGCGCTTAACGTTTCTTGCGCGGCGGGGCGGGCGGCGGGGGCGCGGCGGCGTCGCGCGCGGCCTGGTCGCTGAGCTTCTTGTCGAGGATGGTCGCGACCCGGCCGCCCAGGTAGGCGCTCGACGCGGCTTCCAGCGCCCGGTTCATCTCGCCCTCGACGAACACGGCGGACAGCGGCCGCAGCCGCCAGATCGCGTCGACGAGCGCCGGCACGTCGGTCGCGGGCGGCAGGGTGTCGGCGTCGTAGCGGTCGAGACGGCGCACCACCAGCTCGACGAGTGCGCGGGCGATCGCGTCGAAATGCGGCCGGGCGACGCTCATGGCATCGAGCAGCTCGCGCGCGGGAATGCCCTCGTGGGTCATCGCGGCGGCGGCTTCGAGCATCGCGGGGCTTTTCGCGACGAACGACAGCCCGCGCCGCTCCAGCAGCCCGAGTTCGGCCACCCGCGACAGCGACGCGGGCGTTTGCGGGCCGAACATCTGGATCAGCTGCGCGAGCGAGTAGGTCTGCGGCCGCTCGTGCGACCAGCGGCCGCCGATCGCGTTTTCCAGGCCGAGGATCGAGCGCAGGTCGTGGCCGTCGTCGATGGCCTTGATCAGGTCCTGGATGTTCGACAGCGTGTAGCCGCGCGCCAGCAGGTGGTTGATGACCTTCAGGCGGGCGACGTGGGTGTCGTCGTAGATGCCCACGCGGCCGCGCTTTTCCGGCGGCGCGAGCAGGCCGCGATCCTGGTACGCGCGCACGTTGCGCACGGTCGTATCGGACACGCGAGCGAGTTCGTCGACGGTGTACTCGTTGACCTCCGGCGCGTCGGGCGCGCGGGTCGGGGTGGGCTTGGCGGATTTCGACATGCGTCGATTTTAGCGCGAGCCGCGCGCGCGGTGCGCGTCGGGCGCGTCGGGCGCCGCCCGCGGCATTGCGCGGGCGGGACAGGGGCCGCGGCCGCGCCGGGCGCTTCCGGCGCAGCTTGCCCGGCTCCGCGCGCTTGACATGGATCAAGCTTCACGCACGACAGGCCCGCGCGGGCCGGGGTCGCCTAGTACGCGTCTCAAGTTTTTCGCAGGCCAACCGTAAACGCCTGTGACGTCTGACGACTTCCCTTACCGCGCCCGATTCGCCATGAATGCATTGTTTTCCCGTTTTTCGATCCGCACGCGGATCTTCTCCACACTCGGCCTCGTCGCCATTCTGCTGGTGCTGACCGGCCTCGTCGGCCTGTTCGGCATGCAGACCTCGAACGATGCGCTCGAAGAAGCCTACACGCAGCAGCTCGCCTCGAAGACGGCGCTGTCCTCCGCGAACCTGAACCTCGCGATCGTCCGCACGACGCTCGACCGCGCGATTCTGCATCCGGAAGCGTCGGACGTCGGCGACACCGTCGACAAGGCCGAGCGCTATCTCGCGACCTCGGAGCGCGCCTGGCGCGACTACGACGCGCTGCCTCACGAGGGCGACGAGAAGACGCTGGCCGCGCAGACGGGCGCCGCGCGCCGCGCGTTCATCGACGACGGGCT
>NZ_JAAGNW010000357.1:0-1019 GCF_010645215.1 Burkholderia multivorans | reverse complement strand
CGACCGATGATCGATGCGGTGAAGGCCGGGCACCGCGAAGATGCCGACCGGCTGGTGATGACGGTCGTGCCGCCGCTGTCGGTCGCGCTGTCGAAGGCGGCGGACGCCCTCGACACCTATCAGACCGCACGCGGCAAGACGGAATTCGATACCGCGCAGCAATACTACCGCTGGTTGTGCCTCGGCATGGGCGGCGCGATCCTGTTCGGGCTGGCCGCCTGCCTGGGTTGCGCGATCGGGCTGCATTACGCGATCACGCAACCGGTGGTGCGGCTGTTGAACCACTTCCGCCGGCTGTCGGAGGGCGACCTCACGACGGAGCTGCGCTGGGGCTCGCGCGACGAGATGGCGGAACTGGTGAAGGGCGTGACGAACATGCAGCGCAGCCTGTCCGACACGGTGCGCCAGGTGACCAATGGGTCCGAATCGATCGCGACCGCGACGCGCCAGATCGCGGCGGGCAACACCGACCTGTCGCAGCGCACCGAGGAGCAGGCGGCATCGCTCCAGGAGACCGCGGCCAGCATGGAGCAGCTGACGGCGACCGTGAAGCAGAACGCGGACAACGCGCGGGAGGCGCAGCAGTGCGCGGACAGCGCGACCCATATCGCGACCAAGGGCGCGCTGGTGGTGAGCGAGGTGATCGGCACGATGACCGAGATCGACCAGAGTTCGCAGCGCGTCGCGGACATCATCGGCACGATCGAGGGGATTGCGTTCCAGACCAATATCCTCGCCCTGAACGCGGCCGTCGAGGCGGCGCGCGCGGGCGAGCAGGGCCGGGGCTTCGCGGTGGTCGCGGGCGAGGTGCGCACGCTGGCGCAGCGCTCGGCGACGGCGGCCAAGGAGATCAAGACGCTGATCGGCGAATCGGTCGAGCGGGTCGGGACGGGGTCGCGGCTCGTCAGCTCGGCGGGCGACACGATGCAGGAAATCCAGCGCGCGATCGCGCGCGTGACCGGCATCATGACGGAGATCACCGCCGCCTCGAACGAGCAGCGCGACGGCATCGAGCAGGT
>NZ_JAAGNW010000356.1:2568-3944 GCF_010645215.1 Burkholderia multivorans | reverse complement strand
GCTGGCCGGCGTCGATGACGCGGGCAGCGGCGGGCGCATCGTGCGGCGTTGCGCGCACGGCGCCCTGGAATACCTCGAGCCGGGTCGTCGCAGCTTGCCCGCGCACCGCGAAGCGCGTGCCGAGCGGTTGCAGCGCGCCCTGCTCCGTGACGACGGAGAACGGGCGAGCCGGCGCGTGCGGATCGTGGCCGCTCGCGACCATGATTTCGCCGCGCACCAGCTGGATGGTGCGCGCGAGCGCATCGAAGCGGAGATTGACGGCCGAGTCGGTATTCAGGGTGAGCACGGTCCGGTCGGCGAGCGTGATGGTGCGGCGCTCCCCGATCGCGGTGCGCAGGTCGGCGCGCCAGGCCTGCCAGGGCGTGCTGCGTTCGGTCATCCATGCCGCGCCGCCCACGCCGAGCAACACGCTCAGGGTCTTGAGCGCCGCCCGGCGCCGCGCAGGTGCGAGCAGCGCGGTGCGGGCCGCCTCGGCACCGGCGCCGCCGGCGAACCGTGCAAACCGGCCGTTGACCTTCTCGATATGACGCCAAGCGGCCTCGTGCAGCGGATCCTGCGCGCGCCAGCGCGCGAGGCCCGCGCGGGTGGCGTCGGTGGCACGCCCCGATCCCAGCTCGACCCACCATTCGACGGCACGCTGCGCCACCTCGGGCGGCACGCCGGGCCGGGACGTCGCCGCCCTCATGCGGCCAGCGCGAAGAAGCACTGCGCGCCTGCCTTGACCAGATGGCGCTTCACGGTCGACAGCGAGATTCCCAGTTTGGCGGCGATCTCGGTGTGCGTCAGCCCGTCGAGCTGGGACAGCAGGAACGCGCGCTTCACGACGACGGGCAGGCCGTCGAGCAACTGGTCGATCTCGATCAGGGTCTCCAGCAGGATCGCGCGCGTCTCGGGGGACGGGGCATGGGCTTCCGGCAGTTGCTGCAACGCATCCAGGTAGGCGCGTTCGACCTGCTCGCGCCGCCAGTGATTGAACAGCACGCGCTGCGCGACCGTGGTCAGGAATGCGCGCGGCTCACCGGCGCCGATCGGCTCGTCGCGGGCGAGCAGGCGCATGAAGGTGTCGTGCGCGAGGTCGGCAGCCCGGTGCGCGCACCCCACCTTCCTGCTCAGCCAGCCCTGCAGCCAACGATGGTGGCCGGTATAGAGCGTGCCGATTTCCTGATGCAGCAGCAGTTTGTTTGCCGACATGAGCCGTCTGTTCCCGGCATGGCCGGGTGCGAGTTTGTAAATGAGAATGATTATTATATACAGATTACGAAACTGACCGAAAGGAAAGACTCGCGACGCCCCCGGCGCGGGGCCATGCCGGGCAGTCGGCCTTGTATGGCCAAAGGCTGCCCGCGCGACGCGCAACCGCTGTACCATCGCGACTC
>NZ_JAAGNW010000356.1:1485-2558 GCF_010645215.1 Burkholderia multivorans | reverse complement strand
CGCATCTACGCGATGCCCGAGCGCAGCGATCGCCTCGATTTCTATATCCGCGACCAGACCACGCGCCAGGCGATCACCGAGCCTCATCGGCATGCGTATTTCCAGATCCAGTTCAACCTGGGCGGCGACACCGAACAGCGCATCGGCGGCGTCACGCGTCCGTTTCCGCGCGGCGCGCTCGCATTCGTGCCGCCTTACCGCGAACATCTGATCCCGCATCCGCCCGGCGCGCATTTCGTGGTCGTCAATTTCTCGCTGGCCTTCCTGCGCGCCGACCTCGACGTCGATCCGCTCGACCTCGACGATCTGCCCGCGCAACGCGCGCCGGAGCTGGCGCCGTTCCGCGTCCAGGAACATCTCGATTTCATCCTCACGGGCGCCGCGTTCGACGAGGCGCGCCGGCTCACCGAGCGCATGCTCGATACGGACCGCTCGCGCACGTTCGGCTCGGTGCCGCTGCTGCGCGGCTACCTGTTGCAGTTGATCGGCCTCGTCTGCGTGCAATACGCCGGGCCGCTCGAACGGCTCACGCACGGCAGCGCGCCGCGCGCGGGCCGACGCGACGCGCTCGCCCGCGTGCTGCGCCATGTGCGCGCGAACCTGACCAACGGCGAGCTGACGCTCGCGGGCACCGCGGAGGCGGCGTTCCTGTCGCCCAACTATCTGGCGCACCTGATCCGCAAGGAAACCGGCAGCACCTTTACCGATCTCGTCACGGACCGCCGCATCGCGCTCGCGCAATCGTTGCTCGCGCACACGACGCGGCGCATCACCGATATCGCGCGGTCGGTCGGGTTTCGCGACGAAGCGTACTTTTCGCGGCGTTTTCGCGCGCGCGTCGGCCTGTCGCCGAAGGATTACCGGGAGGCCAACAGCGCCGGCGGGCCGCCCGGGGCGTAGTTATGTCCATGAATTGGCCACTTGCGTCGCAGTGTCGACGTCCCAGGCTTGCTATCGTGACGGCAGAGCGGCGCGCGGGCCCACGCGGGCCGGCCGCGCCGATGTCCCAACCAGACAGGAACCGAACATGACCGACTTTGCCGTGCCGCCGCCCATCGCGCCGCCCGCCGGCA
>NZ_JAAGNW010000356.1:0-1475 GCF_010645215.1 Burkholderia multivorans | reverse complement strand
CGCCTTCCGTCGAGATCGCCGGGAGCGCGTCCCGCTTCCCCGTGCGCCGGGTCTTCTGCGTCGGCCGCAACTACGCGGACCATGCCCGCGAGATGGGCCACGATCCCGACCGCGAACCGCCCTTCTTCTTCACCAAGCCGGCCGACGCGATCGTGCCGGCGCGCGACAGCGTGCCTTATCCTCCGCTGACCGCCGATCTGCACCACGAGATCGAACTCGTGATCGCGATCGGCCGCGCGGGTCGCGCCATCCCGGCCGCCACGGCGCTCGACTACGTATGGGGCTACGGGGTCGGCGTCGACCTGACCCGGCGCGATCTGCAGGCCGAGGCCAAGAAACTCGGCCGGCCGTGGGACTGGGCCAAGGGCTTCGACGCCTCGGGGCCGCTGAGCCCGCTGCACCCGGCTGCGACGCTCGGCCATCCGTCCGCCGGCCGCATCTGGCTCGCGGTCAACGGCGAGTTGCGCCAGCAAGGCGATCTCGCGGACCTCATCTGGCCGGTGGCCGACGTCGTCAGCCACGTGTCCCGCTCCGTCGAACTGCGCCCGGGCGATCTGATCTTCAGCGGCACGCCGGCCGGTGTCGGCGCGTTGCAGCCGGGCGACCGCGTGACGGGCGGCGTCGACGGCGTCGACACATTCGAGTTCGTGATCGGGGCCCGCGCGGAATGAGCCTCGAATAAGCCGATCCACACGCGCCCGTCGCGGCGTGCATGACCCATGCGGGGAGCCGCCTGTCCAGGCGGACTCCCCGCAGTTATTTTGTTACGCCGGGTTGCAACCGGGCAGGTCGGACCTGACTTCGCCGGGATGAATAAAATTCCGCGCGCCCCGGATTAACAAAATTTATATTTTCGACCTGCGCATCCGCAAAGCACGCCAGATCGCACTGACAAAAACCAATAAAAAAATCCACCTGGCTGAGTAAAAATCCCTACGCAGGCTAGCCGGGCCCTGGTTGCCCAGATCACGTCCCCGTCTGTCGAAAAGGCGCTACCACGAGCTTCCGACTTATTAATATGGAGGCGCGAGCCGGGCCCCACGACACACTGTTCCGCTCGCCATGACGGGTAACGATCTTTCCGCGATCTTTTTCCCGGCATCAAAACATAATCCGATTTTCATCAAGGGATAACATCATGGCCAAGATTGAGTTGCTCGAATCGAAGCTTGCCGCGCGGCACGATGCGCTGGCCAATCACCCGGTTTTTCATTCGATTCGGTCGATCGAGGAGCTGCGGACGTTCATGGAATGGCACGTGTTCGCGGTGTGGGATTTCATGTCGCTGGTCAAGCGGCTGCAGGCGGATCTGACGACGGTGTCGGTGCCGTGGATCCCGCCGCTCAACATCAACGCGGCGCGGCTCATCAACGAAATCGTGCTCGGCGAGGAATGCGACGAGACGCCGCGCGGCTACATGAGCCACTACGACCTCTATCTGCATGCGAGGCGCGACATCGGCGCATCGACGGAGC
>NZ_JAAGNW010000355.1 GCF_010645215.1 Burkholderia multivorans | reverse complement strand
GCATGCCTGCGATGCGCGGGATGCATGGGTCCCGCATGCGCCTGCGATCGGAACCGGGAAATCCGATCGTCAGATAAATTTCATCGAATTGAAGCAATTGAAAGCGATGCGCTTTTTTTGTTTTTCGACTTGGTAAATGGTTTAACGATTTCTATATTCGTATCTGCCGTTTCGTGAGAAATGAAGCGGCAATTTAATTAATAAATTGAAAGGGGAACCGCAATGAGCGAGATTTCAGGACGTGAAAGGAATGCCGATGCGACGGCGGTGCTGGCCAAGATCGACGAGGCCATCGTGGACGTCGACTGGCGCATCTATGACGGCTTGCTCGTGACGCACAGCGTCGCCGGCGACCAGAAGGTCTACCTGGTGTTGCACGGGGAACTGCGCCACGTTCCGAACCGCAAGACCATGGACAACCTGTTCAAGTCGCCCAAGGTGCAGGTAAACGATTACGTGGTTAATCTTTGTCCACGCGGTACCGCCCTGTCGGATGGCGCGGTGGTCGCGAAAGCGGGACCGCCGCCTCAATATGTCATTAGCAATGGCGTGAAAATGTGGATTCCCGATCGGGCTATCGGAGAGAAATTCCAATTGAGAATCGATAACCCCGTGATCGTTCCCGACAGCGTGCTCGCTCTCATCCCGACGGGACCGAATATCGGCTGACACGGGGCATTGCGCCGGAGAAAGCTGACGGTGCGACGCCCCGGGTTTCGGGGCGTCGCTTTCCTATCAATGCCGGGCCAACTGCGCCATCGCACGCCGGTAGCGGCGCGTGCGGCACGCATTGCCCACTTCCTGCAGCACCAGCGCGCGCCACGGCGCGACCTGCGGATCGGTGGCCTGGCCGCGGCTGAGCTTGCGCAGCTGGAACTTGACGCTCGCCATGTTGGCGAGCGAGGCCAGCGCCTTGTTCTTCCAGGTGATCGGCGCGAGCGCGGGCGCATTGTCCTTGCCCTTGCGCCAGTCGCGCGGCAGATGCGGATCGAGGGCGAGCGCGGTGCCGATGCCGACCATGTCCACGCCGCTTTGCACCACCTGCTCGGCCACCGGCCGGCGCCGGATGCCGCCCGTGACCATCACGGGCATCTTCGCCACCTTGCGCAGGTCGCGCGCGAACTCGACGAAATAGGCTTCGCGCGCGAGCGTGCGGCCGTCGCGCGCCTCGCCCTGCATGGCCGGCGCTTCGTAGCTGCCGCCCGACAGCTCGACCAGGTCCACGCCGAGCCCGTTGAGCAGCATCACCACTTGCCGCGCATCGTCGACGCTGAAGCCGCCGCGCTGGAAATCGGCCGAGTTGAGCTTCACCGCGACGGCGAAGCCGGGCGACACCACGGCGCGCACCGCCTTGACGATCTCCAGCAGCAGGCGCGCCCGGTTCTCCAGCGAGCCGCCCCATTCGTCCGTACGGCGATTGGTGAGCGGCGACAGGAACTGGCTCAGCAGGTAGCCGTGCGCCGCGTGAATTTCCACGCCGGTAAAGCCGGCCTGCTCGCCGAGCCGCGCCGCGCGCGCGAAGCGCTGGATCACGTCGTCGATGACCTCGCGCGTCATCGCGCGCGGCGTGCCGAAGTACTTGGACATCTTGCCCAGGTCCATTGCCACGGCCGACGGCGCCCAGGTTTCCTGGCCCAGGTTGGCCTGCATCTGGCGGCCGGGGTGATTGATCTGCAGCCAGAACTGCGCGCCCCGGGCGCGGCCGATCGCGGCCCAGCGCCGGAACTTGTCGAGCTGACGGTCGTCTTCGAGCACCACGCCGCCGGGCCCCGTCATCGCGCGGCGGTCGATCATCACGTTGCCGGTGATGAGCAGGCCCGCGCCGCCCTCGGCCCAGGCTTCATAAAGACGCATCAACGGCTCCGACGGCCCATGGTCGGCGTCCGCCATGTTTTCCTCCATGGCGGCCTTGGCGATGCGGTTCGGAATGCTCGACCCGTTGGGGAGCGTCAGGGTGTCGAATACGTTCATGGCAGAGGGCCTCGTGTGATCGTGGCTCGACTTTAGGTTTGAAGTCAGCTTCAAGGTCAAGCCTCTTTTTCAAGGGCGCGATGCGGCGCGCTGACGCGACCTGCAACGCTTGACCTTGAAGCTGTGTTCAATCTTAGAGTGGGCGCCAACGGTTACCGACCGGCGGGGGCCGCAGCGGGACGCCGGGGCATTCATCGAGGAACTTCAATGGACAGGGAAGGGCGTTTCACTCAGGTCGAATTCGGTGCGCAGCAGGTCGAGGTGCCGGCGGGCGGTTACTACGACCGGTTCCGGATGAACCCGGACCTCGACGAGGTGGCGCGGGATCCCGCCGCCGGCAACATCGAATATTTCCGCAGGATACCCAAGCATCTGGCCGCGTCGCGGATCGGCCCGACCTGGGCGCCGAATTTCTATTACCGCGCGGGCAGCGTGCAGTTGCTGATGCTCGCGCCGCTGGACCGGCTGCGCGCCACGCTGCCCGCGCCGCTCGAACCGCTGCGCGCGGTTCCCGGCCATGGGCTGGTGGCGCTGACTTTCTTCTCGTATGCCGTCTGCGACAACGATCCCTACGACGAAGTGTCGGTCGCGGTGGTGATCCGGCGGCCGGGCGCGCGCGGCTCGCATGCGCGGGAACTGTTGCAGTCGATGCGGCGCCGCAGCTTCTGCGCGCACGTGCTGGCGCTGCCCGTCACGACGGAGATCGCACGGGTGCGCGGCGTGCACGGCTACCAGCTGCCGAAATGGCGGGCCGCGATCGACGTGGCCATCGGCGCGGACGTGAGGGCATCCATCGCCGCGCCCGACGGCACCCCGGACGTGATCCTGCACGCGCCGCTGCCGGATTTGCGCGAGGTCGCGTCGCAGTCCCACATGGCGAGCACGACGATGATCCACCTGATCGACGGCGCGTGGCACCAGACCTCGGTCCAGACCAACATGCTATCGTTCGCGCAGCGCATTCTTCCGCGCGACGCCAGGCTGACGCGCGGCGGCGGCCCGCTGAGCCAGCTGCTGGACGGGCTGGGCGCCTCCACCCAGGTGCGCCTGGACGTGGTCAAGGATGCGCAGTTCGTGCTCAACCTGCCGACGCCGCTGACGGCGTTCGATCCCGTCGGACAATGAGCGCGCCGCCACGCCGGCCGTCTCTCCGCACTTCGCAAGGAATCCTCGATGACCGCTCCGGATCTTGATTTCGTTGTGTTTGGCGCCACCAGCTTCGTCGGCCAGATCCTGACCCGCTACCTCGCCGAGCATCTCGCGGGGCAGACCGATGCACCGCGCTGGGCCAGCGCCGGACGCTCCGAGGCGAAGCTCGCGAACCTCCGGCAGGCGCTGGGCGAGGCGGGCCGGTCCTTGCCCGTCATCGTGGCCGACGCCGGGAACGATGCGCAGCTGCGCGCGCTGTGCGCGCGGACCCGGGTGGTGGTCTCCACCGTCGGGCCGTATGCGTTGTACGGCGAGCCGCTCGTGAAAGCGTGCGCGGAAAGCGGCACCGACTATTGCGACCTCACCGGCGAGACCCAGTGGATCCGGCAGATGATCGCGCGCTACGAAGGCGCGGCGCGGCAATCGGGGGCGCGCATCGTGCATTGCTGCGGCTTCGATTCGGTGCCGTCGGACCTGGGCGTCTACTTCCTGCAGCAGCAGGCGCTGCGCGCATGGGGCGCGCCGGCGACCCGCGTCAAGATGCGCGTCAGGACGCTCAAGGGCGGCGCGTCGGGCGGCACGGTGGCGAGCCTCATCAACGTGGTTCAGGAGGCGACGGCCGATCCCGAGTTGCGCAGGGCGCTGCTGAATCCCTATGCGCTGTGTCCCGATGGGCACGGCTTCACGGTGCGCCAGCGCATGGTCAAGGGCGCGAGTTTCGATGCGGACTTCGATGCGTGGATCGCGCCGTTCGTCATGGCGGCGGTCAACGAACGCGTCGTGCATCGTTCCAATGCGCTGTCGGGAAATGCGTATGGCGGCCGGTTCGCCTATGACGAGGC
>NZ_JAAGNW010000354.1:1824-3992 GCF_010645215.1 Burkholderia multivorans | reverse complement strand
ACCGCTTGATAGCCTGATCACGCATATGGCGGAAGCCCTTGAAAAACGCCTCCGATTTCGGGATCGAGCCATCAAGGAACTGATCGTAGTTCCCCTTGGCCTCTTGTAGCAAACATTCCTGTGGCTTGAAGCCATCGTAATCGATTCCCACCCATTCCCATCCGTCGCTCCACTGACAGTTGTCCGTATCGAACGCAAAGCCGGTCACACGGGCTTGATACCGATAAGCAGGCCAGTTTGGGCCGTGCCTGCTTCGCACGAGTGTGCCCGTCTGCTCCGGCGGACATTTCTTGCAAGACTCGGTGGAATCCGAGATTGTTCGCGATTCCGTTTTCGACTTCGCCTGATCATCCACCTTGCTGACGTCACCCCGGAGACTACCGATCCCCGCTACCGCCGCCCCTCCCAATAAAGCGCTTCCAATAGCTGACAATACCGGACCCGCCTCCGCCGCTAACGCTGTCACCAGAGGGATTAACGGTGCTGCCATGTGGGACTCCCTTCAAGCTGTCAGGATGTTGTGATCGCCAGGTGACTTCCTGAACGTAGACGTGAAAACGCTCATCTGTACTGCGACCGGGTTTGGTCAGCCAGGCATGCGTTGCAGGTTTCGCATAGAAGCTCGGCGAATATGCCTCGACCTTCAGAAATTGAACGAGGTGCTCGCTGTCCTGAATGCCAAGCACACGGGCGGCTTGATACGCCTCCCATAGTCGCTTCTGAAGGTCTGTATCCTGCGTCAACGCAGGATCGGCTTTTATCATGTCGCGTCGCACACCATCCACGAAGTTGCGAGCCTCGCCCTCCGCAAGTGCCGACAGATGAGCAGGCGTGAGATTAAGCGGCATGAGGATGCGCCCTGAATAACTGTCCGTCGATCTCGATCAACCAATCGAAAGTGGGAGAGAAGAACACTGTCCGTTCGGTCAAACTCAGTGCAGGCGCGAAGTGCCGCATCACACGAGCGTCGTAGTAGCGAAGCATCACGGATCGACCATCCGGCAACGCACCCTCCAGTCGTTCGCGAAGCTCTCTCGCAAGTTGGCTCGGGCGATAGGCACTGATGATCCAGTTCACCCCATACTCACCCCGCGCCATTTGCTCAATCACACACTGAACCGGACCCTCGACGGTTGCATAGTCAAACAGCCAGGGGCCGGCATTCGCGAGCGATCCATCCGGCGTTCCATCGAGCAGGGCCGTCGCCGACTCGCCTGCCCTCTGTGGTGCCGAACCTCCGAGTTCAGAAAACAGCAGACCATCCGCGAGCGCGAATAAACGAACCGGAAGACTCGCCCGTTGCTGCCATGCCGAAAAGAGGGTTTGAATGCTCATCGTCCATCACCCACGGACGATCATCGCGGCAGCACTCCTGACCGCCGCAATCATGCACGACAAGCAGAAGCCCTCTGACGGCCTGGGTGTTCCGAGGTCCAGCACGACTGGGCCACCTGTAGCGGAGAAGCCCATTCTGACAAGTGCATCGGATTCGAAGGACTGATGCATCGCGGATTGCGACGCAATCATCGTCGGACGCGGCCTGCACCCACAGGCAACCGTGTCGCCTTCCAACGCCGCTTGACGGCCCATCAGTTCACCCGGCCAGCGCGGTCCCACCGCAACGATGACCCCGACCTGACCACATGTCGGACAAGTTACTCTCGCACCGACGAAGGTCAGCCCAACTCCGTCGCAACTCATCGTCGGGATGCTCTCCACGACCGTGCCACCGGAAGACGAATGATCGCCCACTCTGAGAAAATTCCGTTTCAAGTGGCAGTCCTCTCAATTAATCACCACTCATCCCGGCCAATCCGTGTGCCCGCAACGGTATGACAGCACGCACTTGCCGAGCGGCGTCACCAGCATGAATAACGGGTCGTGCCATGAAAAACCGAGATAAGCGGTCGCGAACAGGTCGGGAATCTTCAAAGCCGCGCGAGGGCAATCAACCACGACAGCGGCCGGTCACCTACAGAACTTTCAGCGAGGCGAGTCTACGGCCAGACGCATAAGCCGCCCATCCCCAATCACCTGCGCGCCTGCCGTCACTTTCCCCCGCCCCTTGACGGAGCAACGGTGCAAGCAGAAAAGCACACCGACGCAAATCGTAGAAAATGCTTTCCAAGCAAGCGGTACGCTTGCCGCACACCGCCATCGACTCTTCT
>NZ_JAAGNW010000354.1:1410-1814 GCF_010645215.1 Burkholderia multivorans | reverse complement strand
ATCGAGCGTCGCCACGGAAAGGAGGTGCCTCGCTTTCCATGTACCGTCGAAAATTCGGGATATTCACGCGCGGAGAACTCGTCACCCAACCGACATCGATACGCGCTCGCGCTTACCCTGCCACGTCCAGTTGCGGTTTCCGTTCAATGTGCCGATTCGGCCGCCTGACATCGGGCGAATCAGGAAAAGTCCGGTCGTCGTTGCAACGACCGGATTTCGTCGCAATCTTTTGCGACGCGGAGGGATGCATCAGAACGCCAGCATCGCGCGACGGCGCCGGTACGCGCCATCACCCACCTACGCCCCCTACCCCAGCAACGGACACGCCGTCACCGACGTCCCCCGCTCGACGCAAGCGCGCTCGTAGTCGCGCAGATAGCCACGCTCCGCCTCATCGAGCAGTT
>NZ_JAAGNW010000354.1:0-1400 GCF_010645215.1 Burkholderia multivorans | reverse complement strand
AGTTCCAGGTCGATCAGATCCCAGTCATACCCCACCCACACGATATTCTCGAATTCGACCTTGCCCGCCTCGCGCGTCGACGGATGGATGATCACGACGTTCTCGATCCGCACCCCGCCCTGGCCCGCGAGATAGATGCCCGGCTCCACCGAGATCACCGCCCCCGGCACCAGCCCATAGGTCGACCCCGGGCTGAAACGCACCCCGCCTTCATGCACATGGATGCCGATGCCGTGCCCCGTACCGTGCGCATAGTCGTACCCCTGCGCACGACAGACCTCGCGCACCGCATCGTCCACGTCGCCGCCCAGCGCATCCGCCGGGAAATGCGTGACGAGCCCCTTGATCGCCGCCTTCAGCGCGGTCGTATAGATCGCCTTCTGCCACGGCTGCGCACGCGTGCCGGGCGTCGTACTGCGCAGCACGACGCGCGTGCAATCGGTCGCGAAGCCCGCATCGTAGTAAGCCCCGCTGTCCATCAAGACGAGTTCGCCTTCGGTCAGCCGGGTATCCGGATCCGCTGCCGTGTAATGCGCGATCGCGCTGTGCGGCCCATTCGCGGCGATCGTCGTGAACGTCAGCGCGACCGCGCCGCGCGCGCCGTATTCGTCGTTGATCCGGCGCGCCAGATCGACTTCCGACGGCGTCTCGCCCGGCACCCCGCGCTTCGCCCAGCGCAGCGTCTCCGCAATCGCGGCCGAACTGCGCGAGAACGCATCGCGGAACTGCTCGAGCACCTCGGGCGTCTTGCTCGCGCGCATGGCCTCGACCGGGCTGAAATCGACATGACGCGCCGCCGGCCAGAGATCCGTGACGAAATCCGGCACCGCGCAATTCACGACCGACGTGTCATAGCAGAGCGTGTCGACGTTGAACCCGCGCAGCACGCGCGCCAGCGCGCCAAGATCGCCCCGTACCACCTGCAACGCGGACCCGGCCTCGATCTCGACCGGGCACGTGTCGCAACCGTCCGGCAGGAACAGCACGATCGCATCGCGCAGCACGAACAGATAACCAAGATGCGATGACGCCTGCGGCAAGTGATAGCCGCGGCTGTTCAGCAGATAGCTGAGATCGTCGGCCGTGCAGGTCAGAAAGCAGATGGCCGCATCGTCGCGGCCGAGGTGCGCGCGCAGCCGCGCATCGAGCGCGGCCGCCTGATCCGCGACGCTTGCCCCCGTGACCGCGGCCGGCACGCTGAAGATCGGCCGCGCGATCCGCCAGCCGGGCAGCCCGATCGCGCGATCGGCCTCGCGCGCGCTGAGCGCGCGCCATGTGAAGTCCGCCGCCGCCGTGCCCCCGACCAGACGCTCGCGCTCGGCGACGCTGAGGCGCAACGCGTCGTAGCCGATCACGCGCAACGACCCGGCACGCGCGGCCAGCCATTCGACCATCGCCCG
>NZ_JAAGNW010000353.1 GCF_010645215.1 Burkholderia multivorans | reverse complement strand
GCGCGAACAACGTTGCGCTGGGTTTCCAGGCCGGACAAGGCGTGACCGGCAGCAACAACATTGCCATCGGTCGACGGGCGGGTAACGGTGTCACGGCAAGCGATACGATTGCCCTGGGCAATTCGGCATCCGCATCGCAGAGCACAGCAATTGCCTTGGGCATGAATGCGCAGGCCGGCGCATCGGCTGGCGACGTCGCCCTCGGTGCCGGATCGGTCACTGCCGCGCCCAATCCGACGCCGAGCGCCGTGATCGGCGGAACGACCTATTCGTTTGCGGGAACGACGCCGGCGAGCGTGGTGAGCGTAGGCGCGTCGGGTGCCGAGCGGCAAATCACCAACGTTGCGGCCGGTCGAATCTCCGCATCCAGTACCGACGCGATCAACGGTTCGCAGTTGTTCGCGACGAACACCGCGATCAACAGCCTGTCGACCTCGACGTCGACCGGCCTGTCGTCGGCGAACAGCGCGATCTCATCGCTGTCCACCTCTACCTCGACCGGTATCTCGTCGCTGTCGACCGGCTTGTCCACGACGAACAGTACGGTCACCTCGCTGTCGACCTCGACCTCGACCGGCCTGTCGTCGGCGAACAGCGCGATCTCGTCTCTGTCCACGTCGACCTCGACCGGCATCTCGTCGCTGTCGACCGCTGTCAACGCAGCGAAGACGCACTACTACAGCGTGAACGACAACGGCACGCAGCAAGGCAACTACAACAACGACGGCGCGACGGGCATCAACGCGCTGGCCGCTGGCACGAACGCCACGGCAGCGGGCGCGAGCGCGGTGGCAGTGGGTGACGGCTCGACCGCCAGCGCGGCCGGCGCGGTCGCACTGGGCCAGAATGCCGTGGCGAGCATTGCAAACAGCGTCGCGCTGGGGTCGAACTCGGTGACGGCAGCGTCGAACCCGACGGCGACCGGCACGATCGGCGGCGTGACATACAACTATGCGGGAACGACGCCGGCAAGCGTGGTGAGCGTGGGTGCGCCGGGCGCGGAACGTCAGGTCACGAACGTTGCGGCAGGCCAGGTGACGGCGACGAGCACGGATGCGATCAACGGCTCGCAACTGTTCGCGACGAACACGGCGATCAACAGCCTGTCGACCTCGACCTCGACGGGGCTGTCGACCGCGACCAGCTCGATCGGTTCGCTGTCGACGGGCCTGTCCACCACCAACAGCAGCGTGGCTTCCCTGTCGACCTCCACCTCGACCGGCTTGTCGACCGCGACCAGCTCGATCGGTTCGCTGTCGACGGGCCTGTCCACCACCGACAGCACGGTGGCGTCGCTGTCGACCTCGACCTCGACGGGCATCGGTTCGCTCTCGACCGGCCTGTCGACGGCGAACAGCTCGATCTCGTCGCTGTCGACGTCGACCTCGACCGCCATCAACGCCGCGAAGACCCACTACTACAGCGTGAACGACAACGGCACGCAACAAGGCAACTACGCCAACGACGGCGCGACAGGCATCAACGCACTGGCGGCAGGCACCAACGCCACCGCAGCGGGGGCGAGCGCGGTGGCGGTCGGCGACGGCGCCAACGCGAATTCCGGCGGCGCGGTCGCGATCGGCCAGAACGCGACGGCGACGGGCGGTCAGGCGGTGTCGGTCGGCGTGGGCAACACGGCGAGCGGCAACGGCGCGGTGGCGATCGGCGATCCGAACGTCGCGACCGGCACCGGTGCAGTGGCGCTGGGCGCGAACAACACCTCGAACGGCCAGGGCGCGGTGGCGCTGGGCAACGCGAACACGGCAACGGGCCAGGGTTCGATCGCGCTGGGCAATACCTCGACGGCCAGCGGCGCGGGTTCGATCGCGATGGGCTCCGGCGCAGTGGCGAACAACCCGAACGACGTCGCGCTGGGTTCCAACTCGGTGACGGCGGCGGCGAATCCCACGGCAACTGCGACGATCAACGGCACGTCCTACGCGTTGGCCGGCACGACCCCGGCGAGCGTGGTGAGCGTGGGCGCGCCCGGCGCGGAACGCCAGATCACGAACGTCGCGGCGGGCCGGGTGAGCGCGACGAGCACGGACGCGGTCAACGGTTCGCAACTGTACGCCACCGATCAGGCCGTCGATTCGCTCGGCAACACCGTGAACAACATCACCAACGGCGCGGGCATCAAGTATTTCCACGCGAACTCGACGCTGCCCGACAGTCAGGCGCTGGGCACGAACAGCGTCGCGATCGGCCCGAACGCGGTGGCGAACAATGCCGGCGACGTGGCCCTGGGCTTCGGCTCGACCACGGCCGCCGCGAATCCGACCGCCAGCGCGACGATCGGCGGCGCCACCTACGCCTTCGCCGGCACGACGCCGGTGAGCGTGGTGAGCATGGGTTCACCGGGCGCGGAGCGACAGGTCACGAATGTCGCGGCGGGCCAGGTGACCTCGTCGAGTACGGATGCGATCAACGGCTCGCAGCTCTATTCGACGATCCAGGCGCTCAACACCCTGTCGACGTCGACGATGTCGGACATCGCGTCGCTGTCGACGAGCCAGGGCTCCAGCACCACGCAGATCACGTCGCTGTCGACGAGCATCAGCAGGTTGTCGACCTCGACCGTGTCGGCGCCCAGCAGCCACTACTACAGCGTGAACGATGCCGGCACGCAGTTGGGGAACTACGGCAACAACGGCGCAACCGGCTTGAACGCGACGGCGATCGGAACGAATGCCGCAGCTTCCGGCGCCAACGGCGTGGCGCTGGGCAACGGCGCGAGCGCGAACGCGGACGGCGCCACGGTGATCGGCGCGAGCGCGGTGGTGTCCGCCGCGAGCGGCACGGCGATCGGCCAGGGCTCGACCGCCTCGGCGGCCGGCGCGGTGGCGATCGGCGCGAATTCGGTGGCGAACCAGGCCAATACCGTGTCGGTCGGCGCGCCGGGCAGCGAGCGTCGCATCACCAACGTCGCGGCGGGTGTGAATCCGACCGACGCGGTGAACGTCTCCCAGCTGGGCGCGGTGCAGACGAGCGTGAACAACGTCGCACGCACGGCGTACTCGGGTATCGCGGCGGCAACCGCGCTGACGATGATCCCGGAAGTGGATGCCGGCAGAACGATCGCGGTGGGGATCGGCGGCGGCAGCTATCAGGGCTACAGCGCCGTGGCGATCGGCTTCACCGCGCGCCTGACGAACAACATCAAGCTGAGGGGTGGGGTCAGCGGCGGCAATGCCGGCTACACGTACGGCGTCGGTGCGGGCTACCAGTGGTGAGGCGCGGGGCGTCCGGACGCCCCGCACTTCACCGTTACCCGGATACGGATCGGATCGTCAAAGACAGAAAGAGGAACATCATGTTCAACGCAAAACAGGCGGTACTGCTGAGCGCCGTGGCGCTCGCCGGTTGTACGAGCTTCTCGGGCCCGACTTATACCGCCTACTCGGTGTCGATCCCGGACGGCGCGCAGGCGTATCGCGTGACCTGCTACGGCCTGCTGGAAGGCCCCGGCGCGTGCCGCAAGGCCGCGGCGGCGATCTGCAAGGATCAGCCCGTCAGGGTGCTGGAGGGGCAATCGCTGCTGGGCGTCACGTCGGGCGGCCAGCCGGATGCCCGGAACCTGCTGTTCCAATGCGGCGCGCCGCCGGCGGCAACGCCCGCGCCCGTCGCGCCGGCGGCCGCCGCGCCGATGCCGCCGGCCATCACGACGCTGAGCGCCGACGCCAACTTCGACACGGCGCAGGCCAGCCTGAAGCCTGCCGCCCGTGCGCGGCTGGACCGGCTGATCGACGAGGCCCACGGCGTATCGATCAGGACGGCGACGGTCAACGGCTATACCGATTCGGTCGGCTCCGACGCCTACAACCTGGATCTGTCCGAGCGCCGGGCCCGAACGGTGCGGGATTATCTGCGGGACCACGGGTTGCAGGCCGGCCAGTTCGCCGGCCGCGGTTACGGCAAGGCCGATCCGGTCGCTTCGAATGCGACGGCGGCCGGGCGGGCGAGCAATCGCCGGGTTGACGTTCTGCTCGACATCGACAAGCCAT
>NZ_JAAGNW010000352.1 GCF_010645215.1 Burkholderia multivorans | reverse complement strand
ACGATTCGATATACGACGAAGCCTTGGCGATGCGGGCCTGCGCCTGCGCGATCGAGGGGCTGCCGGCGAGCGCCTCGTCGATCAGCTTCGGCAGCTGCGGATCGCCGAACTGGCCGGCCCAGTCGAGTGCGGGCCACTGGCCGCCTTCGCCGGGCAGGCTGCGCGCGGTGTCGAACTGCGACGTGGGCGCGATCTGCTTGTCGCTCTTGATGCCGATGTAGTTCGCGCAACCCGCGAGCGCGAACGCGGCCGCCGCCGCGACGACGACGGCCCGACCCCGCGTGATGCCGATCCGCGCGCTCATTGCGCACGCTCCCGCGCGATGCGCTTCATTGCCCTGATGTCCATGCCAGTGATTCCCCGATGAAAGTCATGTTGTTCCGTGCGCGCCGCCCCGGTTCGCCCGCATGCGCACGAGCAGGCGTACGAGGTGGCGCGTGTCCTCCGGCGAGCAGCCGGCGAGCAGGTCGCCGAGCACCGCGCGAAAAATGGCCGGCAAGGCGGCCGCGTGCGCGCGACCCGCCTCCGTGAGCGCGACGCGCACGATCCGGCGATCGTCGTGGCCGCGCACCCGCGCCAGCAGGCCGCGATGTTCGAGACGATCGAGCATGCGGGTGGCCGAACTCGCGTCGACGCCATGCGCGCGCGCCAGCTCGACCACGCTCGCATCGTGGCGGCGCGCCAGCATGAACAGCATGCGGCCCTGTACGCCGGTCACGCCGAGCGTCGCGCGCGTCCGTTGCGACAGCCGTTGCGCGAACGCCGCGTCGGCCCGCGACAGCAGGGCGCCCAGACTGTCGTCCCCGCACGCGGATGCTTCCGCCCATGCGCCCGGCCGCGTCATGCGCGCCGCTCCGGCGCGCCGTCACGCGCGCGCCACATCGCGCACCACCTGTGACAGCTCATGCCGCAGGCGCGCGGCCCGCTGCGCGCCGAAGCGCGACTCGAACGCCTGCTGCGCGTCGCGCCAGCACGCCACGGCGTCGGCCAGCTTCGCGCGTCCCGGCCCGGTCAGCACGAAGCGCAGGCCGCGGCCGCGCTCCGCCGTCACGCGCCGTGCGACCCATGCGCCGCGCAGCAGCGGGCGCAAGGTGCGAATCAGCGTCGTGCGATCCGTGGACGTGGCGTACGCCAGTTCCACCATCGACAGTTCCTCGCCCGTCGACAACGCACGCAGGATGCAGAATTGCGCGGGAGTCACGCCCGCGCCTGACAAATACCTTTCGTAGAACTGGGAGAGATGCCGCGCGGCGCGCCGAATGGCAAAGCAATCGTCGTCGACGGAAGGCTGAGTGTGCATGCGCACAGACTAGTGGCGCACGACCTGCGCATCAACGTCGTGCGCCGCATCAATTAATAACCGCGACGGCAAGAATCGGCGGCGGCGTATCGCGGTCATGCACCGTTCGCGGCAGCCGTCCGATCAGGCGCATCACGTCGCGCGAACGCGGCCGAAAACACCGCGACGCGCATCGAGTTCATTGCGGAAGGGATTCGTCTTCGGCAAATACCGCGATCCTTTCATTCATTTAATTCAGATTTATCTCAACCATCCGATTCAAATTCTCCATTTCCCCCGTTTTATATTTTTATACCGCGGCGATAGACGCCAGACACCACCAACCAAGCCGTTTGACGTACCCCGTCGAATGCGCACCCGGTTATTGAAAATACATTTCAAAATCCGACAAAACAAAAAGCCGCGATACCTTTGCTAGTACTTGTTCAATGTTCTCGAGATTAAACACTCAGTAATATCCGTCCGCGCTTCGGGGAATATCGGTAGCGCATGCAGCCGACCCAAAACGAGGCATTCGAGTTTGAACATGCGCAACCACGTGGACATCCACGCTCCCTTCCCGCCGCCGGCGAACCCGACGCGAAACGCGCCGCGGCCGGCCGCCCGCCCGCGTCATGAACCGAGGCGTGCGAACGCCGCATGCCGCGCTCGCTGCCTCGTCTATGCGCTGCTCGCGCCCGTTCTCGCCTGGGCACAGGCTGCGCCCGCGCCGCACATCGACGCGCCGCGCGCCGGCCAGGCGCTGCGCGACATCGAAACCCCGCGCCCGACCGTCCCCGCCCCCGCGCAGCCCGATCTCGACCTGCCGCCCGCCGCTCCCGCCGGCGACGCAAGCGACGAAGGCCCCCGGGTCGCCGTGCGGCGCTTCGCATTGAGCGGCAATCAGCACGTCGACGCCGCCCCCCTGCAAGCGCTGCTCGCCGACCTCGTCGGCCGCGAGCTGAGCTTCGCGCAACTGCGTGCAGCCGCCGCGCGCATCACCGACTACTACCGCGCGCACGGCTACGTGCTGGCCCGCGCCTACCTGCCGCAGCAGGAGGTCGCGGACGGCGAGGTGCGCCTCGCCGTCGTCGAGGGCCGCTACGGCCGGATCGAACTCCACAACCGCAGCCGGGTGCGGGACGCCGTGCTGCGTCAGCCGCTCGGCCCCTTGCGCGCCGACACGCTGGTGCAGGGCGCCGATCTCGAGCGCAGCCTGATGCTGCTCGACGAACTGCCCGGCGTCGAGGCCAGGGGCACGCTGCGCGCGGGCGCCGAGCCGGGCACCACCGATCTCCTGATCGACGCGGAGCGCGGCCCGTTCGCGACGGGCGGGCTCGAATTCGACAACTTCGGCGAATGGCAGACGGGCCGCTATCGCTTCAGCGCGAGCGTCGACGTCAATACGCCGCTCGGGCTCGGCGACCAGCTCACGCTGCGCGGCCTGACGAGCGAGCGCTCGCAGCGCTACTACCGCGCCGCCTACCAGCTGCCCATCGGCCCCGCGTCGACGCGCCTGGGCGTCGGCTATTCCAACATGCGCTACCGCATCGGCGGGCCGCTGGAGGAACTGGGCATCTACGGTCGCGCCAACGTGCAAAGCGTGTTCGTCACGCAGCCGTTGCTGCGCAGCCGGCGCACGAGCCTCAACGCGCAGATCCTGTACGAGAACAAGAACCTGCACGACGGCTTTCGCGCGTTCGACATCCTCACCGACAAGAACGTCGGTCTGTGGTCGTTCAGTCTCAGCGGCCGCAGCGAGGACGGCTGGCTCGGCGGCGGGCGCAGCGGCTTCTCCGCGACGCTCGGCGTCGGCCGGCTGCGCAGCAACGATCCGCTCGGCACGAGCCGGCGCGCGAACACGCCGGGCCGCTTCGCGCGCCTGAACCTGAGCGCGCTGCGCCTGCAGGCGCTCGGCGCGCGCCTGCAGCTGTATACGCAGTTCAGCGCGCAACTCGCCTCGCGCAATCTCGACGCGTCGGAGAAGTTCAGCGTCGGCGGCCCCTACGGCGTGCGCGCGTATGCGCTCGGCGCGAGCGGCGGCGACCAGGGCTGGCAGGCCACGGCGGAACTCCGCTACCTGGCCGCGCCGGGCTGGCAGGTGAGCACCTTCGTCGACACCGGGCGCACGCAGATCGACAAGCAGCCGCTGTCCGACGACCTCAATACGTTCCAGCTGTCGTCGGTCGGCGTCGGCCTCAGCTGGTATGGCGCCAAGCGCCAGCTCAGCGTCACCGCCGCACTGCCGCTCGGCAACGAGCATGCGGCGCTGTCCCGCCGCTCGCCCGGCGTCTGGCTGCAGGCCGCCCAGTATTTCTGAGCAGTCCGCCGCCGCGCCCGACCCGGCGGGCGGCTTCATGGGGAACGCCACGAGCGTTCCCGGGAAGGGCGGCAAGCAGGCCGGCCGCCTCTCCCACTTGATTAGCGATGCAAACCATTTCCGGATCGATCCGGCCACACGCATTCCGAGGAGTCCAATCAGCATGAACAAGACCTACGCATTGGTATGGAACCTGACGCAGGGCCGCTGGGTTGCGGTCGGCGAAACCGCCCGCCGTCGCGGCAAATCCGTCGCCGGCAAGCGCCTCGCCACCGCCGCAGCCTCGCTGCTCGGCCTCGCCGCCCTGCCCGCCTTCGCGCTCCCGTCCGGCGAAACCCTCGTCTCCGGCCAGGCCGATATCGCGCGCGCCGAGAACGGCAAGACCCTCTCGATCAACCAGCATTCCGACAAGCTCATCGCCAACTGGC
>NZ_JAAGNW010000351.1:1749-4048 GCF_010645215.1 Burkholderia multivorans | reverse complement strand
CGTCGCCGACCCGCCCGCGCCGCCCGACGCGGCGTTCGTCGCGGTGCCCGCACGGCCGGCGCTCGACGTCGTGCGCGCGCTCGCCGAGCGCGGCGCGGGCGGCGCGATCGTCTATGCGTCGGGCTTCTCCGAATCGGGCGACGCCGGGGCCGCGCTGCAGCAGGCGCTCGTCGACGCGGCCGGCGACATGGCCGTGCTCGGCCCGAACTGCTACGGGCTGATCAACGGCCTGAACGGCAGCGCGCTGTGGCCCGTCGCGCACGGCGCGCCGCGCGTCGCCTCGGGCGTCGCCGTGATCACGCAAAGCGGCAATCTCGCCTACAACCTGTCGATGAGCGCGCGTTCGGTGCCGTTCGCGTATCTGGCGAGCGTCGGCAACCAGGCCTCGGTCGACATCGCGCGCCTCGTCGATGCGTTCGTCGACGATCCGCGCATCCGCGCGATCGGCGTGCATCTCGAAGGGCTGAAAGACGTGCGCGCATTCAGCGAGGCCGCGACGCGCGCACTCGCGCGCGGCGTACCGATCGTCGCGCTGAAGAGCGGCGCGTCGACGCTCGGCGCGCAGCTCGCGCTGAGCCATACGAGTTCGCTTGCCGGTTCGGACGCACTGTACGACGCACTGTTCCGGCGGCTCGGCGTGATCCGCGTGAAGGATCCGGTCGGCCTAGTCGAGACGCTGAAGCTGCTCGCCATCGCGGGCGTGCCCGAGCGACGCACGCTCGCCGCGCTTGCCACTTCGGGCGGCGACGCGGGGCTCGTCGCCGATCTCGGTGAAGCGCGGGGCATCGTCTTTCCGCGCGTCGGCGCGGCAGGCCGCGACGCGCTCGGCAAGGTGTTGCCGCCCTATGCGACGATCGCGAACCCGCTCGACTTCACGACGACGCCGTGGGGCGACCCCGACAAGATGCGCGCGTGCTGCGACGCACTGCTCGCCGAGCGCCCGCGCGCCGCCGCGATGATCCTCGACTATCCGCAGGAAGCGACCGGCGAACGGCCGCTGTGTGATATCGCGGCGAGCGCATTCGCGGCCTCGGCGCGTCAGCACGGCGTCGTCGGCGCGGTGATCTCCGTGTTCCCCGAACTGACGCCGCCCGACCATGCGGCGCGTCTGGCCGCGGCCGGCAGCGCACCGCTGCAGGGCCTGGCCGAAGGCAGCGACGCGCTCGGCGCTGCGATGCGCTACGGCGACACGCGCCGCCGCGTGCTCGATTCCGACGGGCTGAACGCGCTGCCCGTGCTGCGGGCCGGCAACGGGCCCGAGGTTGGCGGCGCGGCGCGTCTCTACGACGAATGGGCGAGCAAGCGGATGCTGGCCGCGCACGGGCTCGCGGTGCCGGCCGCCGAATGCGTCGCGCCCGCCGATGCGCCGGCCGCCGCGCAGCGGCTCGGTTTTCCCGTCTGCGCGAAAGTCGTCAGCGATCAATTGCCGCACAAGACCGAGGCCGGCGCTGTCGCGCTGAAGCTCGCGTCGCCCGAAGCTGTCGCCGACGCCGTCGAGCGCATGATCGCGCAGGTTGCGCGCCATGCGCCGGAGGTGAGCGTCGAGCGCATCCTCGTCGAGCGGATGGCCGACGCGCCGTTGCTCGAACTGATCGTCGGCGTGAAGCGCGAGCCGAATTTCGGGCTCGCGCTGGTGCTTGGCACGGGCGGCGTGCTGGTCGAGCTGATCCGCGATACCGCAACACTGCTGCTGCCCGTGCGCGAAAGCGACGTGCGCGACGCGCTGCTCGGCCTGCAGCTCGGGCCGCTGCTGAACGGCTATCGCGGCCGCGCGACGGCCGATCTCGATGCGGTCGTCGCGAACGTGATGGCGATCGCGCGGTTCGCGCAAGCGCACGCGGACACGCTCGTCGAACTCGACGTCAACCCGCTGCTGGCGATGGAACACGGCGCGGTGGCCGTCGACGCGCTGGTGCGGCTCGACGCGTAAGGTGCCGAGGTTCGTGCGGCAGGCCGCACGAACCTCCCCTCGAATCCAGGCGGATCAGATCACCTTGCCTGGATTGAGCAGCCCTAGCGGATCGAATGCGTGCTTGAGCCGGCGCATCGCGGCGATCTCGGCGTCGCTGCGCGAACAGCCGAGCCAGTCGCGCTTGTAGCGGCCGATCCCGTGCTCGGCCGAGACGGAGCCGCCCGCGTCGCGCACGAGCGGATAGAGGATCGCGTCGACGTCGTGTGCGCCCTCGCCCGCCGCATAAGGCGCCGAGACGCACACGTGCAGGTTGCTGTCGCCGAGATGGCCGAAGAAGAACACCTTGACGCCCGGCCAGCGTGTCGCCAGCGCGCGGTCGCACGCATC
>NZ_JAAGNW010000351.1:0-1739 GCF_010645215.1 Burkholderia multivorans | reverse complement strand
ATGAAGGCCGCCGTCTCGCGCGGCGGAATGCCGACGTCGAAATTCACGAGGCCCGGCAGATCGTCGATCGCGAGCCCTTCACGCAGGGTCCAGAACGCCTGCGCATCGGCCGCGCTCTGCGCGAGCGCCGCATCGTCGATCAGTCTGCGTTCGAGCCAGTCGCCCAGCAAGGCCTCGAAACGCCCCGCTGCTTGCCCCGTGCATGCCGACGCGGCGCCCGCGCATTCGATCAGCACCTTGACGCCGCCGTCGGCCGGCAGCGGCGCGCCGACGCCCGGCGTATGCGCGGACACGAAGCCGTAGAACGCCGGCCACATCGCCTCGAAGCTCAACAGGTCCGCACATGCTGCGCGCGCCTCGCGCAGCAGCGCGAGCGCGGCAGCCGTGTCGCGCACAGCGCACAGCGCGGTGGACGGCGCGGCCAGCCGCGGATGCAGCCGCAACACGACGCGCGTGACGACGCCGAGCGTGCCTTCGCTGCCGATGAAGATCTGCCGCAGGTCGTAGCCCGCATTGTTCTTCAGCATCTTGTTCAGCGCGCTCAGCACGGTGCCGTCGGCCAGCACGACTTCGAGGCCGAGCACCTGCTCGCGCGTGGTGCCGTAGCGAATTACGCGATTGCCGCCCGCATTGGTCGCGACGTTGCCGCCGATCTGGCACGAGCCCCGTGCGCCGAGGTCGATCTCGATGACGCCCGCCAGTCGTTCGAGCGACAGCACGATGTCGTGCTCGCCCGGCGCCGCGCCGGCCGCGAGCCCCGTCATCCCGCCCTGCGGCACGATCGTCTGCCGGTACGCGCTGCAGATCGCGAGCGCGCGGCTCACGCCGTCGACGCCGCGCGGACGCAATACCGCGCGCGGACGCACACCCGGCGCTTCGCCGTAGTTCGTGAAATAGCGCGCGGCGATCGCTGCGCCTTCGCTCACGCAATCGGCGCCGAGCGCATCGCGCAGCGCGGCGAGGACGTCGCCGTTGGAGGAAGGATCGGACATGATCGATGGAGCCGGCCGCAAAAAAAGATCAGAAATTATGGCGCATGCCGATGCGCGCCGCCGCCTGCGTACGGCTCGCCGACGGCGTGAAACTGTAGCCGATCACCGCGTCGACGCCGTTCGACGCCCGCATCCAGTCGAGGGCCGCGTAGACATCGGTGCGTTTCGACAGCGTGTAATGCGTGCCGAGCGCGACCTCGTGCCAGTGATGGCCCTCGAACGTGGTGTACTGGTAGCCCGCGACGAGCGACAGCGGCGCGGTCGCCTGGTAGACGCCGCCCGCCTCGTACACACGCATCGTCGATGACTGACCGTAGCCCTTGAACGTCGTATTGCTGAAGTCGGCGCTCATCGTCAGCTTGCCGAATACGTACGATGCGCCGATCCCGAAGATCGACTGCGAATCGATCGCGAACGGCGTCGCATCGTGCAGATCGGTGACGGCGCCCGTCGCCGGATCGACCGCGGCGACCGTCCGGCCGAGCATCGTCGTCACGCCCATCTGTGCATACGGGTCGAGCCCGGCGAGCCCGCGCGGCGAATTGAGCCGCGTGTAGTTGCCGCCCGTCGAAAAATCGCCGTGCGTGTAGGTCGCGCCGACGCTCCAGGCGCTGCCGTCGTGGAAGCTGCCCGCGGCGTTGCTGAACGAGTACAAGCCGCCGACCACGAGCCCGCGGTAGCTGTTGCTGACGAATTTCACCGCGTTCGCCAGGCGGTCCCCGCTCTGCCGGTCGACATCGCCGAGAT
>NZ_JAAGNW010000350.1 GCF_010645215.1 Burkholderia multivorans | reverse complement strand
TCGTCCTTCGCGATGTCGCTGAGCACCGCCTTCAGGCGCTCCTCGAACTCGCCGCGATACTTCGCGCCCGCGAGCAGCGCCGCCATGTCGAGCGACAGCACGCGCTTGCCCTTCAGGGTGTCGGGCACTTCGCCGTTGACGATCCGCTGCGCCAGCCCTTCGACGATCGCGGTCTTGCCGACGCCGGGCTCGCCGATCAGCACCGGGTTGTTCTTGGTGCGGCGTTGCAGGATCTGGATCGAACGGCGGATCTCGTCGTCGCGGCCGATCACCGGATCGAGCTTGCCGGCACGCGCGCGCTCGGTCAGGTCGACCGTGTATTTCTTGAGCGCCTCGCGCTGGCTTTCCGCATCCTGGCTGTGCACCTGCGCGCCGCCGCGCACCGCGGCGATCGCGGCCTCCAGCGCCTTGCGCGTGAGGCCGTGCTGGCGCGCGAGCTTGCCCGCGTCGCCCTTGTCGTCGGCCACCGCGAGCAGGAACATCTCGCTCGCGATGAAGCTGTCGTTGAGTTTCTGCGCTTCCTTGTCCGCCTGGTTCAGCAGGCCGGCCAGCTCGCGGCCGACCTGGACGTCGCCGCCCGTGCCGGTGACCTGCGGCAGGCGCGAGATCGCCTCGTTGAGCGCGCCTTGCAGCGCCTGCACATGCACGCCGGCCCGCGACATCAGCGAGCGGGCCGAGCCGTCGTGCTGCGCGACCAGCGCCGCCAGCACGTGGACGGGCTCGATGTATTGATTGTCGCGCCCGGCGGCAAGGCTTTGCGCATCCGCGAGCGCTTCCTGGAACTTGGTGGTGAGTTTGTCGATCCTCATGAAGAGACCTCCAATTTTCGAATACCACCAACTTGAGGATGGTTATGCGCCTTTCAAGCCGGGATCGTCAAAAAAAGCACCGGATCTTCGCGCAACGCGCGAAGTCCGGTTCCGGCGGGCGCCGCAGCGGATTCAGCCGGCTGCGGAGGCGGGGATCGGCGCGCCGATCGGTGCGTCGGCCGGGATCACCTTGATCGGGATCATGCCGAGCAGCGTGGCGAGCTGGGCGCTCGGTTGCGCCAGCTCGCTGATCGTGTGACGATCGAGTTCGGCGAAGAAGGCCGAGCGCGCTGCCGTGAACACGTCCTTCAGCCGGCATTGGGACTCGATCACGCAGTGCCGGTGCGAATCCGCTTCGCCCGAGCTGGGGAAGCAGCCGACCAGCGCGAAATCGTTCTCGGTCGCGCGCACCACTTCGCCAACCGTCAGCGCCATCGAGTTCGCATTGAGCCGCAGGCCGCCGTTACGGCCGCGCACGGTCTCGATCCACCCGAGTTCGCCCAGCTGCTGCACCACTTTCATCAGGTGGTTCTTGGAGACGCCATAGGCGTCCGAGATCTCCTGAATCGTCGTCAGGCCCTCTCCGCGGACCGCGAGGAACAGCATGACGCGTAGAGAATAATCGGTATAGTCGGTCAGTCTCATGAGCGGATATGTCGTGTCGTAGTGATCGTGCCCCGAATCGGTGGACGACATGCGCGTGTTGCGCGAAACACGCTGCCGGCATTGCCGATTCAACGGTCGCACCATAAGATGCGACCTGACTGCACTTTATTGGGGGTGGCCGATCGCTATTGTGCGACAAAATCGCGCGCGCGTCCTGAGCCGCTACCCGGCCCTTTTTGTCATGACTGCAACCCATTTCCCCGCCGATCTCTCCCCCGAACCGCCGGCCAAGGCCATGGTGCCCGATGAGGACAATATCCGCACGCTCGTCCATACGTTCTACGAACGGGTGCGCGACGACGCGCTGCTCGGCCCCGTGTTCGATGCCAAGCTGGCGGGCCGCTGGGATCCGCATCTGGAAAAGATGGTGACGTTCTGGACCAGCCTCGTGCTCGGCACCAAGGCCTATCGCGGCAACGTGCAGGCCGTGCACCAGCCGCTCGACGGCGTGGAACCCGCGCATTTCAGCCGCTGGCTCGCGCTGTTCCTGAACACCGTCGAGGCGCGCTACGCGCCGGCGGCCGCGGTCCGCTTCATGGCGCCCGCGCTGCGGATCGCGCAAAGCCTGCAATTGAGCCGGTTCGGCTGGGACTATCAGGTTCCGGCCGAACAGCAGGCGCTGCTCGACCTGATCGCACCGCCGCGCGCAGGCGACGCGCACGATGGCCACGACGCGCCGCACCGGCCGCGCGGCGAGCCGTTTCCGGCGAAGTTCGTCGGCCGCGGCCCCGACGACGCCGACTGACGCGGCCCGGGCCGCGTTTCAGGCAGCCGGATCCGCATTGCCGGACGCGACACCCCAGCGCGCCAGCGCGGCATCGTCGCTGTCGCGCGCGTCGACCCAGCGTTCGCCGGCAGGCGTCATTTCCTTCTTCCAGAACGGCGCCTGCGTCTTCAGGTAGTCCATCACGAATTCACACGACGCGAACGCATCCCCGCGGTGCGCCGCGACGGTCGCGACCAGCACGATCTGGTCGAGTGGCCGCAGCTTGCCGATCCGATGCACGATCGCGACGTCGATCCCGGGCCAGCGCGCGATCGCATCGGCCGCGATCGCCTCGAGCGCCTTTTCCGTCATGCCCGGGTAATGCTCGAGTTCGAGCGTCTCGACGGCCGCGCCGTCGTTCAGGTCGCGCACCGTGCCCACGAAACACGCGACCGCCCCCACCTTCGGATTGCGCGCGCGCAATGACGCCAGCTCGGCGCCGACGTCGAAATCGGCCTTCTGGACCCGTACCGTCGCCATCGCGCCTCCGTACCCGCCCGTGACCGGCGGGAAAAACGCCACTTCGCAGCCCTCGGTGAGGCGCGTGCCGGCGTCGGTCATCGTATGGTTGCACGCCATCCGCAACGCGCGGCCGTCCGCGAGCGTCTCCGCCCACACGCCGCCGCGCGCACGCAACCAGGCCCGCACGTCGCCGACGGTCGCGACGCCGTCCGGCACCGCGACCGACTCGGCCGCCACGCCCAGCGCCTCGCGCACGCTCGCAAAAAATCTCAGTTCGATATTCATCTCGTCACACACTCCGCCCGGCGCTCAGCCGAGCAGTTCGGAAAAAGGCAGGAAACGCACGGTCTCGCCCGCGCTGATTGCATGGTTCGGCGGATTGTCGATCAGGCCGTCTCCCCACACGGTCGAGGTCAGCACCGCGGAACTCTGGTTCGGGAACAGATCGAGGCCGCCCGCCGCGTTCACGCGCGCGCGCAGGAACTCGTTGCGGCGGTCGGCCTTGGCCTGCGTGAAATCGGCGCGCAGCGACAGCGCGCGCGGCGCGACCTCGGTCACGCCCGCGACGCGCAGCAGGAACGGCCGCACGAACAGCAGGAAGGTCGCGAAGCTCGACACCGGATTGCCCGGCAGCCCGACGAACCACGCTTCGCCGTCGGCCGCATCCGGGCCGCGCCGCACCGCGCCGAACGCGAGCGGCTTGCCCGGCTTCATCGCGATCTGCCACAGCGCGAGCCGCCCTTCCGCCTCGACGGCCGGCTTCACGTGATCCTCGTCGCCGACCGACACGCCGCCGCTCGTCACGATCAGGTCGTGCGCGCGCGCGGCGTCGCGCAGCGTCGCACGGGTCGCGTCGAGCGCATCCGGCACGATGCCGTAGTCGGTCACCTCGCAGCCGAGCCGCTCGAGCAGCCCGCGCAGCGTGAAGCGGTTCGAGTTGTAGATCGCGCCGGGCCGCAGCGGCTCGCCCGGCATCGTCAGCTCGTCGCCCGTGAAGAACACCGCGACCTTCACGCGCCGCGTCACCGTGAGCCGCGCACAGCCGACCGACGCCGCGAGACCGAGCGCCTGCGGCGTGAGGCGCACGCCCGCGGGCAGGATCACCGCGTCGCGCCGGATGTCCGCGCCCTGCGCCGTGATCCATTCGCCGGGCTTCGGCGTGTGCAGGATGTCGACCGCGTCGCCCGCGGGCGACGTCTGCTCCTGCATCACGACGGCGTCCGCGCCGGGCGGCACGGTGGCGCCCGTGAACACGCGCGCGGCGGTGCCGGGCACCAGCGGTTCGGCCGGATGGCCGGCCGGGATCCGCTGCGACACCGGCAGGCGGCGTTCGCCGTGCATCAGGTCGGCGACCCGCACCGCATAGCCGTCCATCGCGCT
>NZ_JAAGNW010000035.1:39705-40669 GCF_010645215.1 Burkholderia multivorans | reverse complement strand
GCCGCGCATCGGATTTCGTGCAGCAGAGCCAGCTCAAGATGCAGCAGCTGATGCAGAACTACAACACGGCGGTACAGATGATCAACAGCCTGCAGAGCATGCTGGCCGAATCGACCAAGGGCATCGCGTCGGCGATCCGCTAAGCCGCGTGGCGGCCGGCGTCACCGCGCCGGCCGCAGGAGACCGATGCATGTCCACACCACTATCCGCGTCCGGGGACGATCACGACGTACTGCAGCAGTTCTTCGCGTCGGGCGGGTCGATCCGGATGCTCGCCGACGTCGACCAGCACGATCTGGACACCGTATTCGCCTACGCGAGCCAGTTGTTCAGTGCCGAAGACTGGGCGGCCGCGCGCAATTTCTATTTCATGCTGGCGCGCATCGATCACTGGAATTTCGATTACTGGTTCTGGCTGGGCGTGTGCTATCAGCGCCTCGGCCAGCATGAAGAGGCGATTTTCTGCCTGAGCCGCGCGGGGATGATCCGCGTCGACGACCCGCGTTCGTCGTACCACGCGGGCATCAGCTACCGCCTGGTGGGCAATCTCGAGTATGCGCGCAAGGCGTTCGACGCCGCGCGCAACTGGTGCGGGGCGCAGCCGGATTATCGCGCGCTCAAGACGAACATCGAACAGCACTTGGCACAGTGCGAGCAGGAGGGATGAAATGACTATTTCGTTGAACACGGCAGGGCCGCAGGGCGGCGCGCCGATCGCGTCGCGCGACCCGGCGGAGCAGGCCGAGAAGGCGCGCGCCGCGGCCCACGCGATGCTGGGCGGCGTCTCGGTGATCGTCGACGATGTGCGCGCCCGGCTGCCCGGCCTGACGGGCATCGCCGGCCGCGCGCTGGTGACGATGAAGGACGCCGCGGAGGCGCTCGGGCGGATCGTCGACAAATTCGACGGCGCGGCCGCGCCGGCCGCGAAGCGCGGCACGCGCGATCCGCGCGATGTCGGCAACGT
>NZ_JAAGNW010000035.1:35632-39695 GCF_010645215.1 Burkholderia multivorans | reverse complement strand
GATGGATTCGATGCTGCTCGCGACCACCCTGCTGTCGTCCCAGGTGCTCGGCAACACGGCCGAGCTGAAGACCAAGGCGCTCAGCATCATGTCGGCGAAGCAGGAGGAGGTGCGCCGGCAGGAAGTCAGCGAATATCGCGAGCAGATCGACAAGGCGATCGAGCAGCAGCAGAAGGCGAAGAAGGCCGGCATCTTCGGCGTGATCTTCGACTGGATCCGCGCCGCCGTCGAGGTGGTGTCGGGCGTGGCGAAGATCATCGGCGGCGCGCTGACCGGCAACGTGATGACGGTGGCGGGCGGCGCGATGGACCTGATGGCCGGATTCGCGGGCGTGATCAAGGCGACGATGAACACGCTGGCGCTCGTCGACGAGAAGAACGCGGAGAAGTACCGCGCGGTGGCCGACGTCGCCGCCAAGGTCCAGCTCACGTTCGAGATCGCGGGCGCGGTGGTCGACGTCACCAGCGCGGCGCGCAACATGCTGCTGACCAAGGCGATCCCGAAGGCGACCACCGCCGTCCTGAAGGAAGGCGCGGAGCAGGCGCTGGTGACGGCGATCAAGGAAGGCAGCAAGGACGCCGTCAAGAGCACCGCCCAGGCGGTCGGCAAGGAAGTGGCCGCGCAGGTGTCGGACCAGATCCTGCAGGGCATCGGCAAGGCCGCGCTCGAAGCGTCCAAGAAGGTCGGCAAGGATGCCGCGCAGAAGGCCGTGCAGCAGCTCGGCGTGAACCGGATGCTCGAGAGCTTCTCCCGCGAGGCGATCGAGAAGATGGTGACGAAGAGCGTCGAGAAGGTGGCCGGCAAGGCGATCGAGGAAGGCATCGAGATGTCGGCGAAGGAGCTGACCAAGGCGATCACCCGCCAGGTCAACCAGGAAGTGATGGCGGCCGTGCTGAAGGCGTCGACGTCGATCGTGCTGAACGCGACGCGCGCGGCGGTCGGCGCGGCGAGCCAGGTGACGACGGGCGCACTCGGGATCGAGCGCGCGAAGCTGCAGAAGGAGATCGATCAGCTGATGCTCGACCAGCAGTGGCTGCAGATGTGCTTCCAGTTCTATGCGCAACAGAAGGAGGCGCAGACCAAGGAAGCCAAGGATCTGCTCGAGAAATCGGGCGAGATCCTCGCGGACGGCAGCAAGACCTTGAAACAAACGGCCACGGTGCAGGCGCAGATCGCCTCGTCGATGGTTTGACGGAGAACAGCATGAGTGAAATCACCACCACCGGCCGCGCGCCGGTCAGCATGGACACCCTGGGCATCGATTCGCTCGACGGGTACGGCGCGGGTAGCGGCGCGCTCGCGACGATCAACCAGATCGGCGCGCGGCTGCAGAAGATCGGCAGCGAGATGCGCGATCTCGAACGGCAGTTCAGCGAGACGATGCAGCGCATCGCGTTCGACCGCCAGGTGCTCGCGCTCGACACCAAGCGGCAGGCGATCGAGCAGAACTTCGACGCGGCGATGGCGACCGCGGTGACGCAGATCGTCGGCGGCGCGGTGAGCGCGCTGGGCGCGCTGTCCGGCAACCAGATCGCGACGTCCACGACGGACGGGTTGTCGAAGAGCGGCCAGGGGATCGCCGGCGTCGCGTCCGCGAACATGACCCGCGAGGCGCAACAGATCCAGCTGCAGGGCGATTTCGAGAACCAGGCGGCGGAGAGTTTCAACAAGACGCTGGCCACGGCCGTCGAGCGGGCAGCCGACGCGTCGCGGCAGATGCGCGACGTGACGCGCGACCTGGTGTCGCTGCACGACCGGGTCGCGTCCGCGGTGCGCTTCTGAACGGACGGCACCATGACGATGCAGATGACGGACGGCGTGACGAACTATCTGGTGGCGCAGGGGATGCGCCCGGAACCGGCCTATTTCGGGCAGAGCAGCTTCCGGGTGGGGTGGCGGGTGCGGGTGAACGACCTGGAGCTGGTGTACCGGCTCGACGGCGACAGTCTCGTGATCTGCGATTTCGCCGCGGCGGATGGCACCGAAGGCGCGCGCGATGCCGTGACGACCTTCATCCGCCTCATCCATCGGATCGAGCGGGGCGGCGTGCCGTTGCGGGACGTGCGCGGCATGCTGTTCGAGACCGCGTCGAATCCGTCGCTCAACGCGCTGCGCCTGAGGCTCGCCACGGTGCTCGAAGCGCAGGGCGCGTACTGGCGGGAGATCGACGGCGACTGGTGGCTGCACTATCCGGTCGCAGGATCGCGGCAGTAGACGCGCCCATGCGTTCGACGGCGGCCGCGGCCGCCCGGCCCGCGCGTTCGCGCGCGGGCCTGCCTCGCGCGGCGCACCTGACGGCCGACGGCGAGGCGCAACCCTCAACCGCGAGAATCCTGTCGTGAAAGATCAGCACCACTATGAAGCCCTGGTGACCGAATGGCTCGAACACCTCGGATTGTCCCGCGCATCCGATCCTGACGAAACCTCGCTCGTCATCAACGTGGACCAGCGGTTCGACGTCCACTGCTGCCTGTCCGAGGCCGGGAAGCTGCTGCTGCTGGCCGAGTGGCCCGCGCGGCATGCGACGGCGCGCGATCTGTCGCGCGCGCTGGCGTCGAACCAGCCGGCGGGCGCAGGCGTACAGCCCGTCTTCGCCCTGCGCGGCGAGCGCTGGCAATGCTGGATCGCCAAGTCGGTGGCCGGATGCGATTTGCCGACCCTGCTGGCGGACTTCGGCCGGATCGTGCGGTGCGCCGAGTGTTTTATCGAAGACCGGGAGCCCGACGACATGCAAACGGCAGCGCATGAATACGTTTGAATCAGGAGAGCCGTGATGCATAAAATCAATCCCGTTGCGCCGCTGTCGGCGGCCCGGAGCGAAGCGATCGACGCGCCGCGTCCGGCATCGGTTCGATTCGAGGGCCGGCAACTCACCTTGAAGGAGGCGGGCGACACGCCGGACAGCGCGCCGGGCGCGCATCAGGCGAACATGGCGGCCGTCGTGATGAGCGTGAGCACGGCGCAGGACCGGCTCGACTATCTCGACCGGATGGGCGTGCGGCCGACGCAGAGGGTGCGCGCCGCGGCCGACTACCGTCACGATCCCGTGCCCGACGATCACCCCAAGGCGGCCAACACCCGCTATCAGTTCGAGCGCATGCGCGTGGATGTCGTGGCGCTGCCGGACCGTCGCGTCGGGCGCGATGCGGGGCCGGCGCGCCGGATCCTCGACGCGGTCCCGCTGACCTTGCCCGACCGGCGGGAAGCGCACACCATCGATACGGGGAAGTACCTCGCCAACCGGATCGCCTCGGGCGTGGCCGAGCACGCCATGCGCCACGGCTGCGCGTTCTTCTGCGGCGGCGGCGAAGCCGAGATGCTCGATCACTATCGGAGCCGGGGTTTCGATCAGGCGGTCCGGATTTCCAGCAACACGTCGACGCGTGCGCATCTGCTGTCCAGTTCCACGCAGGGCACGTCGGTCCTCGTGCTCAGCGGCATGAACAGCGAGACGCGCGTCAAGCACCAGATGCTGCAGCTGCATTTCGCGGGCGTCGATCTGGGCGGGGTCACGCTGGTCGGCGACCTCGGCGCGCAGAAGCAAAGGTCGGAAGCGAGCCTCGGGCAGGCGCTCGCGAAGCTGCCGTCCGCCGATCACAAGACGCTGTTCATCGGTTGCCGCTGGCAGATCATGGAGTGCCTCGGCAGGCAGTTCCACGGCGTCGACGCCGCCGAGCCGGAAGGCGCGGGGTACGCGCAGCTTCGGCCGACCGAGCATGCGGTCGCGGGCTTCGTGTTCGACACCGCGACGGTCGATCGCGGCGGCGGCCGGCATCTGGTGGCGGCGTTGCGCATGCCGAACGGCGATCTGGCGCATACCGCGACCAAGGCGTTTCTGGCTCACGGCTTCGATCATGTGGTGATGTGCGGGGCCGGCGGGCGATTGGCGGGCGCCGAGCAGGTCGGCGACTACATGCTCGTCGACGGCAGCCGGTACGGCGCACAGCGCTTCTCGCTGCCGCCTGCGAGCGTGCTCGCGCCGCCGGGACCGATGTTCTCGCGGGCGCGCTCGGACAACGTCACGGTGGATTCTCCGCTCCAGGAAAATCAGCGCTGGCTCGAT
>NZ_JAAGNW010000035.1:33498-35622 GCF_010645215.1 Burkholderia multivorans | reverse complement strand
ACCGGCAACGTCGATGTCGAGACCGCGCATATCTTCCGGGCGTTGCAGGCGTCCGGCGACGACGTCAGGGTGATTCCCGGGCTGTTCGTGTCCGACGTGGTGGGCGAGCATCCGCTGGAAGGCAAGATCAGCACCGACGATGCCTATCGGCAACTGCCGGGGTTCGTCGCGGCCGCGTGGCAATCGATGTGGGGCCCGGGATCCTGAACGGGATCGCGTGAATTTCAATACCTTCGGCGCGTTTGCGGAAGACGGGTTCCGGATGCGCCGATACGATGGACTGCCGTCGAGCGAGGAATCCCATGGATGCCCTGGAACAGCTGAAAAGCGCGATGGCCACCCTGCGTTGCAGTCGAACCGCGCTCCAGTGCGAGCTTGAAGCGTTCGATACGCTGCGGGGTGAAATCGGCGCGCTGCTGCACGGCGCGTCGATCGATCAAGAGGCCCGGATGCGGCTCGAATGTGTCGGGGCCCGGATGCGGGACGAAGGCCGATCCTGGATCGAACGCCTGGAAGGGCGAGCGGATCAGGTGGAGCGCGGCATGCGGGATGTCGACGCAGCCGGGCGGCGCCTCGATGCCGGCGTCGGCATCGATCCGTAAGCGCATGCTGTCGATGGCGGACATATGTCCGCCTGACGAGCCGCGCGCATGGACGCGCGGCACGAGGCGAACTTCGCCTCGGCCCTGGATGGAGCGATCGGCGGCGAACCGTTGCGGTTCGCGTCGAGGAGGAGACATCGTCGCGACGACGCGACTCGCCGGGCGTTGTCGCGCGGCGGCGCGCATCAGGCCGGATCGAGCCTGCCCGTTGCCATGAACCTTAATCCACGGCATCGCCGTTCGGCGCCGCGACAACGCGCCGGGACGAAGCGCGGTGTCGAACCAGGAATTGAATCCGGCCGTTCGCCCAGTGGGGCGCGGGGCGGATCGCATCGCCGGTCCGCCCGCCGGTAAACCGTTGCATGACATTTTCAACGCAAGACATCGAGCGGGAGTACGGCGATCTGCTGCGCGCCTTCTTCGCCGGAGAGGACGCGATCCGGATGCCGCCGGACATCGATCCGCATGACCTGAACGCGCTCGGCCAGTTTGCGCGCCGACGCTTCGACGCCGGGGACTGGGTTGTGGCGCGCGACTGCTATTTCATGCTGGCGCGCATCGAGCGCCGGAACTTCGACTACTGGTTCAACCTGGGGCTCTGCTACCAGAACCTCGATCGACACGAACACGCGATCTTCTGCCTGAGCTGGTCCGACCTCATTCGCGCGGGCGACCCGCGGCCGTCTTATCACGCAGGTTGCAGTTACAGGCGGATCGGCGACCTCGAGTATGCAAGCAAGGCATTCCAGACCGCGCGCAACTGGTGCGGCGAGCGCGCGGCTCACAGCGCGTTGAAGGCGCGCATCGAGCAATGCCGCGCTGGTCACGATGAGGAGGGGTGAGATGAGCACCTTGTCGAAGTCAGGGCCATGCCTGCAGGCCATGCAGGGCGAGCGCGACGGGCCGACCTGCCATGCAGCGCCGGCCTCCGCGCCGGCGGCGGGATTCGCTTGCCCGCCCGGCGGCGCGGCGCGAGGCGGGTACAACGTGGAGCAGCAGGTACTCGCGCCGATCAACCGGATCGTCGCGCGGCTTCAGCGGATCAGCAACGAGATGCGCGAAGTCGAGCAGCGCTTCAGGGAGACCATGCAGCGGGTCGCATTCGATCGAGTCGCGTCAGACCGGTTCGCGTCAGACCGGGTCGCGCTCGACCGGTTCGCGCTCGATGTGCCCGCGGCGCAGCTTGCGATGCGCGACACCGAGCATGGAGCGGACGCATCCTTGAACGAGGATCGGGACCCGGCCGGGCAGTATGCGGCGGAACGCTTCGACAGATCGCTGGCCGCCGTGACCGACCGCGTGACGGCTACGTCGTGGCACATGTGTGAAGTCACCCGGGAACTGGTGATGTTGCAGGGGCGTGTTGCCTCCGCGCTGCGCGGCGGGAAATCGGGGGAATGACGTTGCGCGGCGGCTGGCGCACGGCCTTCGATCGACGCTGCGAATCGGGTTCGCGCGCGCCGGCCGATTCCTTCGGGAGGCGGTCCATGCGCGCACGAACCCACGGCCGCACGAGATGCGG
>NZ_JAAGNW010000035.1:19319-33488 GCF_010645215.1 Burkholderia multivorans | reverse complement strand
GCGCGATCCCGCGCGATCAGGTTCGAAGCGCGCGGGTTGGCCGATGTGGTCGATCCGTTGGCTGCTCGATGCAATGCGCTGACGCGTAGCTGAAGCGCGCAGTGCGTCATGTCGAAAGAACCCGAATCCGCACGACTCCACGCCGTGCAGGCGACGCTTCGGTGTGCCCATGCTCGGAGAATCGTGGATGTCGTGCATCAATTTTCAGGAGTATGAATGAGCAGGCCTTACGTCGTTTGCCACATGATGGTGTCGCTGGACGGCAAGATCGATATCCGGGGCTGGGACTTTCCGCCGTTCGTGGGACGCGAGCTTGCCGAGTATTGCCGGGTAGCGAGGCTGCACCGGCCGGACGCGATGATATTCGGCCGCGCGACCGTCAGCGACAACGGCGACGCGGAAATCGGCGTCGCGCCGCGCGGACTGGCTGCCACGCCGCTCCCCCGGACGACATACCGGGCCGCGCCGGCCAGCGTCGCACCGCTCGCCTTCATCCTCGATGGAGGCGGCAAGCTGCTGTGGGAGCGGGGCGTGTTCGAACTGCAGGAGGGCGACGCCTTCCACGTGGTCGCGGTGCTGACGGAGCAGGTCGACGACGATTACCTCGCGTATCTGCGTGAGCGCGACGTGTCCTACATGTTTGCGGGCCGGCGTGCGATCGACATGGACACGATGCTGGCCGGCATGCACGCGGATTTCGGGGTCGCCCGGCTTGTCGTCGGCGGCGGCGGGCGCATCAACGGAAGCTTTCTCAATGCCGGCCGTATCGACGAACTGAGCCTCCTGACCTATCCGGTGGTGGATGGGCGGCCCGCGTCGCCCGGTCTGTTCGAGGGCGTCGAGATCGGACCTGCTGTGTTCACGTGGTTCGAGCACGCGCTGCTCGACGACGGCGTGACGTGGCACCGGTATCGAGCCAGACGCTAGTTCGCGTCTCGCGGCATGGCCGGCCGGCGGCGACGGCCGGAGACATTGGGCTGAGATACCTGCGAGATCGCGTTGATGAATTGCAGACGGTTAATCCATCACGCCGCCATGTCTGACATCGCGGCTTAAACAGGGTAATAACCTTTAATTGGCCCTTTCACATGGATTGACCGATTCATGATGAACACGTATAGTAGTGCTTTATTTTATTCAACAAGGAAGTATGCCGATGCGCAGTCAGTTCTCGTTCGCCAATAACCCAATGACCATCATGCGAACTGGAACGACATATTATGCGCACCCTCAACTTGGGCATACTCGCCCATGTGGATGCTGGAAAAACCAGCCTTACTGAACGTTTGCTTTTCGCCGCCGGCGCAATTGATGCGCTGGGCAGCGTCGACAAAGGCAATACCCATACCGACACCCTCGATCAAGAGCGTCACCGCGGCATCACGATCAAATCGGCCGTGGCGTCATTTTCCGTTGACGATATCTGTGTCAACCTGATCGATACGCCGGGCCACCCGGATTTCATCGCCGAGGTGGAGAGAGTCCTCCAGGCGTTGGACGGAGTCATACTCGTTGTTTCGGCCGCTGAAAGTGTTCAGGTGCAAACCCGTATCCTGATGCGGGCGGTCCGACGCTTGAGCCTCCCGTGTCTGATTTTCGTCAACAAGATCGATCGCGCGGGCGCCAACGTTCATCAGGTCATGCAGGACGTCGCCGAGAAGCTCACGCCTACTGTGATTGCACTGGGTCGAGTGAATTCGTGCGGCACCGCCGAGGCGGCATACCGGCCTCACACGATCTGCGACGAACCCTATCGCGTTGCGCTTGCCAGTCAGCTGGCCTTGCACAGCGACGTTGTCCTGGAGACCTTCGTTCGTGATGGCGAACAGCTGCCATACGACTTGTTGACTTGCGAGCTTGCGGATCAGGCCAAGCGCGCTCTGGTCCATCCGCTCATCTTCGGTTCTGCGATATCTGGCGCCGGCATCGATGCGTTGCTTGCGGGCATTGTCGATCTGCTGCCGGCAACGGAAAGCAATCCGGACGGCCAGATTTCGGGAATCGTATTCAAGATCGAACGTCGGCTACGCGGCAGAAAGACGGCGTTCGTCAGGATGTTTGCAGGCTGTCTCCGCGTTCGAGATTCCATCAAGGTTGGCAATCGAATCGGCAAGGTGACGTCGATCGAAGTATTCGAGCGCGGCGGGATTACGGCGCGCGAGACTGTCGGTGCGGGTCAGATTGCAAAGATCACGGGCCTCGAGGCCGCTCGTATCGGCGATGTGCTGGGCATGCGGAATCAATCTGCGGTGACGTATCAATTTTCGCCGCCGACGCTGGAGACGCGTGTCGTTCCGATCAATCCGGAAGACGTCGCGCCGTTATATGCTGCACTTTCTCATCTTGCTGATCAGGATCCGTTGATCAATTTGCGTCACGATGAGCGTTTGCAGCAAATCTCACTCTCGCTTTTTGGAGAAGTTCAAAAGGAAGTTCTAAAGGAGACGCTGCGAACGGATTTCGGAGTTGACGTCGAGTTCGAGGAAACCACGATGATCTGCGTGGAGAGATTGGTGGCCGTCGGAGCCGCCCTCGCGGTTGCGCCTGATCCCTACGTTGCCACTGTTGGCTTACGGCTTGAACCCGGCGAGGAAGGGTCCGGCGTGGTCTTTCGCCTGGAAGTCCCGGACGGTGCGTTGCCTCCGGCTTATTTCGCGGCGGTCGAGGAGGCAGCCCGGACATCGCTGCGCGATGGACTGTATGGATGGGAAGTGACGGATTGCGTGATCTACATGACGCACCACATCCGACGTCGCCACTGGGCGTCCCTCACCACGCCGGCGGAACATCGAAGCCTCACGCCCTTTGTTGTGGCAAGGGCACTTGAGCAGGCGGGAACCCGTGTCTATCAACCCCTGCATCGTTTTGCGCTGGATCTCCCGTCCGCATCCCTTGGTCCTGTCATGGCGGCACTCGCCAAGCACCAGGCAACGTATGCAGTTCCAGTCATGCGAGGTGCTTCGTGTACGCTGGAAGGCGAGGTGAGCGCGGCCGGCGCTTCCGCGCTGCAGGCATTGCTTCCTTCGCTGACAAGTGGAGAAGGTCTGCTGGAAACAGCGTTCAGCCGCTACGAGGTTTTGAGCGAGCCCGGGGGCAATCGTTTTCGACCCAGTGGCCGATGCCGCAGCGGACGTTGAGGCGGTGCCTGTCCGAACGGATGCGGCGGACAGCGCTGGCCGACTCACAGCCGGCGGCGGCGAACGCATCGGCGCAAGCTTTCATCGCGCCGATTGCTGCGGCAAACCGTGCACCCCGTCGCCATCCGCCGATGGAGGCGTCCAAGCCTGCTTGAGGGCATGGCGATTGAACTCGGCGTGGGGATCGAGTGGGACGCCAGTCGCTGCGCGCCTTTGCCGGACGATCGGGGTGACGCTCGACAAGCTGGATGGCGGCGGCCGACGGTGTTCGTGTGGACATCTATATTCATCAGAGGTCGTGTGTGTCGCGCCGTTGGGCCGACATAGACGCACCCCTATTTTCAAGGAACACACCATGTCATTCTTCGACAACGATCATGGTCACGCGCTGCTGAAGCGCTACGCGGCGCTGGCCGTGCCCACCATCCTGTCCGGCTGGGTCTATACGATCTACACGCTGATCGACGGCGTATTCATCGGGCGCTATGTCGGCCCGCAGGCGCTCGCGGCGCTGAATCTGATCCTGCCGTTGCTGTACGTGCCGTATGCCTTCAGCGTCATGATGGGCGTCGGCGGCGCGACGCTGATCGCCCGGCTGCTCGGCGAAGGCCGCGAGCAGGCCGCACGGCAGGCGTTCTCGCAGGTGCTCTGGAGCATGCTGGCCTTCAGCGTCGTGATGAGCGTGCTGGTGCTGACGTTCGGCCCCGAGATCGCGGCCGCGCTCGGCGCGCACGGCGCACTCGCCGAGCAGGTCGACGCCTATCTGTCGCGCTACGCGTGGTTCATCCTGTTCGCCAATTGCCTGTATGCGATGGAGATGTTCCTGCGCGTCGAGGGCGCGCCCGCCGCGCGCTTCGGCCTGTACGCAATGATCGCCGGCGCGTTCGTCAATACCGCGCTCGATTACTGGTTCATCGTCATGCGCGGGGACGGGATGGCCGGCGCCGCGTTGGCCACGGGGCTCAGCATGATGGTGTCGAGCCTCGTCATGCTCGGCTATCACCTGTTCCTGGCCACGCGCGTCGTGCCGGCGTGGCGGCCGTTTGCCGACGGCGTGTCGTATATCGGCAAGATGCTGTACAACGGCTCGTCCGAGTTCCTCGGCGCGGTCGCCCCGGCGGTCACGGTGTTCGCGTTCAACAGCGTGATCCTCGCCAACTTCGGCGAGAACGGCCTGGCTGCCTACGCGATCCTGGAATACATGACGCTCGGCGCGATGGTCACGATGGGGGCGCTCGTGCAGGCGATGCAGCCGATGATCAGCTTCTATCGCGGCGCGGCGGACGCGCGCGCGGTGCGCGGCGCGTTCCGGATCGGCGCGATCACCGCGCTGGCGTTCGCGGCCGTGGTGGCGGTCGTCATGGCGACCCTGTCGAAGCCGCTGACCTTCCTGTTCCTGCCGGCGGGCGGAGATGCCTGGTCGATCCTCGAACACGCAGTCATCTGGTATGCGTTGGCCTTCCTGCCGGCCGCGGGCAATCTGATCGTCTCCGGCTATCTGACGGCAATCGAGGCGCCGGGGCCCTCGGCCGTGATCGCGACGCTGCGCAGCTGGGTGCTGCTGCTCGGCGTGCTCCTGCTGCTCAATACCTGGCTCGGCGGCTCGGCGATCTGGTACACGCTGCTCATCACGGAAGCGGTCACGCTGGTCGCGAGCATCGGGCTGTACGCGCGCAGGCGCGCGTAGCGCCGCGACGCGTGGATACCTCGCGGGATCGAGATGAGCGCCGCGCATCGATGCGCGGTTGTCTTCGTTCATCGCCGCGCGAGCATGGCGCAGCGCGTTGCGCTCGAACCGCGTTTGCCTCCGCACAGGAAGCCTCGCTACATTGATTCATCGCATTGCACAAATCACTACAAACCGTGCGTTTACATCGAGGGTCGGCGTAATTACATTTGTCTTACAGTCACTATCTCGAAAAGAACCCATGTCGATTCAGTATTCCGAAATTGTGTTCGAGCAGCATGGCGGCCAGCGGTGGGGGGCGAACGGCTTCGGCATGCGAATCGAGGGCGTATCCAGCAGCGAGCGCGCTGCCGGACAGATGATCGAGGTCCGGGCGCAACGCCGGTCGCGGATGAGCTGCGCGGATAGGCGGACATGGCTTGTCCGCTCGCCCCGTGCGTTGCGCGGCGCATGGCCGATCGCTGTACCCATGAATTCACCAGGCGTCTATTTTTCCCGCGGATAGCGGCAAACGTTTGCACGCGCACGGGATGCCCACGCGCGTGCCTTGACCGAGACATTCGATCCGACGGAATCGCACCGCGATCCTGCCGCCCGTCATGCCCGACGTGATGGTGGGTTGCGACTGAGTGCAAGCCGTGCGATCGGCCGCGTTCGATCATTTCCGTCTTTTTAAGTATTCCTAAGTCTGATGGGAAGGACCGGGCGCGCACTTTTTTCCAACGCCGTATGGCACATCACCCCACTCTGGAGGTATTGAACATGAAAGCAACCCTATGGATCTCGCTCGTCGCCGGACTGTGCGTGGCCGCTCCCGTCGCCGCCTATGACGAATACACGCCGGTCAAGAAAACTCGCGAACAGGTCTACCAGGAACTGATCCAGGCGCAACGCGACGGCTTGCTGCCGGTGCGCGACGTGGACTACCCGCCGAGCGAGGAAACGATTCGCCGCAACAAGCAGCTTTACGCGATCTCCTACCCCGACGACGCCGCCGCGGCGCGGGGCCAAACCGACAAGGTCGTCAACGACTGATCGAGGTCAGGGCGCGCACACCGCGTGCCGTGCAGGAGCCCGCGCGGCGTATGGCACGCGCAGGGCATCCGCCGCTGCGGCGCGACTCGGCGGGCGGGCGCGCCCGCACTATCCCCAGCTTCACGGTATCGAACTGAGTGAGGATCCAATGAACTTCTCGACAAGAATGCGCTTGCAGAACATCGTCTGGGCACGCGAGACGGAACGTGTCGCGCCCCAGCTGCTCGAACGGATGGGGCAGGGCCAGAGCCCGAAGATACTGTGGATCGGTTGTTCCGACAGCCGCGTGCCGATCGAAACGATCACCCGCTCGAATCCCGGCGAGATCTTCGTCCATCGCAATATCGCCAACCTGGTCCTGCCGAGCGACGACAACACGATGAGCGTGGTCGAGTACGCGGTCCATGCGCTCGGCGTGGACGAGATCGTCGTGTGCGGGCATGACGGATGCGGCGGCGTGCGCGCGTCGCTGTTCCCGATCCGGGACGATCTGCCGCGCGTTGCGCGACGGATCGCGCCGCTGTGCCAGCTGGCTCACGCGCACCAGGAAGAACTCGACGCCATCTCCGACGGCGACGCGCGGATCAACCGGCTCGCCGAACTCAACGTCCTGCAGCAGGTCCGGACGCTGCGGCAATCCGACATCGTGCGCAACGCGGGCCGCCCGCTGGGCATTCACGGCTGGATCTTCGACGTCGGCAGCGGACACATCAGGGCGCTCGCGGTCGACGACGAGCCCGCGATGGCCGCATGAACCCGGCTCCTCATCCGGTCGACGCAGACGGTCGCACGGTGCTGACCTGACTGTGCGCCGCCGCCGCAACCCGCAATACTCCTCGAATCGAATATGAATCTCGGCAATACACTGACCCATCTTCCGCGCGACGCCTTCGCGGGGACCGTGGTCTTTCTCGTGGCGCTGCCGCTGTGTCTCGGCATCGCCAATGCGTCGGGCGTGAGTCCGTTCGCGGGCCTGCTCGCCGGCATCATCGGCGGGCTGGTGGTCGCGGCGCTGAGCGGCTCGTCGCTGAGCGTGAGCGGCCCGGCGGCGGGGCTCGTCGTGATCGTCGTCGACGGCATCGCGAAGATCGGCAGCTTCGAGGCCTTCCTGACCGCGGTCATGCTGTCCGGCGCGCTGCAATGCGTGCTGGGGCGGCTGAAGGCCGGCCGCTTCGCCGCCTACGTGCCGTCGCCGGTCATCAAGGGGATGATGGCGGCGATCGGCCTGCTGCTGATCGTCAAGCAGTTCCCGATCGCGCTCGGCCTGGGCGGTGCGGGCGGCGGCCTCGCCGCGGGCGCGTCGCTGGCGACGCCGTGGGGATCGCTGTCGACCGTCGCGCTGCTGCTCGGTGCGGCGTCGGTCGTCGTGCTGGCCGCATGGAGCGGGCCGATGCTGAGCCGGTATCGGCTGGTGCGCGCGGTTCCCGGTCCGCTGGTGGTCGTGGTGCTGGGCATCATCGTCGTATCGCTGCTGGGCGCGCGCGCATCGCCGTATGCGTTGACGGCCGACTATCGCGTCGTACTGCCCATGCTGGATTCGTTCGACAGCTTCCGCGCCGCATTGACCTGGCCGCGGTTCGACCAGCTGGCGAATCCCGACGTATGGCGGCTCGCGGCGACGCTCGCGATCGTCGCGAGCCTCGAAACCCTGTTGAGCATCGAAGCGCTGGATCAGATCGATCCGCGCAAGCGCGTCACGCCGACCGACCGGGAACTGCGGGCGCAGGGCGTCGGCAACCTGCTCGCGGGCGCGCTCGGTGCGCTGCCGATCACCTCGGTCATCGTGCGCAGCTCGGTGAACGTGCATGCGGGCGGGCAGACGCGTCTGTCGGCGATGCTGCACGGCGTGCTGCTGTTGCTGAGCGTGCTGCTGCTGACCGGCGTGCTCAACCTGATTCCGCTCGCCTGTCTGGCGGCGGTCCTGATCGTCACCGGTGCGAAGCTCGCGAAGCCTGGGCTGTTCGTCGAGATGGCGCGGAAGGGGCCGCATACGTTCCTGCCGTTCGTTGCGACGGTTGCGGGGGTGCTGCTGACCGACCTGCTGATCGGCATCGTGATCGGCGTGCTGTGCAGTCTGGCGCTGTCGATGCGACCGTACCTGCACCGCACGTTCACGCTGGTCCGGCACGAGAACTACGTGCTGCTGTCGTTCAGGAAGGACATCTCCTTTCTCGCGGTGGTCGAGCTGAAGGCGCAACTGCAGGACATCCCGGATCACACGACGATCATCGTGGACGCCACGCGCGCGGATTTCATCGATCCGGCGGTCCGCGAGCTGATCGCCGCCTTTGCCGCCGAGACCCGGGAACGCGGGATCACGCTCCAGTTCGACGCCGAGTATCACGCGACGCGGCGAACCTGGTTCGATACCCGGTCCTCGGTGCGGGCGTCGTCACGCTGAACGGGTGGTCGAGAGAGGAGGCTGCGCTTGGGAGAGGGCGCGCAGCCCGACATTGACGGGCTGCGTCGGCGCGCCTCTCCGGATGCGACCTGCCCACTGTCATCGGAAAGGCATGTGTGGATTCCCCGCGCATGCCTTTCGAACGTCGGGCCGCCCCGTCACTCCCTGCCCGCAAGCAACACCTGCTGCGGGCCTTGTTTTACCGCAGCCCGCTCGCCGTGCTGAGCGGAGAGAAAGCTCAATGCTTCTTCAACCACGGCGTCTCCGTACTCCAGAAGATGAGGTTCGCGCCCAGGTAGTCTTGCGCGTAGTCGACGAATTCGTCACGCGTGAAGGGTTTGCGGGTTTGGGGGTTCGTATAGGTCAACGTCGGCTCCTGAACCGCCATCGCGACCAGGGCGAGCTTGCCCTTGTACTGATGGAAGAACGGGTAGGCATTCTTCATCTGGCCTTTCTTCCAGGGCACGATGTCCGGCCCGCCGAGCCCGATATCGTGCTTGCTCGCGAACGAAAACAGACGGGACATGTAGCGATGGTCGTTGTTCCATTCGCACGGCCAGAAGTTGACGTACTGCACGACGTAGGACTTGTGGAAGGCCTTCCGCGCAAAGTCGAGATTCCCCAGGGTGGCGTCGAAATACTTGTCGCAGCTGAACCCCGTCTTGTCGCGCTTCATGTCGAGATCGATGGCCGTCTCCGGCAGGTTGATGCCCATGACGCGGCCGTCGAACTGCTTGGCCAATGCAGCCAGGAGCTGCTGGTAGCGTTCCTGAACCGCCCCATTCCATTGCAGCGCGACCCAGCCGTTGCCGACGGGGCGGTTTTCCCCGGGGTTGTCGTACTGCGGCGCGAGACCGCCTCGATACACCGGATCCTGCAGCAGATAGGCCGGCACGTTCCGGGCTTGCGGCTCAAAGAAGCGATCCTGAATCTGGATGAACAGCTTTTTGTTCAAGCCGTCGAGGTAATGGAGATCCTGTTCGATCTGCGAAAAGTCGTATTGCCCCTTGCTCGTCTCGATGGCCTTCCAGTTGTATACGACCTGGACGCCTTCGATCTCCGGGCGCTTGATCATCGTGTCGATCTGCCGCAAGTCCCCGGCGCTGGTATAGAGAAAATTCTGCACGGGTGCTGCGTTCGCTTGCCCGGACAGGGCGGATAGCGTGAAGCAGGCAGCGACGACGAGCCTCTTCAACGATGCGGGGCTGGATGGCGGCATGGACATTCCTCGTGTTTTGCGATCAGGTCTTCTGATTGCGAGGGTGTCCGTTTGGTTCAGTATGGCCGGCAAAGATCGGCGACGGTGTCGTGGTCCCGTCGGACGCCACGCGGGGTGTGCCGCCTCGACTGTCGCCGGACGGGCCGGCGTCTGGCCACGGCGGCCTCGATCCTCGGTGGATCACCTGCTTTATCGGTTTCCGCTGGTCGACGGCAATCTCCTTCTGCACGAATGCCCGATTCGACGGGACGATCGATTCGTGATGGCATCGGCATGACCTGTCGGGCATCCTGGTTACGATGCGGGATATATTTTCGGTGGACTGGTTCGAGGTAGTTGAAGTTTTAAATGTCAGAATTGTTTAAAAATAACCGAATCTGATTGTTGCTGCTGATTTTCGGATCTTTTCCTGCCCAGATACTGACGACAAAAAGCAACGCCGGTGCAGTGACGAGGTATTGGGTTATTGAGTCCCCAAAGGCTGGTTAATCAGGCTGACCCACGCGTCGGCCGGTATCCGGCATTAGTCCGCAGCCAAGCTGGCTTTCCCTTCCGGACGGTCCGACCCCCGTGATGGTAATGGCCGGACCGCCGTCGTTTTCGATCTCCCACATCACCCGCGGCACACTGGCATCGGCCATCGGCATCGAAGTGTGACAATAATTCATATTGCGGCTTGAAAGGCCCCGATAGGATGCTGTCTGTCCAACGGTGACCAAGCCGAAAGCTTAAATTCCGGCTCGTCATGTTTTATTCAGGGTCGCCATTGGATGGCGCGTGGCGTTAATGACCAAATATCGTTTCGACGCCGAATTTCTATCCAAATCGTTTCTGAAACAAAAAATCATGCAAACCAAAATCATTTCCGCGCTGTTGATCGCGGCCGCCGCTACGGCTTCGCAAGGTGCATTCGCAGTCGATGGCACGATCACGTTCACCGGCAACATCACCGCACAAACCTGCACGATCAACGGCAACGGCAGCGGTTCGAACAACTTCACGGTTCCGCTGTCGAGCGTGTCGACCAGCTCGCTGACCACGGCAGGCCAATATGCCAACCGCACGCCGTTCACCATCGCACTGACGGCCTGCACGCCCGCCTCGGGCAACGTCCACACCTACTTCGAAGCGGGTCCGACGGTCGATACGGCCACCGGCAACCTGATCCTGGCCAGCGGCGGCGCGACCAACGTCGAAATCGGCCTGCTGAACAGCGATTACTCGGCGATCACGATCGGCGCGGCAGACGCCTCGCAGAACTCGAAGTCGGTCGCGATCAGCAGCGCGGGCGCCGCCACGCTGAAGTACTGGGCCCAATACGTCGCCACCGGCGTCGCAACGGCCGGCGCAGCGAATTCGAGCGTGATGTATTCGCTCGTTTATCAGTAAGCAGATAATTAGCTATACATAACAATATTGGGTGGGGTGACGCGCGTTCACTCCTCCCACTTCACACGCACCGGTTCAGACCATGAAGTTTCGTCAAGCACTACGATTCGCGATCACATCCGCATGCATCGCGTGGTTCAGCCATTTGGCAACGCCTGCCGACGCGTCGGTGGTGATCGGCGGCACGCGCGTGATCTACGGCGCGAGCGAGCCCGAGGTGACGCTCAAGCTGTCGAACGCAGGCCAGGCGCCGGCGCTCGTGCAGTCATGGGTCGAGGCCGGTGACGTGCGCGGCGCGCCGTCCACGATCAAGGTGCCGTTCACCGTCACGCCGCCGATCGCGCGGATCGATCCGACCAAGTCGCAGACGCTGCGGATCGTCTATACCGGCGAGCCGATGCCGCAGGATCGCGAGTCGGTGTTCTGGCTCAACGTACTCGAAGTGCCGCCCAAGCCGAGCGCGGCGGACGCGGACACGAACCGGGTCCAGCTCGCGTTCCGTTCGCGCATCAAGGTGTTCTATCGCCCGGACCATCTCAAGGGTGCGCCGGCCGATGCGCCGGCGCAGCTCACGTGGCGCCTGACACGGACGGACGGCAAGCCTGCCGTCGAGGCGCACAACCCGACGCCGTTCCATGTGTCGCTGACCGAGATCAGCGTGCAGGCGGGCGGCCGCAGCGCGGTCTTCGACGATGGCGGCATGGTCGGGCCGGGCGAGACGCGCGCCTTTCCGTTGAGGGGCGACGTACCCGACGCAGCCGGCGCCAGCGTGCGCTACACGACGCTGAACGACTACGGCGGCGCAGTCAGCGGCGAGACGCCGTTGCAGCCCGCTGCCGCGGCGCCGGCCCCGTGATGCACGGCTGACCGCCTTTCGTTGCGTACGGCGCGGCTCACGCGCCCCCCTTCCTATCGCAAGACCTGGCACGCCCGTACGGGGTGCGGTATGGGCTTGCTTACGTTCGGCTGCCTATCGTGATTCAACGTATTTCCAGTTTGCCGCGGTCCATGTCCTGGCGTCTGCGCCCGTGCATGCTGCTCGCACTGTCGCTGTTCGCGTCGATGGGCGCGATCGCGGCGACCACGGCTGCCACGCAAGTGGCGGAGGTCCAGTTCGACGATCTGTTCCTGCAGCGCCCGGGCGGCGCGCGGGTGGACGTGAGCCGCTTCGAAAAAGGTAATGTGGCCTCACCGGGCGCGTATCGCGTCGATCTCTTCGTCAACACGAACTGGATCGGTCGCGCCGGGATCACGCTGCGCCAGGTGGGCAACAATCCGAACAACGTCCAGACCTGTTTCGATCGCGAGTTGCTCCAGCAGGTCGGCGTGGATCTCGCGAAGCTGTCGCCCGAGGCGACGCGCATGCTGACGGACAGCAGCCAGACCTGCGTGATGATCGGCATGCTGGTGCCGGACGCGGTCGCCACCTTCGACAACGGCGAGCAGCGGCTCGACGTCAGTATTCCGCAGGCCTCGCTGAGCCGCGACGCGCGCGGCTACGTGGACCCGCGCTATTGGGACGAGGGCGTGCCGGCCGCGCTGCTGTCGTACAACGGCAATATCTATCGCGCGGAGAACCAGGGCATGTCGTCGACCCAGGCCTACCTGGGCCTGACCGCCGGCTTCAACGTCGGGCCCTGGCGCTTCCGCCACAACGGCAACTACACCTACGACACGCAAGGCGGCTCGCACTACCAGAGCGTGCAGACCAGCCTGCAGCGCTCGATCGCGCGCCTGAAGGCGCAACTGGTGATCGGCGATGCATTCACCGACGGCACGATGTTCGACAGCGTGGGCTTTCGCGGCGTGCAGCTCACGAGCGATCGCCAACAGCAACGCGCTCGTGCAGGTGCGCCAGAACGGCAACATCATCTACAGCGCCAACGTCGCGACCGGTCCGTTCGTGATCGACGATCTCTATCCGACCGGCTATGGCGGCGACCTCGACGTCGTCGTGACCGAGGCCGACGGTAGCATCCACACCTTCAAGGTGCCGTATGCGTCGGCCGTCAATTCGCTGCGCCCCGGCGTCACGCACTTCAGCGTGACGGCCGGGCAGTACCGCAATGCGCTGCTGTCGGGCAAGCCGGCGCTGTTCCAGGCGACCGTCCAGCACGGCTTCACCAACCTGATCACCGGCTACGGCGGCATGACGGCCGCGCCCGGCTACCTGGCTGCTTTGGTCGGCGCTGCGCTCAATACCGAGCTGGGCGCGTTCGCGCTCGACATCACCCAAGCCAACACCGATCTGCCCGGCACGGGCACGCGCCACGGCCAGAGCGTGAAGCTCTCGTACAGCAAGCTGATCAGCCCGACGAACACGAATATCGCGGTGGCGGCCTATCGTTATTCGAGCAGCGGCTACCTCGGCCTGCAGGACGCGATGCAGTTGCGCGGTCAACTGACGGGCGGCGCCAGCGACATGTTGTCGAGCGGCGTGCGTCGCGGCCAGTTCCAGATCACGCTGAACCAGAGCCTGCCGGAAGGATGGGGCTCGTTCTACCTGTCGGGCTCGACCGTCAACTACTGGAATCGCGGCGGCAACGACACGCAGTTCCAGGCCGGCTACAACAATAATTTCCGGCGCATCAACTATGGCGTGTCGGCATCGCGTCAATTCGATGTGACGCAGAACCGCTGGGACAACCGCTTCATGCTGAACCTGTCGATTCCGCTGAACCTCGGTTCGCGCACGGTGTATGCGTCGACCAGCCTGCAGCGCGACACCAACGGCTCGACGCTGGTCCAGCAGTCGATGACGGGCTCGCTCGGCGTCGACAACGCGCTCAGCTACGGCTTGAACGTCGGCCACACGAGCGGCGCCACGGGGGGCGCGACCACCAACGTGGGCGGCAACCTGTCCTACCTGTCGCCGTATGCGACCGTCATGGCCAACGCCTCGAAGGGCACCGGATTCACGCAGTACGGCGGCGGCATCTCGGGCGGCATGGTGGCGTACGCCGGCGGCGTGGCCTTCACGCCGACGATGGGCGATACGGTGGCGATCATCGAGGCCAAGGACGCGAGCGGGGCGCGCGTGACGTCCGGCAGCGGCCTGCGGATCGATCCGTTCGGCCATGCGCTGGTGTCGTATCTGACGCCGTTCTCGACCAATGAGGTGGAGATCGATCCGAAAGGCGTGCCGATGAGCGTCGAGCTGAAGTCCAGCGCGCAGCACGTGGCGCCGACCGCAGGCGCGGTGGTGCGCCTGAAGTTCGAGACCGAGGGCGGCGGCCGCCCGGTGATCCTGCGTACGCGCATGGCCGATGGCGAGCCGGTTCCGTTCGGCGCGGAAGTGAGC
>NZ_JAAGNW010000035.1:18782-19309 GCF_010645215.1 Burkholderia multivorans | reverse complement strand
GAGCGATGCCGCGGGTCAGAACGTCGGCACCGTGGCGCAGGAAGGCCGCGTCGTGCTGCGCGGCGTGAGGACCGACACCGGCACCCTGCAGGTGAAGTGGGGCGATGCGGCGGGTGAGGCGTGTTCGCTGTCGTACACGCTGCCGGCGGCCGGCAAGGCGAACAAGCAACGCTGGACGGATGCGGAGGCGGTATGCACCAAGTGAACGGAGCGGGTGGGTCGGCCATGGGAACGATCATGAAACGAAATGAGATGCCGGCCGTGACGCGACCGGCGCGAGGGTTGGGCCGCCTGGCATTCTGGCTGCTGACGATGGCGGTGTTGATGCTCGGCTTGGGAGCGCGCACTGCATTCGCCCAGAGTGCCAGTTGCTCGGGCTCGGCGCAGACGGTGACGATCCCGATGGCGGCCTCGGTGACGGTGCCGCGCGACGCCGCGGTCGGCACGGTGCTGACAGCGTGGGCCAGTAGCCCGGCCACCAGCAGCTACTACACGTGCTCGGTATCGGGTGTCATCGCTTTGGGTAT
>NZ_JAAGNW010000035.1:9131-18772 GCF_010645215.1 Burkholderia multivorans | reverse complement strand
CAACCCGTTGTCGATGACCAAGTCCGGTATGACCGTGCCCGGGCCGAACGGCGGCACCTATACGGTCTTCAATACGAATGTGCCTGGCGTGGGTATCGCGATCGGCGTGCGTGCCTACGCGAACCAATGTGCATGGCAGCCATGGCAGGATCTCGGCACGCCATATTCGGCGTTCCCCAATCCCTGGACGGGCGGCGCCTGCAACACGAGCGGTACTGTTTCCTCGGTCACCAACGGTGGTCAGACCCAGGCGGCGCTGGTCAAGACCGGTCCCATCACGCCTGGCACGGTGACGGGCAGCGCGCTGTTCGTGGGGGCGTCGACGGTAGCCAACTCCCCCGGTGTGTATACGGTCGCAGCCTCGAATCGCATCTCGTTTTCGCTGTCCTCGACCGTCGTCACCGTCGCGGCCTGCGCCACGCCGAACGTGACGGTCAACATGGGATCGATCATGCAGTCGGCGTTCAAGGGGATCGGCTCGACCGGAGGGATGACGCCCGTCCCGGTCAACGTGGCGGTCAATGCCTGCCCGTCGGGGCTGAACTCGATCCAATACCAGTTCATTCCGGTCAATGCCGTGCTCGACAGCACCAACGGCGTGCTGGCGCTGGCGAGCGGTTCGACGGCCACGGGCATCGGTCTGCAACTGAAGGACAGCAGCGGCAATGCGCTGAAATACAACACGCAGTACACGCTGACGAGCTACAGCAAGACGGCGGGCGGTTCCTACACGATCCCGCTCACGGCCGCGTACTACCAGACGGCCGCCACAGTGACGGCGGGCAGCGCGAACGCGGTGCTGACCTTCACCATGACGTATCAGTAGGGCATGCGTAGCGGGCTATGACGTGTGCGGAGGCGACCTGGAATCGCGGCGGCAACGACACGCAGCGCCGGACCTGCTGCGCTGTGTATCCACTGCGGTGTGTCGGCCCCGCATCGATTCGGCGAGGTGACGCTCTCGATGCCGACCTCGGTGACGGTGCCGCGCGACGCCGCGATCGGCACGGTGCTGACCTCCTGGGTCAATACCGCAGCCACCACCAACTTCTACAACTGCACGGTGTCGGGATCGGCCGCCTCGGGCATGGTCTTCGAACCGCTGTCGCTGACCAAGGCCGGCATGACCGTGACCGGGCCGAGCGGCGGTACGTATACGGTCTGGAATACCAATGTGCCCGGCGTCGGGGTCGCGATCGGCGTGCGTACCTACGCGAACGGGTGTGGTTGGTACCAGCCGTTTCAGGATCTCGGCACGCCGTTTACGGTGTTTCCCAGCCCGTGGACGGGCGGCTCCTGCAACCAGAACGGGACGGGCAGTACGGTCATCAATGGCGGCCAAGCCCAGGCGGCGCTGGTCAAGACCGGCCCCATCACGGCGGGCACGGTGACGGGCGGCGTGCTGTTCGAAGGAGGATCCGCGACGGCGCAAAGCCTCTATGCCGCGTATACGATTGCCACCTCGAACCGCGTGTCGTATTCGCTGACCCAGACCGCCGTCACCGTGGCGGCCTGCACCACGCCGAACGTGACGGTCACCATGGGTTCGTACATGCAGTCGGTGTTCAAGGGCATCGGCTCGACCACCACGCCGGCCAAGGCGTTCAACGTGGCGGTCAATGCCTGCCCGTCGGGACTGAACTCGATCCAATACCAGTTCATCCCGGTCAATGCGGTACTCGACGCCACCAACGGCGTGCTGGCGCTGGCGAGCGGTTCGACGGCCACGGGCATCGGCCTGCAACTGAAGGACAGCAGCGGCAATCCGCTGAAGTACAACACGCAGTACACGCTGACGAGCTACAGCAAGACGACGGGCGGCTCCTACACGATCCCGCTCACGGCCGCGTATTACCAGACGGCCGCCAGCGTGACGGCCGGCAGCGCGAATGCGCAGCTGACCTTCACCATGACGTATCAGTAAGCCATGCATGGCGGGCGTTGACGATCTTGTAATACGAATCCACGAGTTCGTTTTACGAGTCGGCAGGCCCGCCTCGTCGTCAATTCGTCGTGGCGCAATACGCCATCCACCACGCTTTTTTCAGCGCGGCCTGCGTCATTTTTTTTGAAGCCGGGTTCGTCATTCCGTTTCTTCAGTTGTGCATGCGCATTCCGCAATTGCTTGAGTTCGCGCACCTGATCCCCTCGCATTTCGGCGTATTGTTTCCTCCGCCGAGGGAACGTCCGCCTCCGACCTGCCGGGTCGCGTCGACCGCCGGCATCTCCCGCTCCACCTGCTTCACGCCGCCGCAATCCCCCCGATCGTCAAGCGTTTCCGTTTCGTGACAAACGGCCCGTCCCAGAGATGTATTTTCGAGAAAGTGCGAATTTTATTTATTCAGGATTGCTAATGCGAGTCGGTCATGTAGCGAACAGTAGAATAAACATTCTATGTGATTAACTCACTCCCCGATGCACCTGCTTGAACTCATATTATTTTGGACGACGAATAATGAAAGAAATCGCGGTGGTGGGGATGGCCTGTCGGCTTCCAGGGGGAATTGACGATCTCGACGGCCTGCTGGCCGCGCTGCGCGCGCGCCGGGTGACCGCGGGGCCCGTCCCGTCGGACCGATGGGATGCCGCTCGCTATTACGCAGCCGACGAAAGCGCGAAGGGCAAGGCCTACGTCGACAAGGGGAACTTCCTGAGCCAGGACGTACGGTCGATGGATGCGGAGTTCTTCGATCTGCCGCCGCGCGTCGCGGAGAACCTCGATCCGCAGCAGCGGCTCCTGCTCGAACTGATCTGGGAGGCGTTCGAGAACGCCGGGCTCGACCTGCCCGCGCACGCAGGCAGGAAGGTGGGCGTCTATGTCGGCGGCTTCATGCTCGACCACATGATCACGCTGATGCAGGTGACGAACCGCACCCGCCACAACGCCAACACCGCGGCGGGCATGATGATGACGATGCTCGCCAATCGCCTGTCGCATGCGTTCGACCTGCGCGGGCCGAGCCTGTCGATCGACACCGCCTGTTCGTCGTCGCTGGTCGCGTTCAGCTATGCCTGCCGCGACATCTGGTCCGGCGAGTGCGACATGGCCGTGGTCGGCGGCGCGAACATCATGACGCGCCCCGAGTACCCGATCGGCATGTGCAAGGGGCAGTTCCTGTCGCGCGACGGGCAGTGCAAATCGTTCGACGCCCGCGGCGACGGCTACGGCCGCGGCGAAGGCGGCGGCATCGTGGTGCTCAAGACGCTCGAGCGGGCGCTGGCCGACGGCGATACGATCCTCGCGACCGTCGCGGGCGCGGGCGTCAATTCCGACGGCCGCACCCCCGGCATCTCGATGCCGAGCAGCGAGGCGCAGGGCCTGTTGATCCGGGAAGTCTGCGAGCGGTTCGAAATCGATCCGGCGCAGGTGCGCTATGTCGAGTGCCACGGCACGGGTACGGCGGTCGGCGATCCGATCGAGGCCGCTTCGATCGGATCGGTCTACGGCGCGAACCGGCGCGGCGACGCGCGCGTCGTGCTCGGCTCGATCAAGAGCAACATCGGCCATCTGGAAGCGGGTGCGGGCATCGTCGGCGTGATCAAGGCGGTGCTGACGCTGATGCACCGCGAGGCGTTCCCGCTCGGCAACCTGCAGAGCCCGCATCCGGGCATTCCGTTCGAGGAGATCGGCGTGCGCCTCGCCGACGCGCCGATCCCGCTCGCCGCGCCCGGCGAGCCTTTCCTTGCCGCCGTCAATTCGTTCGGCTACGGCGGCACCAACGCGCACGTGGTGCTGCGCTCGGCGCCGGCCGTCGCGCCGGCGCGCGCCGTGACGCCGACGCCGACGCGTCCGGCCGGTTTTCCGCTCTATCTGCCGCTGTCGGCGCGCAGCGGCGCGGCGCTCAAGGCGCTGGCGCACCGCTACGACGCGCAACTGGCGGCGCCCGATACGGATCTCACGGATCTGCTGCACTCGGCCGCGTTCAAGCGCGCGCCGCTCACGCACCGCGCCGTCGTGACGGGCGCCGATCGCGCACAACTGCGGCGCGGGCTCGACGCGCTCGCGCAGGGCGAGCATTCGGAGCACGTGGTCTCCGGTCAGCAGGCCGCGCTCGGCCGCACCGAGCCGGTCTGGGTGTTCACCGGGATGGGGCCGCCATGGTGGGCGATGGGCCAGGAACTGTATCGCGACGAGCCGCTGTACCGGGCGGTGGTGGACGAGGCGGATCTCATCTTCCAGCGGATCGCGGGTTTCTCGATCGTCGCCGAGATGCTGAAGAGCGAGGCCGAATCGCAAATCACGCGCACTGCCTACGCCCAGCCCGCGAACTTCATGATCCAGTGGGGGCTCGCCGCGCTGCTCGGCGCCGCGGGCGTCAAGCCGGGCGCGGTGGTGGGCCACAGCGTGGGCGAGGTCACCGCGGCCTGCGTGAGCGGCGCGCTGAGCCTGGAGGATGCGCTGCGCGTCAGCTACGAACGCAGCCGCCTGCAGGCGCTGACGGCGGGCAGCGGCAGCATGCTGGCCGTCGGGCTCGGCGCGCGCGAGATGGAGGTATGGCTCGCGCCGTTCGCCGGGCGCGTCGAGATCGCGGCCGTCAACGGCCCGAACACGCTGACGCTGTCGGGCGAGACGGCCGCGATCGAGGCGCTCGCGAACGCGCTGAGCGCGCAGGAGGTGTTCAACCGCGTGCTGACCGTCGAGGTGCCGTATCACAGCTACCTGATGGATCCGATCCTCGACGAACTGAGCGCATCGCTGCGGCCGCGCGTGGCCCGCGAGCCCGCGCTGCCGCTGGTCTCGACCGTGACCGGCCGGCGCGCGACGGGGCCGTCGTTCGGCGCCGACTACTGGCCGCTGAACGTGCGCCAGCCGGTCGCCTTTCTCGGGGCGATCCAGTCGCTGCTCGACGACGGCTTCGTCACGTTCGTCGAGGTCGGCCCGCACCCCGTGCTGTCGAGCGCGCTGCGCGACTGCGCGAAACAGCATGCGAAGGAAATCCGCGTGGTCGAGACCCTGCGGCGCAACGAGCCCGAGCGCGCGCGCGTGCATCGCGCGGTGGCGCAGGTGTTCGCGAGCGGCTGCGCGATCGACTGGGCTCCGCTCAACGGCGCGGGCCGCTTCGCGGCGCTCCCCACCTATCCGTGGCAGCGCGAGCGCACCTGGCTCGAGACCGAGCGCGCGGTGTACCAGCGCGTGAGCCCGACTGACCTGCCGCTGCTCGGCTGCGAGCAGCATCCGGCTACCGACATCTGGGTCAACGATCTCGAACACCAGGCGCTGGCCTACCTCAAGGATCACGTGATCTCCGGCGTGCCGATCATGCCGGCGGCCGGGTATGTGGAGACCTTGCTGGAGGTCGCCGCGGCCGTGCATCCCGACGCGCCGGGCTGGCGCATCTGCGACGTGGAGATCCGCGCGCCGCTCGTGATCTCGAACGACCGCGCGGTCGACTACGTGTCCCGCTATGCGCGCGACACGGGGCACGTGTCGATCCGCAGTGTCGAGAGCGGCAAGATCGGGGAAGGCCAGCTGCATCTGACGGGCCAGGTGGGCGCATTGCAGACGGCCGAGACCCGGCGTATCGATCTGGCGTCGCTGAAGGCGTCGCTCGCGGTGGAGCAGCCGCCCGAGGCGTTCTACCTCGGGCTGTCGCGTCTGGGCCTGCAGTACGGGCCGAGTTTCCGGACCGTGCGGGCGCTGCATGCGGGCGGGTCCGGCGGACGGGTGCTGGCGCTGATCGAATGCCCCGACGCACTGTCCGGCGCGGGCTACCGCGCGCAGCCGGCGATGCTCGACGCGTGTTTCCAGGTGCTGGTCGGCCTGCTCGACGGCAACGACGTCACGTATCTGCCGACCGGCTTCAAGGAATTGCGGCTGCTCGTGCCGGCGCTGCCCGCCCGCTACTGGTGCGAGGCGGTGCAGGTGCGCTCCGGACCGACCCACGTAGACGCCGACCTGACGCTCTGCGACGACGCCGGCGCGGTGCTCGCCGTGATTCGCGGGATGCGCGTGACCGCTTCGTCGACCAAGCTTGCGCGCACCGATGCGTTCGGCGATCCGGTGAAGCTGCAGATGGCGCGCTATGAATGGGCCGACGCCGGCAACCTGTCGGAGCCCAAGCGGCTCGGCCACTGGCTGGTCGTCGAGGACCACGCGAGCCGGGTGCTGGCCGACCAGCTCGCGTCCGGCCTCGAAGGCTACGGCGCGCGGGTCTGCGCCCGGCTGTGCGCCGGGACCGTGTCCGGCATCCAGGGCGAGCACACCATCGTGCGCGTCGATCGAGCATGCGCTCGCCACCGTCGGTGCGGTGGACGGCGTCGTGTTCGTGCACGGCGGGCACGCGATACTCGAAGGCGACGATCCGACCGGCACTCAGGCGCTGCTGTTCATGCTCGCGGTGACGCGTCAGCTGGCGGGGCTGCCGCCGGCGCAGCGACCGCGCGCCTACGTGGTGACCCGCGATGCGTTCCGGGTGACCGAAAGCGATCCGCCGGTGCAGCCCGCGCAGACCGCATTGAACGGCTTCGCCCGCGTCGCCTTCAACGAGATCGACGGGATGCGCTTCGGCACGCTCGACCTGCCCGCGCTCGCGACCGACGGCGACGTCTGCGCGGCCGTGCTGGAGCTGGTGTGCGACGCCGCCGAGGACGAGGTGGCGATCCGCCGCGGCCGCCGCTTCGCGAGCCGTCTCGAAGTGAATCCGTGGCTCGCCGAGCCGCTGGTCGAAGCCTTGCCGCTGGGCGGCGAGCGCGCGGTGTTGGTACGCAGCGCCGACGAGCAGGACGGCAGCCCGGGCAGCGTCAAGCTGATCGAGGTGCCGCGCGAGCCGTTGCGCGCCGGCGAGATCGAATTGAAGGTCGCGCGCGTCGCGTTGACGATGGCCGGGTTGCGCACCTCGAATGGGCAGACGCTGGATCAGGATCACGTGGAGGTGATCGGCACGGTGTCGGGCGTCGGCGCGGGGGTGGTCGACCTGCGCGTCGGACAGCGCGTCTACGGCCTTGCGCCTGCCGAGTTCGCCAGCCATCTGCGTGGACCGCGTTCGGCGTTCCATGTGATCGAGCTGCCGGTCGGCGTCGACGAGACGAAGCTGCTGTTCGTCGCGGTGCGCGAAGCGGTCGCGGAGCGACTTGCCGAGCAGGCCGATCTCGATGCGCATGCGCACGTGCTGGTCGAGGCCGACGCGCTGGGCCTGGCGGTCGACGCGGCGCTGCGCCGGCGCGGCCTCCGCACGACGCTGCTGGGCGCGCCGGGCGCGGCAGCGCCGGCGCCCGGGCAGACCTTGGTGCCGGCCTCGCATGCGGCGCTGGAGGCGGCCGTACTCGACGGCACCGGCGGGCGCGGCTTCGACGCCGTCGTCGGCCCGATGGCCGCGTGGGCCGAGCAGTTCGGCTGGCGCGCGCTCGCGACGGGCGGCGTGCTGATCGACACCGAGCCGTACACGCGTCCGTTCACGGTGCCGCACGCGGCGGCGTCGATCGTGCGGGCGGATCTGTCGGTGCTGACGCAGCGCGCCGAGCGCTTCGCGGCGGCGCTGCGCTGGGCGGTGTCGCACGCGGCCGCCGGCGACTGCGCGCCGAGCGACAGCCTGTCGGTATCGATCACCGACCTGGCGACCCGCAAGCTCGCGCTGCCCGACGCGGACATTCCGCTGATCGTGGAGTTCGACGACGCCGCCGAGGCGCTTCAGGTCCAGGTGCTGCAAACGGCGACCTTCAAGCCCGATGCGAGCTACCTGGTCACCGGCGGCTTCGGCGGGTTCGGTCAGAAGACGGCGCGCTGGCTGGTGGAGCGCGGCGCGCGGCATGTCGTGCTGGTCGGGCGCACCGGCGCGGACACGCCCGAGCGCGGCGCGTTCGTCGCGGACCTGCGTTCGCGCGGCGCCACCGTGCTGTGCATGAGCGCCGATCTCGCCGACGAGGGCGAGGTGCGCGCCCTGTTCGCGACGCTCGCCCAGGCGGCGCCGCCGCTGCGCGGCGTGTTCCATTCGGCGGCGGTGATCATCGACGAGCCGATCGTCGACCTCGCGCCGGCGCATCTGCTGCAGGTGATGCGCAGCAAGGCGGAAAGCGCACGCCTCCTGCACGTGGCGACGCGCGCGATGCCGCTCGACCATTTCGTCCTGTACTCGTCGATCGCGAACCTGGTCGGCAACAGCCGCCAGGCGAGCTATGTCAGCGCGAACGGCTTCCTCGACGGGCTCGCGTGGCACCGGCGGGCGCTGGGGCTGCCGGCGACCAGCATCAACTGGGGGGCGATCGCCGACGTCGGCGTGGTCACGCGCGACGAAAAGCTCGAACAGTTCATGCGCTACATGGGGCTGCGCGGCATGGAGTCGGCGGAAGCGCTCGACTGGCTCGAACGCGCGATGCGGCGCGGCGTCACGCAGCTCGGCATCACGCTGATCACGAGCTGGGCGGACTGGGGGCGCTACGAGACGCGGGCGGGAGAATCGTCGCGCTACGCCGAACTGATCGCCGCCGACGCACAGGCGAACGCCGACGCCGGTGATCGCCTGCGCGTGGAGCTGGCGGCGTTGCCGGCGGCCGACCGCTTCACGGTGCTGGCGAGCCTGATCGCGTCGCTGATCGCCGACGAACTGGAAACGGCGGCGGACGCGATTCCGGTCGACCGGCCGATCCTCGATCTCGGCGTCGATTCGTTGATGGCGACCGAGATCCAGTCGCTGCTGCGCCGCGACCTCGGCATCGGCGTGTCGGTGCTCGAGATTCTCGACGACCTGACGATCCGCGCGATCGCGGACAAGGCCCTCGGCCACTTCGGCCTGGGCGAAGCCGCGCAGAGCGAGGCCGCCTGAGCCCGAACCGCACGCGACCCATTCAAGGAGAAACGAGCATGAAACCAGAACTGCACGTCGAGCGCCTGCGCGCCAGCCTGCTCGGCAAGGCGAGCGCGGCCGGCGAAGATGCGATCCTGCCGCGCGCTGCGCCGGGCAAGCTGAAGATCGGGCCGGAGCATTACGACTTCGCGCACTTCCCCGAGCTGCGCGAGTACACGAATACCCGCTGGTATTACGACAAGCAGGGCTACGAGTGGAACATGTACCGCGAACACGCGGGCGTCGCCGGCGCGGAGATCGAGATCGCGGGGCGCAAGGTCGTCAATTTCTCTTCGTACAACTATCTCGACCTGTCCGGCGATCCGCGGGTGCAGGCCGCCTCGAAACAGGCGATCGACGTGTACGGCACCTCGACCGGCTCCGGTCGGATCATCACGGGGGAGATTCCGCTGTACGCCGAGTTCGAGCGGATGCTGAGCGAGGTGCTGGGCGTCGAGGACGCGATGCTCGGCGTCAGCGGCTACGGCACCAATGTCGCGGCGATCGGCTATCTCGCGCGCAAGCAGGATCTCGTGCTGTACGACGAGCTCGTGCACAACAGCATGCTGACCGGTGCCAAGCTGAGCGGCGCGCGCCGCTTCGCGTTCGCGCACAACGACTACGACGCGCTGGAGCGGCTGCTCGCCGAACACCGCGGGCATTTCGAGCGCGTGCTGATCCTGACGGAAGGCGTGTTCAGTATGGACGGCGACATTCCCGACATCCCGCGCCTGATCGACATCAAGCGGCGGCACCAGGCGCTCCTGATGGTCGACGAGGCGCATTCGATGGGCGTGATCGGTCCGCGCGGGCTGGGCGTGGTCGACCATTTCGGGCTCGACGGCGCGGACATCGACATCC
>NZ_JAAGNW010000035.1:6042-9121 GCF_010645215.1 Burkholderia multivorans | reverse complement strand
CCACTACGCGTCGATGAGCAAGGCCTTCGCGACGGTGGGCGGCTATGTCGCGGGCCGCAAGGAACTGATCACGATGCTCAAGCACTACGCGCCGGGGCTCGGCCTCTACGCCGCGTCGCTGACGCCGTCGAACGCGGCCGCCGGCCTGGAGGCGCTGCGCATCATGCGCGCGGAACCGCAGCGCGCGCGCCGCGTCGTGGAGAACGCCGACTACTTCCGGGCGCGCGCGCAGCAGGCGGGGCTCGACATCGGGATGAGCCACGGCTCGGCCGTCGTGCCGATCATGCTGCCCGACGCCGAGCTGGCGCTCTGGCTGACTGCGCAGTTGTTCAACCGGCAGATCTTCACGTTCCCGATGATCTTTCCGGTGGTGCCGCGCGACGCCGCGCGCCTGCGTTTCTTCCTCAACACCGCGCACACGCGCGAGCACATCGATACGACGATCGACCTGCTCGCGGAGCTGAAACGACGCGCGCCGGCCAGCAAGGGGTTGATTTGAAGCAGATCCGCTTCGCTGCTTTCGGCCGCCCTGCGCAGGCGGCCCGCTGCTGCGAGGTCGACGATCCCGGTCCGCCGTCCGCCTGGGAAGTGCTGGTCGACATCGAGGCCTGCGCGGTGAACCCGGCCGATCTGGCCCGGCTCGTCGGCCGCTACGGCGAGCTGCCGAAGCTGCCCGCGACGCTCGGCCTCGAGGCCGTCGGACGCGTGGCGGCGTGCGGCGCGTCGGTGCGCGAGGTCGCGGTGGGCGACCGAGTGATCCTGGTCGGCAACGACAACTGGTGTCAGCGCCGCCGGATTCCCGCGTCGCTCGTGCACAAGGTCGCGCCCGGGCTGGACGTGCTGCAGCTCGCGTCGCTCAAGGTGAGCGCGTGCACCGCGCTCGAACTGGTGCGGCGTCATCTGCCGCTCGCGCGCGGCGCGTGGCTGGTGCAGAACGCGCCGCTGTCGAGCGTCGGGCGGGCCGTGATGCAGGTGGCCCGGCACGACGGCCTGCGTACGCTCAACATCGTGCGGCGGCCGGAGGCCGTCGCACAGGTGCTCGCCGCCGGCGGCGACGCCGCCGTCGAGGACGGCCCGGAGATGGCGCGGCTCGCGCGGGCCGCGATGGGCGGCGACGCCGCGCCGCTTGCGCTCGACGCAGTCGGCGGCGACGGCGTGATGCGGCTTGCCGAGCTGCTCGAACCCGGCGCGACGATCGTCAACTACGGGATGCTGTCGGGCCAGCCGGTGCGGCTCGCGAGCGAGGCGCTGATTTTCCACGGCATGACGCTCAAGGGCTTCTGGCTCACGCAGCGGCTGTCGCGGATGACCCATGCGCAGCGCGACGCGCTGCTCGGCGAAGCGGTCGCGCTCCTGAGCGCCGGCGTGCTGCGCGCGGAAATCGCGGCGACCTATCCGCTGGACGCCATCGCGCAGGCGCTGCGTCATGCCGACGAACCCGGACGGCAGGGCAGGGTGTTCCTGCTGCCGAACGGCCCTGTTCAGGCGCTTGCCGCCGCTTCTCTGCTGGAATCATGAAAACCGAATTGCATGACCTGTCCTCGTCCGGTGCGATCGCGTCGGACGGCGCGCCGATCGCGCGCCTGATCGGGGTGAGCAAGCAGTATCGCGATGTCGCGGCGCTCAGCCGCATCGACCTGACGGTCAGGAAGGGCGAGATGCTGGCGATCGTCGGGCCGTCGGGCAGCGGCAAGACCACGCTGCTGAACCTGATCGGCCTGCTCGACCGGCCGTCGCAAGGCGAGCTCGAACTGCTCGGCGAATCGACCACGCCGCTGAGCCCGGCCCAATACGCGGAGCGCCGCCGTCGCGCGATCGGCTTCGTGTTCCAGAGCTACAACCTGATCCCGGTGCTCGATGCGCTCGACAACGTGCTGCTGCCGCTGCGGCTGAACGGCCGGCCGACGCCGGCCGAGCGCGAGCGGGCGGAAGCGCTGCTCGGCGAGGTCGGGCTGGCCCAGCAGATCCGCAAGCGTCCCGACCAGATGAGCGGCGGCCAGCGGCAACGGGTGGCGATCGCGCGCGCGCTGATCGCCGAGCCGCTGCTGGTGATCGCCGACGAGCCGACGGCGAGCCTCGACAGCCAGAACACCCGCGCCGCGATGCAATTGTTCCAGCGGCTCAATCGCGGTCACGGCGTGACCTTCGTGTTCTCGACGCACGACGAACGTGCGCTGGGCTATATGGACCGTTGCCTGACTCTGTGCGACGGCCAGCTTCTCGATCGAGGTGAGTAGTGATGCATTCCTTTGTACTGGCGCTCAAGAACGCGTTCAGAAACCGTCGGCGCAGCTTCGTCACGCTGATCGCGATCGCGTTCGGGCTCGCGGCGATCAACCTGTTCAGCGGCTACATCGCCAACGTCTACGCGGGACTGGAGCAGCAGGCGGTGATGGGCGAGCGGCTCGGGCACCTGACCATCTTCAAGCGCGGCTTCATGCTGGAGGGCAAGCTCAAGCCGAAGCGCTATCTGTTCTCGCCGGCGGAGACCCGCAAGGTCGACTCGATCATCCGCCGCGAGCCGGGCGTGAAGCTCGTGTCGCCGCGCCTGAGTCTCGACGGACTGGCGTCGAACGGGCAGGCGTCGACCATCTTCATCGGCGAGGGCATCGTGCCCGAGCACAACGATGCGCTGGGCGGCGCGAACCCGGGCGACGCCAGCGGGCGGCTCAATGCGCACCGCGAAAACGGCGTCGCGGTGTCGGAGGATCTGGCGAAGCTGCTGAACCTGAAGAAGGACGAGGTGTTCAGCCTGCTCGCGTCGACCTTCGACGGCCAGGCGAATGCGGTGGACGCGGAAGTGTCCGACGTCTTCAATACCGGCAACGCAGGCACCAACGACAAGTACGTGCTGGTGCCGCTCGCGCTCGCCCAGTCGCTGATGAACACCGACGCGGTCGAGCGCTTCGTCGTGCTGCTCGATCGCGCCGAGCTGACCGCGCAGGCGCGCACGGACCTGGAGGCCAGCCTTAAAGCCGCCGGCTTCGACGTCGAGATCCGGACCTGGCAGGAACTGTCGAGCTTCTACACCCAGGTGAAGGGGCTGTTCGACATGATTTTCTCGTTCATCGCCAGCATC
>NZ_JAAGNW010000035.1:4888-6032 GCF_010645215.1 Burkholderia multivorans | reverse complement strand
AACACCATGTCGATGGCGGTGGTCGAGCGCACGCGCGAGATCGGCACGCTGCGCGCGCTGGGCCTGAGTCACGGCGGCGTGGTCAGGCTGTTCGCGCTCGAGGGCTTCTGGATCGCGCTGCTCGGGGCGCTGCTGGGGTTCGTCGTCACGCTCGTCGTCGCGGCCGGGCTCAATGCCGCGCAGATCGGTTACGTGCCGCCCAATTCGTCGCAGCAGGTGCTGCTGCAGATCGACCTGGACTGGCTGCGCATGGCGCTGATCGCGCTCGTCGTGATGGGCTTCGCCGTGCTGTGCGCCGCATATCCGGCGTATCGCGCCACGCGGGTCGAGATCGTCGATCCGCGCAGCTTCGTCTGAGCGGTCGTTCAGGGTCATCGCTTACTTTCGAGGAATCATCATGCAAGGTATGAAACATTGGGTCGCCCTGGCGGCCTCCCTGATCGTCGTCCACGCGGCGCTCGCGGCCACGCCGCCGGCGGCGCAGGACGCCACCCGCATCGTCGCGGCCAGCGATCGCGCGCGCGGCGGCGGCCTGAGCGGCGTCGAGTGGCAGCTCGACATCACCGGCCAGGACGGCGGCAGCCCGATCGACAAGCGCAGCTACGTCGTGCGCGCGAGCGACGACGACAGCCTCGCGGAATCGACCTATCCGCCGCGCGATGCGGGCAGCCGGCTGCTGCAGAACGGCCGCAGCATGTGGTTCGGCAAGCCCAGCCTGACCAAACCGGTGTCGATCTCCGCGCGGCAGAAGATGGTCGGCCCCGCGTCGAACGGCGACATCGCGTCGACGAACTACGCGAAGGACTACGACGCGACGATCCTGCGCACCGAACCGGTGAACGGCGAGGATGCCTACGTGATCAACCTGGTCGCGAAAAGCAAGTTCGTCACCTACGACCGGATCGTCTATTACGTGTCCGTCGCGCGGCTCGTGCCGCTGAAGGCGGAGTTCTACACCGTGTCCGGCAAGCTCTTCAAGACCGCCGCATTCGAAATGGACAATCGGCTCGACAGCGACGGCAAGCCCCAGACCTTCGTCAGCAAGATGACCATCCAGGACACGATCGAGAAGTCGAATTACTCGGTGCTGCAGTATCGCGACGTCAGGACGAAGCGGTTCGACGCGGATACCTTCAGCATCGAT
>NZ_JAAGNW010000035.1:2568-4878 GCF_010645215.1 Burkholderia multivorans | reverse complement strand
CGATGCGCTCAATCGGCCCTGACGGCGGATGTCGGGTTTGACCATCAATCCGTCCGGGCGGAGGGGGCCTCGGCGCAGGCCGGGGCGGGCGGCGCGCGGCCTGCTGGCCGCCGTATGGCTGCTCGCGTTGGGCGCGGCGGGCCTGGCGGCGCCCGCCCGGGCTGCCGGCGACAGCAGTGGCGTGGCGGACTGGCTGTCGTTCCAGTCCAATCTGCAGGTGCTCGGCTATGGCACGCAAACCGTGCTGAACCGCGCGTCGCTCGTCAATCCGGGCAACCGCATTGCCGCCATCTCGGAGAGCCGGGCCGAGATCGATCCGCGCCTGGACCTGACCTTCAAGGTCAAGCCGTGTTTCCTGCAGCTGAAGCCGCGAGCCTTCTTCGTCTGGCAGAGCGGGACGCCCGCGTCGGCCGGCTATGGATCCGTCGAGGCCTATCTGAACGAGGGGCGACTGTCGTGCCGTGTGTCGGGCTCGATCAACGCGGAAGCCGGGCGCGGCGTGCTGCTGTGGGGCAGTGCGATCCTGCTGTCGCCGAGCAATCCGTTCTTCGCCGAAACCGGCAAGACCGATCCCGTCCGGGAATTGCTGGGCAAGGATTTCGTGAGAGTCACCGCGCAGCTCGCGCCCGCCTGGAGCATCGAAGGCATCCGCAATTTCCACGTCGACACGCGCGATACGACGAAGCCGTATTTCTCGCCGGTCGGCGCGCTGAAGCTGAACTGGACCGGCGAGGCCGCATCGGCGAGCGTGCTGGTCTCGCATCGCGACAACGGCGTGAACCGGCTCGGCGCGTATGGCACGTGGACGGCGTCGAACGCGCTGCTGCTCTACGCGGACAGTTCGCTCGGACAGGGCAACAATGCGCTGTTCGCCGTCCCGCAACCGGGCGCGCCGGGCGGCTGGAGTTTCGTGCAGAACCAGACCGGGGAAGGCGGGGTGCGGGCGAGCGCGCTGCTCGGCGCGAGCTATACGCTCGCCTCCGGATGGACGCAGACGCTGGAGCTGCTGTACAACGGCGACGGCTATACGAGCGGCGAGCGGCAGGCATACCAGCAGGCGATCCGTGCGGGCAACGCCGCGCTCGCGACGGGCAATCTCGCCGCGGCGGGCCTGCTCGGGCAGGCGCTCAATCCGCAGCAGAACCTGCTCGGCCGGCGCTATGCGTTGTACCAGCTCAACCGCACCGACCTGTTCAACAAGCTCGACGTGACGCTGCGCTACACGCAGGCGTTCGACGCACCGCGCGGCGGGAATGTTGCGCTGTCGCTCAACTACAAGCTGGGGCTGAGCACCGAATGGTTCGCGTTCGCGCAATGGAACGTGGGCAACCCGCAATCGGAATTCGTGCAGCTGTCGCGGTTCTCGATCATGAGCGGCCTGCGTTATTACTGGTACTGAAAATGCGATTGGCCGGCATGCTGCAAGTCAGGATTGATATTTTGTGACGTCAGCGGGAAAACTATAATGGATGCGATTGGGGGTGAGGTATCGGTGATTAAGGTTGGATCACGCATCAGATTTTTTGTATTGATTCACTGGGTCAATGCAATACTGCTGTTGATCGCCGCGATTTCCGGGGAATATTTCAGATGGAGTAAAGACACATCTTCGACGATGGCCTATTCCATCATGGTGTTGCACGTCGCGGCGGGCATGGCAGGATTGGCTTTGCTCATGCCTCGCATCCTGGCGAGACGCGGCAGTGCCAAGCCCATGTCATTGGAAAAATTCGATCCCGGTCGATATTTTTCATGTGCGGTATACATCATGCTCTATGTCTTCATGATTGCTCAGCCATTGATCGGATGGGCGATAGTCAACGCGAAAGGTATGGCGATTCCCGTGCCGTTGCTTGGCTATGATTTTCCGATTTTGGTCAGACAGGATGCCGCTCTCGTTCGCCGATTGATTCGCGTTCATGTGACGCTGGCGTGTATTTTCTATGGGCTTCTGGTAATTCATGTGAGTGCCGCCTTGTGGCACCATTTCGTCAGACGCGATAATACGCTGAGGAATATGATGTCGGTGACGGAGTCGCGGGGTTGACCTGGGCGAGTCGCGGGTGCGCTGCTTGCAGCGCGCCCGGAAGCTTGGCATTCCGAAGCGGTGTCCCGCTGGCGGTGCTGCGGCGGCGACATGCGTCCGCCTGGCGCGACGTGGTCCAATCGGCCGATACGACGCGTTGTACCCGTTCAACCGCACCGGCCCGTTCCACACGCTCGACATGGCCCTGCGCGGCACGCAGGCGTTCGATGAGCGGCGCGGCGGGAAGGTCGAGGACAAATCGGGGCTGGGCATCGAATGGGTTC
>NZ_JAAGNW010000035.1:0-2558 GCF_010645215.1 Burkholderia multivorans | reverse complement strand
ATCGCCGCGGGAACCAGACGACGGACTCGATCCGGGGCTTGCGGCGATCCGGCCGCAGGCCAGGCGGGTTTTCTCGCGGGCTAGACGCCGGCCTTGCTGATGTTCAGCTCGCAATCTTCCCAGTAACGCAACGGATCCTGATGCTGCGGGTAATGCGAATTGATCCACCCGGAAAGCCGGGCCCAGTCCGGATGATTGGTGCCGGTCAACGACGACCAGTTCGAGGCGCGCTCGAGGATCTGCCCGTTGGCGCGATCGCGAACCAGCAGACTGCCCATTCCGGTCGAACTGTTCGACTGCGTCTCGACCAGGTAGCGCGGCAACAGCCGCAGTTCAGCGTCCTCGGCCCAGCCGTATACCGCGCGAACCACGTTCGACGGATCGCGTAGTTCAATGGGGCCCGTGGCGGGACGCACCGCCTTCCATCCTTCGGGAAACTCCGTAACGACCTCGCGGCTCGTTTCCCGCACCCACTTGACGCCCCACGCGCGCACCATCGCCTCGCGCAACTGGGACAGGGACGCGTAGCAGGCGGGCAGCACGACCGCGATCGGCAGCGTGACGAGGTTGTCCTTCCAGAGCTTGAGTTCCTTTTCCGCGGGACGGGCCGCGTCGAACGGGTTGCCGCCGCCGAACGGATTCGCCGGCCGGCTGCTCGGCCTGCTCGTGTTCTCGCCCGGCAGGCCGGCAAAAAGACGCTCGGCGTCCTGGCGGGTCAGTTTGGGTTTCCCTTGTTTCATGAGACCTTTGTACAAAAGTTTTCCTTGCTGCGACGTCAAATCCTGGCCGTGCAGGGCAGGGCAGGGCACGTCGGAATGTATGGGCGCGCTTCAGTGGTGATCGAGACGCTGCGATGCGTTGAGCCGGGAACGTCGTGCCCGGCAGGCGCTGCCTGCGGCGCCTGCCGGCTCGGGAATACATGCCGCGCGGGCTTCCGCCTGGCATTGCGCCGGCATGCGTCGTGGTCAACGGCGGCGCATGCATCGGGAAGCCGGCCCGGCTGTCGCGCCGTGGCCCCGGCGCTGATTCGCCCTGGAGGCTTTGCCGTCCTTCGGGGGCGTGCAACGCATGATATCGCCGATTGTGCCATAGGAGTAGCAGCCATCCGGCCCGGGCCCTCCCAACTGCGTCTGACCGACATGCGCGCCAAGGCGCAAGACCGTCTCGCCCTGACCCCATACCCTGAATCCAGCGGTCGCCGCGCGAGCCGTGCGAGGGCAGATGCGATCGCGTATGCCGTCCCGGATCCTCGAAGGCGCTGGCGTCGCGAAGGGCCTTCCCCCGGCGCATAGCAAGCGCTTATGAGGCGGAGGGCGTTGCCGTTCCCGAACTCGGCGGACACGTCGCGGCCCCGGGAAGCATTCGGTTCGTCTTCGAGGTCAATGCGGTGTGCGTGAGCTGGCAGGTCGTGAGGTCGCCGATGTTGCACTCGACCAGACTGTGTCGGCATACCGCCCACCTCGATAGTCTGCAAGAACGCGTCATCAAGCCGAATAACGAATCAATAATGTGAATTGATCCGAATCCAAATCCGTCGAATGAAAGATGATCTTAAAAATGATGACGACTGTTTGAAATAATTGAATGAAATTTAATGATCGTATTTCACCCTGCATCGAGTGCTGAATTGATGGGGCCGGAATTTCCGTTTCGGAGGTCGCGCCACCGTGGCCCGGAGTTTGCACGAGGAAAAGCCGGGCGTAGATGACATGGTTTTGGGTGAAATAAAAAGAGCGCTGCAGGCCTTGGTTCCTGCAGCGCTTCAAAGCCTTGATTGCGAGGGACGAACAATCAAGGGGGCCATGCTCATGGCTTGCAATCAGGCGGCGATAACGCTAGCTGCACTTGCCATGTGTCTGCGGTTTGTCGAAAAGCGACGATTTTTTCGCCATACAGCGTCCATACATGAACGAAGCGCGACTTAAATGGGATGCCGGTGGCAATGGCGCGTCCGGTGTAATATCCTGTGACCAGGACAGAATTTTCAGATAAATAGAAATTTTCTTGAATGAATGAAAAGGTATCGATCTTTGATGCCAGACGACCAAAAAAATTCTCTACGACGTTATCGAGCCCGTTGTAAATCCCTCCATAAGGAAATCCCGGCGTGACATCCCAGGTCACGTGTTCATCTACGATCAAAGAGAGCTCCGGTGGGTTTTCGATTGATTCATATGCATGCCTAACGATGTCGATGTTTCGATGTGCTTGCATGATTAGATACCTGCGGCAAGGAGAGGAAAATTTCTGGAGTGTCAGACCATCAAGCTGGATTCCGCAGCAGCCGGCCTTCGCCGAAATGCCGATGCGGGATGAACCAGTCCGCTGAAATCACCCCGCTGGATACCGAGCCCCGATAGTCCGGGGACGCGGCATCTCCCATGATGTCGAGGCGGCTGTAAGCTGGGCCCAGCCGATTTCGAAGGAAGACGCCGACGCCGGCTGATACGACGCCGCGTGCCTTCGCGGCGCCCGCGCCGCTCTTCCTTGGTTTCCCACTACTCGGAAGCGCACTTTGTTTGGCCGGTACCGTACGTTTCTTCACGTCCCCATCGAAT
>NZ_JAAGNW010000349.1 GCF_010645215.1 Burkholderia multivorans | reverse complement strand
ACCTCGCGATGTGGACGCGCCGCCTGTCGCTTGCCGAACTGACGTCGATCAATGCGTCGCGTCAGCCGCTGTCGTCGCTGAACCCGTGACATCCGCCATGACTTCCGTCCCCCGACTTCATCGAGAAAGGTCCCGACCGATGCCTTCCCTGCTTTCCCTGACGCCGCGCATCCCGCGCTGGTGCGCGGCGGCGCTCGTCTGCGCGGCGCTGGCTGCGTGCGGCGGCGACGACGACAACGCGCCGCCCGCCAAGCCGGGCGATGACGCGTCCTCGCAGCAGCCCGCCGCCCCCGGCGAAACGCCCGCGAGCACGCCGAACCTGCGCTGCGCGCCCTGATCGCGCCGTCCCGAACCGCATCCAGACTCCGACATGAACAGCCGACGCAATTTCCTTAAGATGGCGGGCACGAGCGCCGCCGCCACGGCGGCGCTCGCCGCGTTCCCCGATTCGATCCGCCGCGCGCTCGCGATCCCCGCGAACAACGCGACCGGCAGCATCCGCGACGTCGAGCACGTGGTGATCCTGATGCAGGAGAACCGTTCGTTCGACCACTACTTCGGCACGCTCAACGGCGTGCGCGGCTTCGGCGACCGTTTCCCGATCCCGCTCGCGGGCAGCCGCGACGTGTGGCAGCAGACCTATACCGACGGCAAGGGCGCGAGCCGCGTCGTGCTGCCCTACTACCTCGACAGCAACATCGGCAACGCCCAGCGGGTCAGCGGTACGCCGCACAGCTATCCGGATGCGCAAAGCGCGTGGGATCTCGGCCGGATGAGCCAGTGGCCGACTTACAAGCAGCCGCAGTCGATGGGCTACTACAGCAGCGCGGAACTCGATTTCCAGTTCGCGCTCGCCAATGCGTTCACGCTCTGCGACGCCTATCACTGCTCGTTCCACGGCGGCACCAACACCAACCGGCTGTTCCACTGGACCGGCACCAACGATCCGGGCGGCGCGCGCGGCGGCCCGTCGATCGACAACATCGGCGAATCGCTGGACGGCAAGGCCAACTACACCTGGACCACCTATCCGGAACGCCTGCAGGCCAAGGGGATCGGCTGGAAGGTGTACCAGAACATGCCGGACAACTACACCGACAATCCGCTCGCCGGTTTCCAGGCCTACCGCGACGCGAACCGCCGGCGCGGCAACCAGGCCAACGGCTCGCCGTTTCCGCCGTACACGCCGAACGACGAGACCGTCAGCCCGCTGCTCAAGGGCGTGTCGAACACCATGCCGGACGGCGGCTTCCTGCAGGCGCTGAAGGACGATATCGCGTCGGGCCTGCTGCCGCAGGTATCGTGGGTCGTTGCACCCGCAACCTATTCCGAGCATCCGGGGCCGTCGAGCCCGGTGCAGGGCGCGTGGTACACGCAGGAAGTACTGAACGCGCTGACCGCGAACCCGGCGATTTGGAGCAAGACCGTGCTGCTCGTCAACTTCGACGAGAACGACGGCTTCTTCGATCACGTTCCGCCGCCCTGCGCGCCCGCCTACGACGGCGATACGCTCGCCGGCAAGTCGACCGTCGACACGCGCGGCGAGTATCACGTCGACCGCCGCCCGTACGGCCCCGGCCCGCGCGTGCCGATGTACGTGGTGTCGCCGTGGAGCCGCGGCGGCTGGGTCAATTCGCAGGTGTTCGACCACACCTCGGTGCTGCGCTTCCTCGAAAAGCGCTTCGACGTCGCCGAGACCAACATCAGCGCGTATCGCCGCGCGATCTGCGGCGACCTGATGTCCGCCTTCGATTTCGTGACGCCGAACGAGGGCCTCGCGACGCTGCCGAACCGCCCGCGCGACGCGGCCGACAAGATCCGCAAGAACCAGGAGACGAAGACCCAGGTGCCGCTGCCGTCGACCGCCGCGCAGCGCCTGCCCGCGCAGGGCCGCGACCAGCGGCCGTCGCGCGCGCTGCCCTACGAGCTGCACGTGAGCAGCCGCGAGGACGCGCCGGGCCGCGCGCTGTGGCTGATCTTCCGCAACACCGGGCAGGCGGGCGCCGTGTTCCACGTGTACGACCGCCTGCACCTGGACCGCGTGCCGCGCCGCTACGCGGTCGAGCCGGGCAAGGAACTGGCCGATCGCTGGGAGGCGTTCGCGAGCGATCGCGGCCGCTACGACCTGTGGGTGCTGGGGCCGAACGGCTTCCATCGCGCGTTTCGCGGCGACCTGTCGGCCAGCTCGGCGGCGGGCGCGAGCGGGCCGGAAATCCGCGTCTGCTACGACATTGCGAACGCGCACCTGTACCTGACGATGCTCAACACCGGCGCGGCGGACGCCACCTTCACGGTCACGCCGAACGCCTATCGCAAGGACGGCCCGTGGCGCTTCACGGTGCCGGCCGGGCGGCAGCTCGACCAGCATTGGCCGCTGGCCGGCCAGGACAACTGGTACGACTTCACCGTCACGGCGCCGCAGGGCGGCTTCTCGCGGCGTTTCGCCGGACGCCTGGAAACCGGCAAGGACGGCCGCTCCGACCCGGCGCTCGGCAGCTGAAGGCGCGGCCGGTCGCGATCGGCTGTCACAAACGGGCGTCACACTGGCGGTTTATCCACGCGAGAGGCCGTGATCGCCCATGCTCGGCGACCTGTTGATCACCTTCTTCGCGGTGGCCCGCCAGGGCAGCGTGACCACCGCCGCGCGCCAGCTGAAGCTCAGCCAGCCGACCGTCACCGGCCGGATCCGCCAGCTCGAGGAAAGCTACGGCGTCGAACTGTTCCATCGACGCGGCAGCCGGCTCGAGCTGAGCGACGTCGGCGTCGCGCTGATGCCGCACGCCGAGCGCTTCGCGCAGCAAGGCAGCGACGTCGACTTCCTGCTGCGCAACGCGGGCAGCCTGCAAAGCGGCAACCTGCGGATCGGCGCGACCGGCCCCTACTACATCCTGCGCAGCATCGCCGCGTTCCGCGAGCGCTTCCCCGCCGTCGAGCTGAGCCTAGAGATCGGCAATTCGCAGCAGATCCTGCAGGCGCTGTTCGAATACCGGATCGATCTCGCGGTGTCGTCGCGGCTGGAGGAGGATCCGCGCGTGACGCGCCGGCTCGTGGCCTCCGATCCGCTCGTCGCGGTGATGCACCCGGAGCATGCGCTCGCGCGGCATGCGCAGGTCGATCTCGCGCAACTGGTCGGCTGCGCGCTGCTGCTGCGCGAGCCCGGCTCGATCACGCGGCACGTGTTCGAGACCGCGCTCGCGCGCGTCGGCCTCGAACTGCCGCCGCACACCGTGATCGGCAGCCGCGAGGCGATCTACGAGGCGATCCGCCTGAATCTCGGCGTCAGCGTGCTGCCGCGCGGCGAGGTGCCCGGCGATCCGGCCTTGCGCGCCGTGCCGCTCGCGCCGCCGGCGCCGATGCTGCACGAATACCTGTACTGCCTCGACGCGCGCCGCGCCGCCCGGCTCATCGACACCTTCCTCGCCTGCGTGCCGAGCGCGAACGCGCCGCGCGCGCCGTTCACGCCAAGCCGTGCCGGCGCGCCGCGTCGCGCAGACAGTCGAGCAGCATCGCCGCGGCCGGCGTGAGCGGGCTGTCGCGCCGCGTCACCACCTGCACCGACAACGGCGGGATGGTTTCCCGGATCGGCATGACCGCGAGCTGCCCGCGCGCCCACTCGATCGACAGCAATTGCTCCGGCACCGCCGCGATCAGATCCGAGCCGAGCAGCAGGCTGTGCGCGACCGCGAAGCTCGGGCATTCCACCACCCGATGCGGCGGACGCAGCCCGTGCTGTTCGAAGCATTGGCACAGCATCTGCGACGAGCTTTCGGGCGAGGGATTGAGCAGCCAGTCGGCGTCGACGAGATCGGCAAGCGAGGTGCAGCGCGCGAGCGGATGCGCGCGCCGCGCGACGATGCGCAGCTGGCTCGCGTACAGCTGCGCATGGTCGAACTCGGCGGCGAGCCGCTCCGGCATCACCACGGCGACCGCGAAGTCGAGCGTGCCGTCGTGCAGGCGCGGCAGCGCGACGCCCGGAAAGCCTTCGAAGAAACTGACCCGCGCAAGCGGGAAGCGGCGGCGGAACGCCTGATAGGCGTCGGGCAGGATCGAGACGGCGGCGGCCGGCGTGATGGCCGCGGCGACCGCGCCCGTCGTCGCGCCCTGCGCCTGCTCGACGGCGTCGCGCGCACGCT
>NZ_JAAGNW010000348.1 GCF_010645215.1 Burkholderia multivorans | reverse complement strand
ATCGAGATGCTCAAGAAGGCCGTGCAGCAGTAAGCCACCGATGCCGCGCGTCTCATGCGCGCGGACACTCGGCAGATCCGCGCGCCGTCGATCGGCCGAGCGCGGTCTTGCTCACGTGCGAAGGACACCGGGCGCGCCTCGTCGAACATGCGCCGATACACGGTCATGGCGCACGGTTTCTCGATCACGCGAGAACGGGGCGAGAACTCCCGCGGTTCCGCGACTTCTTCTCGTGCAGCGCGCCGTCTTGCGCTCGCGCTAACGACGCCGACCTCGCCTCGTCGGAGCTGCGCCGATACACGGTCGCAACGCGCAGCCTCCTGACCGCACGACAACGGGGCGAAAACGCCAGTGGTTCCGCGTCTTCTTCTCGCACGGCCCGCCGTCTTGCACTCGTTCGAAAAACGCCAACCGCGCCGCCTCGAACACGCGCCGGCCCCCGTTCACCACGCACGACTCCCCCATACGACAACGGGGCGCGGACCCCATCGGATCCGCGCCCCGCTACCGTCCCGCACGCTGCCTTATGCGCGCTCGAAAGTCTCCGACGGCGCCTCGTCGAACATGCGCCGATACCCGTTCACGAGCGTCGAGCGATGCTGGATGCCCCAGCGGCTCGCGATCTCCAGCACGCTTTCCGCACGCGGCGCATCCGACAGCAGTTCGCCGCGGATCCGCTCCATGCGCTGGCGGCGGATCAGTTCGCTCGGCGTCAGGCCCAGGTGCGCCTTGAACGCAGCCTGCAACGCGCGCTCGGTCACGTCGATGTGCGCCGCGACCTCGCGCACCGACAGGTCGCGCTGATCGAGCCGCTCCATCAGATAGCGGTACGCGCGCCGATACTTGCCGGGCAGCCGCGCGCTGACGTCGTCGCTCGGTGCGCCCGCCTGGGGGCCGCAGCGCGCGATGGCCAGCGCCGGCGCGAGCGCCGCCCCGTCCGAGCGCACATGCCGCACCGAGGCCAACGCGTAACGCCCGTACAGCGACGCCGATTCGCGAATCCGCCCCTGTTGCTCGCGCACCTTCGCCGCGCAATACAGATAGTCGAGGGTCCAGCGCACGTGGGTGCCGCAGCGCGCGGCCGCGTCGCGGTACGGCGCGATCATCGTGTCCGCCACGTTCGGCGCGTGGCCCGCGAGCGACGCGAGCGCGACTTCGAGCCGCACGCTGCGCTGGTATTCGCCGATGCCGGCCTTCGCGCACCAGTCGACATGCGCGTCGATCCGCGCGAGCGCCGCATGGTCGCCGTCCGCGAGCCGCCGCACTTCGTGAAGATAGCTGAGCCGCAGGCGCAGCAGCAGCGGCGCATCGTCCATCGCGAAATCGGGTTCCGCGAACGCGCCGGGCGGCAGGTCGGCCAGCACCGAGCGCCAGTAGACATGATCGTCGAGCGCATCCGCGCAGCCGACCTGGTATTGCAGCAGCAGGTCCGCGCGCAGCGCGCCCGCCAGTTGCCCCCAGCGCGGATCGGCGCCGGAAGCCGCAGCGTCGGCCGTCGCGGCGTCGAGCACGTCGAGCGCCGCCAGCGCGGCGTCGGCGCGGCCCAGGTGGTGCATCACCACGCACATCCCGAACAGGCTTTCGAGCTTCTGCGCGGGCAGCGCGGCGCGATCGTCGACGATGCGCTGGAAGCCCGCCTGCGCCACCCCGAAGCGATTCTGGAAGAACGCCTGCCAGCTGGCATTGCGGCAGGTCATCACGCGAGTCTGGTCGCGCGCGTCGCGCAGCAGGCGCTGGGCGCGGCGGAAGGTTTCCTCGGCCTCTTCATGGCGGCCGAGCGCGAGTTGAATATCGGCATAGGCCTGCATGTCGCGCAGGTCGACGCCCGCGCCGCCCGGCTCGACGTCGCAGCGCGCGGCGACGAACGCGGCCGCATCGGCGAAGCGGCCGTCGAGTACGCGCGCGGCATAGCCTTCATGCGCGGCGGGATGGGCAAGCGCGGCGGCGGTGGCGAAGTACAGAGTCGAAAACATGGCGGATCCTCCTGCTGGAGATGGCAAAGACAATGGGCTCGAACACTCCGCGCAGCAGGCCTTGAGGCCGTGGTGTTGCGTGGAGGCATGGCGCTATCGTCTCGTCCGGAGGAACTTCACGCAGCAGTTTGTGACGATCCGTTACGATTGCCCGGCGGGCCGCCCGGGGCTAGACCCGCAGCCAGAAGTACTCGCCGGAGGCGATTCCCTCGAACATCTCGTCGCCCGACTCGATGATGTTCTGCCGCCAGTAGCGGCCGTGCTCGGCATAGTGGGCGAACAGATCGGCGACGGTCTCGCCGCTCACGTCGGGCGTCAGCGGCAGGCGCATCAGCAGCACGATGCCGCCCGTATCCGCGTCGACCCCGAGCTGCGCCTGGTCCTGCGCGTAGATCAGCAGGTTCGCTTCCAGCAGCAGCCGATAGATCGAGAGCGTGCGACCCGCACTCACGATCCCGAAATGAAAATTGACGTACATCGACTCGGGGTCGTCGTCGAAGTAGTCGAGACGCACGTCGAAACCCTCGACGTCGATCGAACGCGTTTCGAGCACATAGTCGACGTCCGGCAGATCGACGACCGCGCACACTTCCGTGACGATCTGTACATACCGTTCCCAACTCATGACTGCTCCTTCGTGATCTCCCGCGCTCAAAACAAGGCAGCCGGCGCGCGCGCCGGCTGCCCAACCACGATACCCGGCAACGCCCCGCTTACTGCGCAGGTTTCGCCGCGTCGGCCAGCATCTTGACGGCCTGCTTCTTGACGTCGTTCTTGACGGTCGTTTCCTGCATCTGCATCTGTGCCTGCGTGGCGGCGTTCGACAGCGCCATCCCTTGCTGCGCGGACTTCGTGATGCTGCCGATCGCGTCAGCCATGCCACCGTCGCCCATCAGTCCCGACACCAAGCTCATCGGATTCAGACCCATTTCGATTCTCCAAAAAATAGCGCGTGTTCCCACGCATTCACGGTGATCCGGCCTTGCCGGCGGAATTGCCGGCCAGCCGCCTGCTTGACCGCGTCGCCCGCGATTCGTCCGGGTCGGCCCTCGGGCCGGGAAACCGGGCGCTCGCGCGCGGCGCGGCAATACTCTTGCCGCTGTTACGCTACGGCCCGCGCGTTCGCTTCCTGCAAGGCCAGCACGATGCGCTGTGCCGCCAGCAGGCCGCGGTAGATCTTTTGCATCGCGTCGCGGTCGTAGTCGTTCGCCGCCTGCGAGGTGGCCGCGCTCAACCGCTCGGCGGTCTCGCCCAGCGCCGTGCGGATCGCGCCGACCCGCGCGGTCGCGTCGGGCGCCGTCAGCGCCCGCTCCAGCGAGCCGACCTCGGCCGCGACCCGTTCCAATGCTTCGTACATGCTGTTTCCCCCGTCAGTTGAAATCGTGCGCGTCGTCCGGCGACGCACCCGCGAACACATGCTTCACCCCATCCGGCGTCTCGACGTAGCGCACTTCGCCGATCTCCAGCATCCCGGAGTACGCGATCGGCGTCGGCGCGGCGCCGGACTGGCGCGCCTCGATGTCGATCGCCGCGACGTTCGGCCCGACATCGGCCCGCACCCGCTCGACCGCCGCTTTCAGGCGGGCGAGATCCGGCACGTCGCCCGTCACGCGGAACCGCCCGCCGCTCGTGTAGGCCACCGTCACGCCCGGCACGCCCAGCGATTCGCCGATGCTCTGCGCGTCGTCCTGCGCCACGTCGTACTGGCGCTCGACCCGCCGCGCCGCGATCCGCTCGAACAGCTTGCGCACCGCGAGATCGTCGGCCGGCGTCGCCACCATGCCGGTGACCGCCAGCATCGCGCCGCGCGGCGCAACCCGCAGCTCGCGGTAGCCCGCGTGCTTCAGTTCGGCGTCGAGCCGCCGCGCCAGCGCGTCCGGCGTCTCGACCTGCACCGCCGTGCGCGGATGGGCGCTCGCCAGCATCGTGCCCGTCGCGAGACCGCCCGCGACCAGCGCGCCCACCGCCGCCGCCACCGCCGCGAGCTTGCGCTGCGCACCGCGCCGCGCGGCTTCCGCACCGGGCGGCGGCGCCCACAAGGTGGCCAGCAGCTCCAGGTCGCTCGGCCATGCGCCGTCGGCCGGGCCGACGCACAAGGCCGTCTCGCCGAACGGCACCGGCACGAAATCGAGCATCAGCAGCGGCGAGCCGTCGGCATCGAACGGATCCTC
>NZ_JAAGNW010000347.1:532-4159 GCF_010645215.1 Burkholderia multivorans | reverse complement strand
ATCGCGAGCATCACCACCGCCCCCGCCGACGCGGTCGGCAGGTCGAGGTCGACCGTCGCGCTACTGTAGATCGCCACCGGCAGCGTCACGAGACGCGCACTGCCCAGCACCAGCAGGATGCCGAATTCGTTCAGCGTCAGCAGGAAGCACAGGATCGTGCCCGCCGCGATGCCCGGCCAGGCGATCGGCAGGATCACCCGCGTCGCGAGCATCCAGCCGTTCGCGCCGAGGCTGCGCGCCGCCTCGACGAGCCGCAGGTCGAGCGTCGCGAACGACGCGAGCGTCGGCCGCACCACGAACGGCGTGTAGAACATCGTCTGCGCGAGAATCACGCCGCCGATGCCGAACAGGAAGTCGAGCGGCGGCGCTTCCAGCCCGAACAGCCGTTGCAGGCCGATGCTGACCGAACCCTGCGAGCCGTACAGGAAGATCAGCGTGAACGCGACCAGGAACGACGGGAACGCCACGTACAGTTCCAGGAAGCGCGTCACGAGCGCCGCTCCCGGAAACGGCCGGAAGAACAGCAGCGACGCGAGCAGCACGCCGCACACCGACGCGGTGCCCGCGCTCACGAACAGCACCCACAGCGTCGTGCCGAGCACGTTGCGCGTATCGGGATTGCCGAAGAACGTGCGGTACGCATCGGGCGTGAGGCCATGTTCGCCCGTCACGCTCAGCAGCACGAGACGCGCGAGCGGATACAGCACGAGCGGGCCGAGCACGACGAGCGCGAGCCCGATCAGGTGCAGCTGGCCGAGCCGGCGCGCGCGCCGCGCCGCCGCGGCGTGCGACGCGGCCGATGCGCTGCGCCGGGCGTCGGCGCCCAGCGGGGTGTCAGGGCTGGATAAGGACGACATCATCCGCCTCGCAATGCAGGGAAATCCGCGCGCCGCGCTCGGGCGTCGCGCCCCGTCCGCGTTGCATCGTGACCAGCACGGGTTCGTCGGGCGCCGCGTCGAGCGCGACCGACACCGACAGCTCCGAGCCGTGCCACTCGACCGACGCGATCGTGCCGTGCAACTGCCCTTCGCCGAGCGGCCGGATCACGAAACGCTCGGGCCGTACGCACGCGAGACGCTCGCGCTCGCCGTGGCGCGGATCCCCGAGCGGGAACACCACGGCGGGCGGCAGCAGGTTCGCCGCGCCGAGATAGCGCGCGACGAAGCCGTCGCGCGGCGCATCGTACAACTGCTGCGGCGTGCCGATCTGCGCGATCCGGCCGTCCCGCATCAGCAGCGCGCGGTCGGACAGCACCAGCGCGTCGTCGCGGTCGTGCGTCACGCACACGATGGTCAGGTTCGGCAGCCGCTCGTGCAGCGCCTTCAATTCGGTCCGGACGGAAGACCGCAAGTTCGCATCGAGCGCCGCCTGCGGCTCGTCGAGCAGCAGCACGTCGGGCTCGATCACGAGCGCCCGGGCGAGCGCGACCCGCTGCTGCATGCCGCCCGACAGCTGCGCAGGCATCACGTGCCCGGCGTCGCCGAGTTGCACGAGCTTCAGCGCGTCGGCCACCCGGCGCGTGATCTCCGCCGACGACATGCGGCGCGCCCGCAGCCCGAACGCGACGTTCTCGAACACCGACAGGTGCGGGAACAGCGCGTAGTTCTGGAACAGCAGGCCGAGATTGCGCTTGTGCGGCGGCGCGTGCGTGAGGTCGCGGCCCGCCACCGTCAGCGTGCCGGTCAGGCCGTCGGCCTTCACGAAGCCGGCGATGAAGCGCAGCATCGTGGTCTTGCCGCAGCCGCTCTTGCCGAGCACGGTCAGCAACTCGCCCGCGCCGATCGACAGCGACAGATCGTCGAGCACGGTGCGCGCGCCGTAGCGCACGCTCAGATGCTCGATCAGCACGCCGCCCGGCGCGCCGGCGCGCGGCGTCGCGCGCGGCTCGGCGGCGCCGAACGCGCCGGGATGGGTCAAACTTGCGGTATCCACCGGATTCATCCTTCTAGAACGCCCGTCGGCTTACTTCGGCTTGACGACGTCGGTCTGCTTGCCCGAGTTGCCGACCACCTGCGACTTCCAGCGCTCGGTCCAACCCTGCTTCTTCGCCAGCACCGCGGTCCAGTCCACCGGGATCAGCTTCACGCCCGCGATCGCACGCTTCACCGCCTCGCCGTTCTTGCCCGCGAGCGGCACGTCGCTGCGGCCCGGGATCCCGTACATGTCGGGCACCTTGGCCTGCACGTCGGTCGACATCAGGTAGTCGATCAGCTTCTTGCCCGCGTCCTGGTTCGGGCCGCTCTTGATGAGGCCGATCCCGTACGGCAGCTGGAACGTCGTCGGCTGGTCGCCGTCCTTCGCCGCGAGGAAGATCGGCTTGATCGACAGGCCGCCGTGCTCGGCGTCGTCGAGATCCATCTGCAGGTCGCCGTTCGCGACGCTGATCTCGTTGCGCGACAGCAGCACGTTCAGGTAGCCCGTGCCCTTGGTGTGGAACTTCACGCTGCGCTCCAGCTTCGCCAGGTAGTCGAACGCCTTGTCCTCGCCCATCAGCGTCGTCGTCAGGATGATCACCGCCATCCCGTCGCCCGCCGTCGCCGGGTTCGAGTACGCCACCTTGCCGCCGTAATCCGGGCTCAGCAGGTCGGCGAAGGTCTTCGGCTGGTTCTTCACGACGTCCGGGTTGATCGCAAACGAGAAGTAGTTGTTGACGAAGGTCGCCCAGGTGCCGTCGTCCGCCTTCGCGATCGCCGGCACGTTCTTGTAGTTCACGCTCTGGTAAGCCTGCAGCAAGCCGAGCTGACCCGCCTGCTGGATGAACGGCGGCAGCGTGACGATCACGTCGGCCTTCGGCGAGTTCTTCTCGACGTTCGCACGATTCACCACTTCACCGCTGCCGGCCGTCACGATGTTGACCTTCACGCCCTCTTTCTTCTCGAACGCGGGCAGCACGTCGCGATAGAGGTTCTCCAGGCCGTCTGCCGTATACAGCACGACCGCGCCGGCTGCGTGGGCCGGCGACGCAATACCTTGCAGCAAGCCTGCAGCGCATGCCGCGATCGCAAGCTTGCGGAACGCGCCGGCGTGGGCGCTCAAGGATTTCGGAAATGTCATCTCGCTTCTCCGTAGGGCGGATCAACCAACGGCCGGGCACCTGCCGGCTCCTGTTATGAGTGCGGGCCGCGACGCGGCCCGTCGTCGCCGCGCGTCCTCTTGGCTTCGCGGCATCCGAAGCATCACAGCGTTCGATGACATCTCCGTGACGACTGCCACAAAATCCGCAAAATGACACATTTTGCCAATATGATTCGAGTCAACGATGCGTCGTCCGGCGTGTCGATCGACCTATCTGGAGGCAATGTGATACTTGGAAGCGACCCGATCCTGCTGACCCCCGGCCCGCTCACGACGTCCCCCGCGACACGGCAGGCGATGCTGCGCGACTGGGGCTCGTGGGATGCAACGTTCAACCAGCTCACGCATAGCGTGTGTGCGGATCTCGTCACCATCGCGGGCGGCGGCGACGATTACGTGTGCGTGCCGCTGCAAGGCAGCGGCACGTTCGCGGTCGAGGCCGCGCTCGGCACGCTGGTGCCGCGCGACGGCGTCGTGCTGGTGCCGGACAACGGCGCGTACTGCGCGCGCATCCTGCGCATCCTGGCGCGGCTCGGCATCGAAGCCATCGCG
>NZ_JAAGNW010000347.1:0-522 GCF_010645215.1 Burkholderia multivorans | reverse complement strand
GATCGTCGATGCGATGAGTTCGTTCGGCGCGCTGCCGATCGCGCTCGCGGGCAGCGGCATCGGCGCGCTGGTGTCGGCGAGCGGCAAGTGTCTGGAGGGCGTGCCGGGAATGGGTTTCGTGATCGTGCGGCGCGCGCTGCTCGACGCCTGCGAGGGCCGCTCGCCTTCGCTCGCGCTGGATCTGCACGACCAGTACGCGTACCTGAAGCGCACCACGCAATGGCGCTTCACGCCGCCGACCCACGTGCTCGCCGCGTTGCGCGCGGCGCTCGACCAGTTTCTCGCGGAAGGCGGCCAGCCGGCGCGCGGTGCGCGCTATGCGGCGAATTGCGCGGCGCTCGTCGACGGCATGCGTGCGCTCGGCTTCACGCCGTTCCTGGACCCGCGCGTGCAGGCGCCCGTGATCGTCACGTTCCATGCGCCGCGCGATCCGGCCTATGCGTTCGGCGCGTTCTACGAGGCGGTGCGCGCCAACGGCTACGTGCTGTATCCGGGCAAGCTGACCACCATCGATACATTCCG
>NZ_JAAGNW010000346.1 GCF_010645215.1 Burkholderia multivorans | reverse complement strand
ATCGCAGAAATCGGGACGCGGCCGAACGGGTATCCATCCGTCCTTTTTTAAGGTGACTGTGCGTTTTTCGAGGCCGCGCAAGGGCATCCCGCGTGCGAATCAGGTATGCCGATACTCCGTCGAACATAATCTCAAGACGATGATTTGAATGAGAAATTTATAAGGAGAGAAAATGGCGTATCGCGCCGTCTTTGAGTCGGCGGCGAGATGTCGGTATTTTGAAAGGAGAGATGAGTTAGTTGTCTTGACGAGTGCGATATGCAAATCTAATCGAGCCTTGTGGTTCGGATTGCGAATTGAATATTTCGGGATGGGGGTGTTCGGGATCCGGGTGCGAAGGTTGGTTCAGGTTCGTATCGCATGCTCGGCTCGCGGAGATTGACCTATTGATGCCGTCTTGTGAAATTCCAATCATGGGGGTTATACGATGTCTATCGACAAGAAAATGCGCAGGCAACACATCGGATTGGCTGTCGCTTGCGTGGTCGGCATGGCGTTCAGCGGTATGGCCAGCTCTGCGGAGAGCGATCATGCCCATTACGCTCCGCTGACGGTCGGCGCGAACGTCATGCGCTCGAACGGCCCATCGCTTCAGGCGGATGCGTTCCGGATGCCCGTGCTCGACACGGCCCGGGTTGCGGGAATGGCAAGCGGTGAAGCTGCGCAGCCGATGAAGACCGCCTTGTTCGATCTGAGCTGCGGCCATCCGTGGTATCGCATGGGGATTCTCGAACTGGTGGTCTGCCAACCCTGGTAATTTTCGTCCGTCCCGCTTTGGGCGAGGTCGGGGCAACCGGCTCCAGTCCCGACCTCTTGCTCGCCACGCCCGTTGAATGGTTCAAGCCGCGCGCCACTGTCGTGACGCACGCGGCGCAGTGACCTGCGCGGCCGTTGCCTTGACCGGCTGAGACTTCCGGCCGGCTACGAGGCGGCCGTCAACGCTTCCCTTCCGGATGAACCGGCAGCCGCGCCGCGGCTTCGCATCCTTTTCCGCTCGGCGTTGCAGGGCGCCTCCGAGTCGACCCCGGCAAGCACCTCACGACCCCGATGCGACGAAGCTCAAGGCCGAGCGACATTGCCCGCCTGCTTCGACAGGGCTTGCACGTCGTCCGGCACGAGCCCGTCGAGCAGCGTCGTCAGCGCATCCTCGATCGCGTGATCGCCGACCTTCTCCCGCACCAGCCGCCCATCGATCGCCAGCAGCGTCAGGCCATGCAGATGCGCCCAGCAGGCGGTCGCCTGGCCCAGCGCGGAACGCGCGCGGATCGTGCCCGCCTGCTGGCCGCGCTCCAGCACGTCGATCACGAGCAGGAACGGGGCCTGCGCGCGCGGATCGAGATGGATGTCGGTCGGCTCGCCGGCGTCCGCGGCGAACATCAGGCGATACAACTCCGGGTGCGCCGCACCGAAATCCAGGTGCGCGTAGGCGAGCGCGAGCAGGTGCGAGGGCGCGTCACGGGCGGGCTCGAGGGTGGCCGCCAGCGCGTCGCGCAGGCGGTCGAAACCGATCAGCGCCAGCTCGTGAAGCAGCGCCGCCTTGTCCGGGAAATGCCGGTACGGCGCGGAGTGACTGACGTTCGCGCGCCGCGCGATCTCGCGCAGCGTGAATTGCCAGCCCTGCTGCGCCTGCAAGGTGTCGAGGGGCGTATCGATGATCGCGCGCCGCAGGTCGCCGTGATGGTACGGCTTCGGTTCGGCGTCCGCGTGTGACGTCATGGTGCTATTCCGATGTTGACAGGCGACACATTGTGTTCCTATGATGCCCGCATATCAAGTTGACAGTGTCTACATTGACCCCTTCTGGAGGTGCGGAATGACCCAATCGATCGAAACCGGGTTTGGCGTCGAGGCGGCGGCCGTTGACGCGGCGGCCGTCGATATGGCGGCGTGGCTGGCCCGGCAGCGCAGCGCGTTCCTCAGGGAGGGGCCGCCGAGCCTCGAACAACGGAAGGCGCGGCTCGCCCGCCTGCGCGCCGCGGTCCTCGCCTATCGCGACGAGGTGGAAGAGGCGGTCAGCGCCGACTTCGGGCATCGTTCGCGCCATGAGACCGGCATCATGGAGTTGAGCGGCGTGATCCAGGCGATCGACTACCTGACCCGGAATCTGCGCCGCTTCATGAAGCCGCAGCGCCGCCATGTCGGCTGGCTGTTCCGCGCGGGCCGCGCGCGGGTGGCGTACCAGCCGCTCGGCGTGATCGGCGTGATGGCGCCGTGGAACTACCCGATCGCGCTGAGTTTCATCCCGCTCGCGACCGCGCTCGCCGCCGGCACTCGCGCGATGCTCAAGCCCTCGGAACTGACGCCGCGCACCAGCGAGCTGATGCGGCGGATGCTCGCGGACACCTTCCCGCCAGAGGAGGTGATGGTCGTGCTGGGCGGGCCGGAGGTCGGCGCGACTTTCAGCGGCCTGCCGTTCGACCATCTGCTGTTCACCGGCAGCACCCAGGTGGGCCGCAAGGTGATGAAGGCCGCCAGCGACAACCTCGTGCCGGTCACGCTCGAACTGGGCGGCAAGAGTCCCGCGATCATCGCGCGCGGCCATGTCAACGCGCGCAACCTCGGGCGCATCGTGTTCGGCAAGCTGTCGAACAGCGGCCAGACCTGCGTCGCGCCCGATTACGCGCTGGTCCACGAAGACGACCTGGAGGGGTTCGTCGCGCAGTATCAGGCGACGGTCGCGCGCTTCTATCCGGACGGTCCGAGCAGCGCGGACTACACCTCGATCGTCAGCGAGCGGCATTACGCGCGCCTGGCCGGCCTGGTCGACGATGCGCGCCGGCGCGGCGCGCGCGTGATCGAGGCGGGCGTGCGTCCGGAGCGCGCGGCCGCCCGCGCGCGCACGCTGGCGCCCACGCTCGTGATCGGCGCGCCCGATGACGCGGCGATCATGCAGGAGGAGATCTTCGGGCCGATCCTGCCCGTGCGCACCTATCGCACGCTCGACGAAACCATCGACTACGTGAACGCGCGGCCGCGCCCGCTCGCGCTCTACTACTTCGGCGCGCGCGACGCCGCCTGCGAGACGCTGCTGCAGCGGACCACCTCCGGCAACGTCGGCATCAACAACACGATCCTGCACGTGGCGCAGGATGACCTGCCGTTCGGGGGCGTGGGGCCGAGCGGGATGGGCGCGTACCACGGGATCGAGGGTTTCCGCGCGATGAGCCACGCGAAAGGGGTGTTCGTCCAGGGGCGCTGGAGCCTGCCGAGCCTGCTGCATGCGCCGTTCGGCAGGTTCGCGGAACGGGCGCTGGCCATGACGCTCGGCGCGCGGCGCAGCCGGCCGGCGGGGGCGCCGGGGCGCGGCGGACGGGTCGGGCAGTGGCAGGAATGAGCGCGCCGGCGGCGTGAGGCAGGACGGCAACTCAAGCGGATTCGCCGTCCGCCGGCGCGCGACCGCACGCGTCGCGGATGACCCTTCGCAGCCACTGGTGCGCGGGATCGTTCTGGAAGCGCGGATGCCAGGCCTGCACGATCACGACCTCGTCGAGCGTCAGCGGCAGGTCGAAGGCGCGCACCCGCAGGCCCATGTCGCACACGCTGCGCGCCACGTGCGCGGGCAGCGGCAGCACCAGCCCGGAGTGGCCGAGCGCGAAGACGGCCGAGTAGAAGGTCGGCATCACGAGCGCGACCGTGCGCTGCAGCCCCAGCTCGCCGAGCGCGCGATCGATCGGCCCCGACACGCGCCCGCGCCGCGACACGCTGATCTGGTCGAACGACGCGAAGCGCGCGGGCGTGATCGCATCGTCGAAAATCGGATGGTCGTCGCGCGCGAGCCCGACGAAGCGCGTGCTGAACAGCTGCTGCACATGGAAATCCCCGCCCAGCGGCCGCATCGCGCTGATGTAGAGATCGGTGTCGCCGTCGCGCAGCACGTCGTCCTCGGTCGCGCTTTCGGGCAGCACGCGCAGCACCGCGTGCGGCGCGTCGCGTCGCACGCGATCGAGCAGCGCGCCGCCGAACGAACTGGTGAAGGTGTCGTTCGCGTGCAGATTGAAGCGCCGGTCGAGCGTCGCCAGATCCAGCTCGCGTTCGGGCCGCAGTACGCGGCGCGCGGCCTCCAGCGCGCCGCGCACCTCGTCGCGCAGCGCGAGCGCGCGCGGCGTCGGCACCATGCGCCGGCCGGCCTTCACGAGGATCGGGTCGCCCGTCGCCGCGCGGATCCGCGCGAGCGTGCGGCTCATCGCGGGGCCGCT
>NZ_JAAGNW010000345.1 GCF_010645215.1 Burkholderia multivorans | reverse complement strand
TATTTCATCGTCGATGACGGACGTCGACATGTCGGCGACGGGCCAGTCGCAGAGCATGACCGGCGTATCGCTGTCGTACACGGGTACGTCGACGAGCATGACCGGGACGGATACGTCGGTGACGGGCACCTCGACGAGCATCACCGGCACGTCGATCTCGAACACCGGCGTGTCGACCGACATCACCGGCGTGTCGACCTCGGTGAAAGGAACCTCGACGAGCGTGACGGGAACGGATATGTCAACCACAGGAAGCGATATGTCGAACACAGGATCGAGCGTGTCGACCACGGGCAGCAAGATCAGCCATACGGGATTCAGTTACTCGTACACCGGCGCCGAATACTCGGATGTCGGCGTGGATCTGAAGAAGCTCGGCATGCAGGTGAAAAGCTGATGCCGATCCGCCACATCAAACCTCAAGCCGCGCTCGTCGCGACGACGCGCACCCAGATCGGCTCGACGCCGATGTTCGCGATCAGTGTCGGAGTGGGATTCCGGCTCAGCGACCCGGCCATCCTCGTGCACGAGGCCGCGGTCTGGGAAGCGTTGAAGGCGGCGGCGCCGTCGGTGCCGCTGACCGAGGCGGCCATGCCGAAACGCTGCGCCGAGTGGCTGCTCGCCGGGCATTCGGTGCAGCGCGCGCCGGCCGGCGCAGGCGGACGCGCGATCGACTGGGCCGCCTGGGTCGAACTCGACGGCGTGCGCAAGACGGTCTCGTGCCGCGCGCAGGTCGACGAGCAGACGCAATCCGAGGGGTTCGCGCGGCTCGCGATCGATCCGGCCCAGGCGGTCACGGGCGGCGCGCGCGAGAACCCGCTCGGCCGGGCGTCGGGTTCCGCGCCGCTGCAGCGCGTGAGCGCGCTCGGCGTCGGGCCCGACCCGCTGGCGGCGATGGGCGCGCTCGGCAGCGACTGGCCCGAGCGTCACCAATGGATGCCGAGCCGACCGGGCACGGCCGCGGCGATGGCGCGCGACGGCACGCACATGGGCTGGCCGGAACACGTCGACCTGCGCTACTTCCAGCTGGCCGCGCCGGATCAATGGTCGCGCCGCGACAGCTGGACGCCGGGCGCCCGCTTCGAACTCGGCGGCTTCGGCCCGCGCGGCGAAGGGTGCGTGGGTGCGCTGCCGCGTCTGGCGGCGGTGGCGATGATCCGGCGCGGCAATCGGCCCGGCGTCGAGCAGGTGCCGCTGCGGCAGCAGACCGTCTGGCTGCTGCCGGACCACGACCTCGGCGTGCTGTGGTGGAACGGCGCGATCCGCACTGACTACGTGCTCGACGACAGCCCGGCGACGCTGATCGCGGCGTTCAAGGACGAGGAGGAGCAGATCGACGTCGGCATGCTGACGGCCTTCGCGGCGCAGCGCGCCGATCTGACCGATACCGATCCGCTTCAGCAGGCCGACCATGCGCTGATGCCGGCCGTCGAGCGGAACTGGGTCTGGGAATTGATCCTCGACACCGACGACCACCCGCGTTTTGCGCCGCCGCGGCGCACGCGCGAGGAACTCGGCGCGCGCCTCGCGGGCCATCGCCGGAGTCTCGTGGACGCGCAGCAGGGGCAGGCCCGCATGAACGCATTCAAGCAGGTCTCGCAGCAGACGGCGCTGCCTGCCGCGCCGGCCGACGGCATCGACGGGCGGCGACGCTTCAGCCAGGCCGGCAGCATGGCGCTGTCGGATGCGACGATCCGCGGAGCCGACCTGACCTCGTTGCATCTCGACGGCTGGCGTTTCGAAAACGTGCGCTTCGAACGCTGCCGGTTCGCGCACAGCACCTGGCGTCATTGCCAGCTGACGAACGTGCATGCGGTCGATTGCGGGTTCGCCGATACGACGTTCGACGATCTGGTCTGGACGGGCGGCGCGATCGCGCGCGGCGATCTGGCGCGCAGCGCATGGCGCGGCGTCGCGCTGGAACGGGTCAACCTCGACGACTGCGGTCTCGACGATCTGTCGGTGTCGGGCGGCTCGTGGTCGACGGCGACGGTGAAGGGGCGCGGCGGCATCCGCGGCGTCGTGCAGGACACCGAATGGGACAGCGTGTCGTGGAACGGCGTCGAGGCGCGTCACTGGACCTGGAGCCGCGTGAGCGCCGGCAATCTCGGGCTGGTCGAATGCGGCATGCCGGGCCTCACGCTGTCGCATTGCCGGTTCGTGAAGCCGAGCGTGCTGCTGAGCGACCTGTCGGCGAGCACCTGGCGCAAGAACGTGCTGACCTTCGCGGTGCTGTCGCACGGCACCTCGATCGACCGCGCCATTCTCTGCGACTGCCTGTTCAATTCGTCGAGCTTCCAGGACCTGCGCGCGGCGTCGGTGCAGGTCGACCACTGTTCGTTCATGCAGCTCAACGCGCAGCACCTCAAAGCGGAGCGGTCGAGCTGGACCTGCACGCAGCTCGACGGCGCCAACGTCACGCATGCCCACCTGAGCGGGGCGTCGTTCGACCGCTGCTCGCTCAAGGAAACGATGCTGTACGGCGCGGACATGCGCGAGACCCGGATGCGCGACTGCAACCTGATCCGCGCCCGCACGTCGTGGGCTCACCTGCCGGAATCGGGGGCGTGGCGCGGCAACCTGAGCGCCGGCCTGTTCGAGGTGCCGAGGAGGGACGAATGAACGCACCTCGCGAGCCGGTGTCCGCGCCGGCCTTGCCCCAGGTGATCGAGGGGCGGCACTACACCACGTCGCATCACGGCATCGAGCTGGCCGACGCGATCTACCGCGACTGCCATTTCGAGCGGCTGACGTGGACGGATTGCCGGCTGTCCAACCTGCGCTTCGTCAATTGCCGCTTCGAGGCGAACCGCTTCGAGCGCAGCGCGCTGACGAACCTGGTCCATGAGGAATGCAGCATTGCCGGGACCACATGGAGCGATTGCGTGCTGCGCGGCCTCTCGCTCGCCGGCTGCGGAATACGCGACGCGGCCTGGTCGAACAGCCTGTTGAAGGACGTGATCTTCGCGCGGACGAACGGCGCCTCGCTGCGTTTCGATGCGGTGCGCGCGGCGCACGTGTCGTTCATCGCGGGCGAGCTGGCCGGCGTCGAGCTGGACGGCGGCCACTGGTCCGACGCGTCCTGGATCAGCCTGGAGCTGACCGGGCTGCGGGTGCGCGCGAGCCGGCTCGACAACTTCATCGTCGGTCAGTCCAGCTGCGCCGAATGCGGGATCGACGACTGCACCGGCATCAACGTGCGCTGGATCGATTCGCAGATCGACCGGCTGAACGTGCGCGGCTCGGAGCTGAACCAGGCCGCGTGGTCGCACAGCGTCTGGTCGGGCGGCGGAATCGCGGCGAGCCGGCTGCCGCTCGCGTGCTTCGATCACGCGAAGCTGAGCGGCCTGTCCATGCGCGACACGGAACTGCCGCAGGCGATCTTCGACCACGCGCACGTGCAGGACAGCGACCTGCGAGGCCTGCGCGCGCCGCGCATCGCGCTGCGTCACGCGCAGCTCGCGCGCGTGCAGCTGGCCGCCGCGCAGCTGGCAGGACTCGATGCGCGCGGCGCGACGCTGGATCAGGTCGGCCTGAACGGCGCGGACTGCCGCTCGGGCGTGCTGGTCGGCCAGTCCAGGCAGGCCTGGCGCGCGGCGGATACGCAGCGCGCGAGCTTCGACGAAACCGCGACGGAAGACGACCGCCAGTGGCGGCAACGCGCCCAGCCGGGCGCCAGAGGAGTGTGACGATGACGATCATCGAGACGCAGGCCGCACGCGAGCGGCAGGTCGACCCCCGTGACGGCGAGATGCCGGAGCCGATGCGTGCGCTGCTGAAGCGGGCCGCCGCGCCGTTCTCTCCGGGCCCCGCCGGACGTATGTCGGTGGGTCGCGTGACGGACGAAGAAACCGACGGCCGGTGGCGGATCGACGTGGAGCCCGGCGGCGTGCTGCTGGCCCGCGCGGCGCTCAGTTGCGTCGTGAGGCCGCAGCCGGGCGATCTGGTCCAGCTGTTCCAGGCCGCGGGCGGGTGCTGGGTGCTCGCCGTTCTCGAGCGGGGCGGCGACACGGCCGCCGTCGTGCTCGATTTCGGCGCGGCCGACGTCCTGCTGCAAGCGCAGGACGTGCGCGTGCAGGCGCGCGACCGGCTCGCGCTCGAAGCCGCGCAGCTGTCGAGCCGCGCGGAGGTGATCACCGAGGCGGCGGCGGAACGCCACGCGCACGTCAGCGGCACCGACGCCACGCATGCCGGCAATACCTTCGTCCAT
>NZ_JAAGNW010000344.1:872-4225 GCF_010645215.1 Burkholderia multivorans | reverse complement strand
ATTCGATGCGCTCGCCATGAGCCTCGAAATCGGTTTCGGCGTCGCGTTGCTCGGCACCGCGCTCGGCTTGTGGCTGGCGCTGGCGCTCGAAGGGCGCGGCCGCAGCGGGCTCGGTGCGCTGGTCGATGCGCTGGCGATGCTGCCGAACGGCGTGCCGAGCGTGGTGCTCGGGCTGGCCGTGCTGATTGCGTACCACCAGAAGCCGCTCGATCTGTCCAGCTCGCCCGCGATCGTCGTGCTGGTGCAACTCGCGCTGATCCTGCCGTTCTGCTACCGCTGCGCGGCCGCCGCGCTGCGCCCCGAACTGACCGTGCTGCGCGAAGCCGCGGCGAGCCTGGGCGCGCCGCCGTCGATGGTGCTGCGCCGGGTGCTGCTGCCGCAGGTCGTGCCGGCCATCCGCGCGAGCCTCGCGCTGGGTTTCGCGCTGTCGCTCGGCGAGCTGGGCGCGACGCTGACCGTCTATCCGCCGGGCTTCGCCACGGTGCCGATCGTCGTGATCGGCCAGGTGGAGCGCGGCTACTATCTGCCCGCATCGGCGCTCGCGCTGCTGATGCTGATTGCCTCGCTTGCCGCGTTGCTGCTGATCGCCGCGCGCGCCCCCCGACTCAGACGCTGAAGCATGCGCGCCGCCCGGGCGGCGCGCCGGTCCGAAACTCAATTCCGCGTGCTGCGCACGCAATGTCTTGTCACGTCCATACGGAACATCATGGAAACTCATATCGAAGTCAATGGCCGCCGCTACCGGATGCCGACCGTGCCGACCGTCGCCGTGTGCGTCGACGGCTGCGAATACGCGTACCTCGAGCATGCGGTCGAGGCAGGCGTCGCGCCGTTCATCGGCAAGATGATCGAAAACGGCGCGGCGTTCCGGGCGGACTGCGTGATTCCGTCGTTCACCAACCCCAACAACCTGTCGATCGTCTGCGGCGTGCCGCCGGCGGTGCACGGGATCTGCGGCAATTACTTCTGGGATCCGGACGCGAAGCAGGGCGAGGGCGCCGAGGTGATGATGAACGATCCCGCCTACCTGCGCGCGGACACGCTGCTCGCGGCGGCATCGCAGGCGGGCGCGCGGGTGGCGGTGGTGACCGCCAAGGACAAGCTGCGCCGCCTGCTCGGCTGGCGGATGCGCGGCATCTGCTTCTCGGCCGAGAAGGCGGGGCAGGCGAATCTCGTCGAAAACGGCATCAGCGACGTGCTCGACCTCGTCGGGCTGCCGGTGCCTGACGTGTACAGCGCCGCGCTGTCCGAATTCGTGTTCGCTGCCGGCGTGCGGCTCGCGAAGGGGCGGCAGGTGGACCTGATGTACCTGTCGACGACCGATTACGTGCAGCACAAGTGCGCGCCGGGCAGCGACGGCGCGAACGCGTTCTACGCGATGATGGACCGCTACCTTGCGCAGCTCGACGCGCTGGGCTGGGTGATCGGGCTGACTGCGGACCACGGGATGAACGCGAAGCACGATCCGCTGACCGGCGCGCCGAACGTCGTCTATCTGCAGGATGCGCTCGACGCGTGGCTGGGCGGCGGCCGGGCCCGCGTGATCCTGCCGATCACCGATCCGTACGTGGTGCATCACGGCGCGCTCGGTTCGTTCGCGACGATCTATCTGGCGGACGGCGTCGCGGCCTCCGACGTGACCGCGCGGCTTGCGCAGATCGACGGCGTGGAGACCGTGCTCGACAACGCGACGGCGGCGGCGCGCTTCGAGCTGCCGGCCGACCGGATCGGCGACGTGGTGGTCGTGAGCCGGCGCGCTGTCGCGCTCGGCACGCGCGCGCGCGAACATGACCTGTCGGGCTTGACGGTGCCGCTGCGTTCGCACGGCGGGGTGTCCGAACAGGAAGTGCCGCTGTTGTTCAATCGACGGGTTGCACCGCAGGAAGACGGCCGCCGGCTGCGTAACTTCGACGTGTTCGATTTCGCGCTCAACCGGGTGATGCAATGAAGTCGATCCTGCTGAACGATCACCCGGCGTTCCGCGTCGAGTCGCTGCGCTGGTGCGGCGAGACGGCTGCGCGGCCGCGCTCGCTCGACGTGCACGATCCGTATTCGGGCATGCGGGTGGGCACGGTGCCGCTCGCCTCGGTCGACGACGTGCGGCGCGCGTTCGACTATGCGGCCGCCTACCAGCCGCGCCTGTCGCGCTATGACCGCTCGCGGATCCTGGAAACCGCGGCGCTGCTGCTGCGCGAGCGCACCGAAGAGGCGTCGACGCTGATTTCGCTCGAATCGGGCTTGTCGAAGCAGGATTCGCGCTACGAGATCGGCCGCGTGGCGGACGTATTCAAGTTCGCGTCGATCGGCGCGCTGCGCGATGACGCGCAGAGTTACTCGTGCGATCTGACGCCGCACGGCAAGTCGCGCCGGGTGTTCTCGCAGCGCCAGCCGCTCGACGGCGTGATCGTGGCGATCACGCCGTTCAATCATCCGATGAACCAGGTCGCGCACAAGATCGCGCCGGCGATCGCGACGAACAACCGGGTGATCGTGAAGCCGTCGGAGAAGGTGCCGCTGTCGGCGCTGTACCTGGCGGACCTGCTGTACGAGGCGGGGCTGCCCGAGCCGATGCTGCAGGTGCTGACGGGCGACCCGCGCGAGATCGCGGACGAGCTGCTGACGCATCCGCTCGCGTCGCTGATCACGTTCACGGGCGGCGTGTCGATCGGCAAGGCGATCGCGGCGAAGGCGGGCTACCGCCGCATCGTGCTGGAGCTGGGCGGCAACGATCCGCTGATCGTGCTCGACGACGCGGATCTCGAACGCGCGGCGACGTTGGCCGCGCAGGGCTCGTACCGGAACTCGGGACAGCGCTGCACGGCGGTCAAGCGGATCCTGGTGCAGAACAAGGTGGCGGCGGATTTCACCGAGCTGCTGGTCGAGAAGACGCGGAACTGGTCGTATGGCGACCCGTTCGATGAAGCGAACCAGATGGGTACGGTGATCGACGAAGCGGCGGCGCGCCTGTTCGAGGCGCGCGTCGACGAGGCGGTTGCATGCGGCGCGCGGCTGCTGACGGGCAATGCGCGACATGGGGCGCTGTATGCGCCGACCGTGCTCGACCGGGTGGATCCGTCGATGACGCTGGTGCGCGAGGAGACTTTCGGGCCGGTGTCGCCGATCATCGGCTTCGACACGATCGACGATGCGATCCGGATCAGCAACGGCACGGCGTTCGGGTTGTCGTCGGGCGTGTGCACCGATCGTACCGATGCGGTCGTGCGTTTCGTCAACGAGCTGAACGTCGGGACCGTGAACGTGTGGGAGGTGCCGGGATACCGGATCGAGCTGACGCCGTTCGGCGGCATCAAGGATTCCGGGCTCGGCTACAAGGAAGGGGTTCAGGAGGCGAT
>NZ_JAAGNW010000344.1:0-862 GCF_010645215.1 Burkholderia multivorans | reverse complement strand
GTGGGTGTGAGCGATGGCCCTGACTCTGGATGATATCCGCGCGCTGTTCGATCGCCATGGCGAGACGGCCTATAGCGGCGAACCGGTGACGCAGCGCGAACATGCGTTGCAGAGCGCACTGCTGGCGGAGCGGGACGGCGCGGACGACGCGCTGGTCGCGGCGGCGCTGCTGCACGATCTCGGGCACTTGCTGAACCAGCAGGGCGAGACGCCGACCGAGCGGGGGATCGACGATCTGCACCAGTACTACGTGCTGCCGTTCCTGCGTCCGCTGTTCACGGACGCGGTGCTGGAGCCGATCCGGCTGCACGTGGATGCGAAGCGCTGCCTGTGCGCGCTCGACGCGGGGTACTACGAGAGCCTGTCGGCGGACTCGGTGCGCAGCTTGAAGCTGCAAGGCGGGATCTTCGATCGGGAGGCGGCGGAGGAATTCCTGCGCCGCCCGTATGCGAGGGACGCGATTCGTCTGCGGCGCTGGGACGATCTGGCAAAGACCGCGGGGTTGCCGACGCCGGATCTCGACCACTACATGAGGGTGGTCGAGCGCGTCGCCAGGACGACCTCTATATAGAGCGATGCGTGTGTCGTGCGCGCTTGCTTCGCGTCGTTGAAAAATCTTTCACGAAAGGGCTTGCGCGGAGGAAAAAGCGTGCCTACAATCACGCCTCTTTCGCGCTAACGGAAACGCAGCGCGGGGGAGAAGAAGCAAAGCCCGGCGCGGGTTTCAAGCGTGTCGGGTGCAGAAGTTGATCGATAGCAAGACGATCAGCGCGATGAAAAAAGTTGTTGACGCGCTGCTCTGAATTGATCATAATCTCGCTTCTCTGCTGCAGAAAACGCAGCGCTGCTGAGAAGGTCGATA
>NZ_JAAGNW010000343.1:1469-4235 GCF_010645215.1 Burkholderia multivorans | reverse complement strand
ATGAAAATAAGCGATGGTTGATTATAAATAAATGTCGCTTTTTGTGTCGATCCCGGCCGGTTATCCTTTTGCGGTTCAGTCGCATCTCCTCAGGCGGCACATGGTGCCCGCTTTTCAAAACGCAGGGCATTTATTTCCGCGCCCCGGCAAGGCCTGGGAGTGGGGAGCATGAGTGTGTGCGGCTGGCGCCGCTCGGCACCGGCGCGATGCGCTATCTCGTGGAGATGAAATGGAATTCAGTGTCGAGGGTTCAGTCGGGTCCGTGAGCGAAGGCAAACCTCGGGTTGGCCTTGCCTGGCAAATCGTCTGCGGTTTGCTGTCGGGTATCGTCGCCGGTCTCGCCCTGAACCGCTATCCGGCGCTGCGGGCGGATGCGGTGGCGAACTTCCTGCAGCCGGCGGGTGACACCTTCATCAAGTTGATTCGAATGCTGGTCGTGCCCATCGTCTTCACGAATATCGCGAACCCGTTCTCGCAACATTCAAGGGCATCGCTGAAACGCTCTACCGGGTCACGACCATCGTCATGCACTACGCGCCCATCGGTGTCTACGCCTTGCTGGACTCGTTCGGCATCGACGGCATCGTCAGGATTTCACCGTTGCATTGCCATAGTCCGGCAGACATCGACCATTTCCTCGATGTCACTGAAGCAGTGTCCATGATTACAATGACCGCGTGCGCTTGAGCGCAGCAGCTCGCGATTTGAAGCGTTGAATGGCAGATGGTCGGCACAACTGCGATTGAAAATCAAGAGAGCCTCAAATTTTTATTGAAAAAATGACCGCCAATCTAAATTTTTCCTCGGAGGAGATTGTTCCGAGTCTCATGGGATCGGCCAATTCAATTGATCTTTTTGAGAAATTGAACTATTACGCCGGGCAATTGGGATTTGAATATTGCTGCTATGGCTTGAGGATTTCATACTTGAAGCCGGGGCAAAATGTGAAGGTGTTCGATACCTACCCGAGCGGATGGATGGCCCACTATCAGAGGAGGGGTTACATCGATCTCGATCCAACCATTGCAGCCGGGTTGAATTCGCCGACTCCCATTATTTGGCCGAGCCTCAGGGGCTCACGTGATTCGATATTTTGGCAAGATGCACGAGAGCATGGTCTGGCACACGGCATCGCGCAAGCATCGTGGTCGCCCGGCGGTGTCTTCGGATTGCTGTCTCTCGCGCGGAGCCGGAACAGGATCCGTGAATCGGAATACAGGAATATCAGCCTGAAGATCAATTGGCTGGCTAATTTAGCCCATTCCATAATGACCAATCACATCCTCAAGGACATTGGAATTAAAAGTGATATCAAACTCACCGCGCGGGAGCGCGAGGTGTTGATTTGGACAATGGAAGGGATGAGTGCCGCGGATATTTCAAAGAAGCTCAACATAGCGACCAGCACGGTCAACTTTCACGTGGCCCACATTCTTGAGAAGTTAGGGGCGTCGAATAAAGTTCAGGCGGCGTCGCGCGCGATAGCTACGGGTTTGATTTAGCATGATGTGCCGCTCAGGTCGCGAGCGGGGCGGCCGACGCGCGGGTGCCGAGGTGGTGGGGCCGTAGCGTTCAGGCCGATGAGCACGACTCGGTGGCACGTCGGCTTGCGGTCGCTCTCCAAGTTTCACAATTTCGGCCATCTCCGTACTTCCTTCAATCGTCACGCCGACATTCGTGAGGCGTTCCCGGACTTCGGCTTTACACTCAGCCCGCTGAAAGCGCCTCGGGGGATGGGGCCGGTTTTTCGAACGGGCCTCTCAGGTTTACTAGTGTTCCGACCATAGAAGCGCCGATATACTTTCTCCAATGGGTACGAAGAGGCGCGTTGCACGAAGCCATGCGTGCGTTCGAATTTCCAACCTGAACCTCTTCTCGCCATCTGCGGATATTAAGAGTTGGCCCTCGGCGCAGATGGTTTTGCTGCATACAGCCGAATAGGCGAAGCGTATGCAGCCTTTCTATTTCAGCTGCATGCTCACGACCCTCTGCATGAGCGAATTTCAGCTTGATAAATAGGAATCCTTCGAAAAAGTATGGCGTACATCCTGATTTCGCTGACTTGACGGGATGGCGCGTAGGCCGATGCTCGTAAAGGCCAAGGAGTATCGCGTTTTGGTTGCTCAGGGAGATCAAACGTGGCGACATACGATGAGTTGAAGGCGCAGCTCGAACAGCTGGCGAGAGAGGCGGAGTTAGCTAAGCAACGAGAGACCGAAGAGGCGTTGACCCGGATCCGGGAGGCGGTAACCAAGTATGGGATTGGACCCGATCAGATCTTCTCAAACTGGGTGGTTCGTGGTCGTGCGGACACTCCTCTCGTTGTGGAAACGCCGAAATACCGGAATCCGGCAACCGGCCAAACCTGGGCCGGGCGGGGTCGGGCGCCGAACTGGATGGTTGGACATCCTCGCGAAACTTTCCTCGTAGGCGGGGCGGGCAGGGAGGTGGACTAGATTTCCGGCTCGCCTGGGGATCTACGTTCCACGGCCCGGAGTCACCGAGGCTGGCCGCAAGCTTGAGCCGGGCAATGCGCCACGTCGATACGGCGAGTACCCGCTGCTTCCGGGCGTCGGTCAGTGCCGATCGCACATTCAACCGTTCCGTAACGATGCCAACCCCGGCCCTGTAGCGTCCACGAGCCACTTCTTCAGTTCCTGCACTAACGCGTGCATCGGCGGCCGCATCTTCCGGCAGAAACGGCAACGCTTCTGCTACACCCCGGCGCATACGGAGCCGGCGACCGGGGCGAGCGCATCGCTTGCG
>NZ_JAAGNW010000343.1:655-1422 GCF_010645215.1 Burkholderia multivorans | reverse complement strand
CAGATGCCGCTCGATGACGACTAGCGCCGCGCGGAATTCGTCCGGCGGCGCGCCGAGACCGACACGCAGATGATCGCGATAACCGAAGCAGTCGCCGGGCACAACCAGCACGCCGTGCGCTGCGAGCCGCCGGCAGACGGGCCGGCTGTCGCGGCCGTCGACGAACCACGGGAAGGCAACCGGTCCGCCGGCCGGACGCACCCAGGCGAGCCGGGGGTCCCGATCGATCCAGGCGGCGAGCGCGTCGAGGTTCGCCGTCACGGTGTCGTGCAGTCGCGCCAACAATCGGTCGCGCGCGCGCAGCGCGGCGGCGGCCACCCGTTCGGTCAGCGGCGAGCCGGAGATGGTGAAGTAGCTGCGCGCGTCGATGATGCGCGCGCGGCGCGCCGCGTCACGCTCGACGATCCAGCCGATGCGCAGCCCGGGCAGCGAAAGCGCCTTCGACATGTCGCCGACCGCCACCGCGCCGCGCGTGCCGGCCGCCGATTGAGCGGTCGCGCCGAACAGCAGCGGATGATAGACCTCGTCCACCACCAGGGGGCAGCCGCGGCGCGCGAGTTCGGCATCGAGCGCGCGCACGCGGTCATCGCGGAAGCCGTGCGCGGCGCGGCGGTGGACGCGGGGCGCGACTTTGCCTCGCACGAACCGAACGGCACGAGCATCGCGTCGTTCGTGGCGCTGCAGGTGCTGTGGGAAAAGGACGATGCGCTGCACGTCGAGGTGCACCGCACCGACGACGCGCATTACGACTACGACGTCCATCGCTG
>NZ_JAAGNW010000343.1:0-645 GCF_010645215.1 Burkholderia multivorans | reverse complement strand
AGCGCATGCAGCGCATCGGCGGGCATGACCGAGCCGGTCGGATTGTGGGGCGAGGCGACGCAGACGAGGCGCGTGGTGTCGTCCAGTGCGTCGAGGACGTCCGCCGCGCATTGCGCGAAGCCGCGCGCCCGGTCGAGCCGATACGGCCGCACGCGCATGCCCCAGGCCTCGGCGAGTGCCTGAACGGAAGGGTAGCCGGGCGTCGGCGCGACGACGGTGGCACCGGGCGACGCCGCCAGGCACAGCAGGATCGACAGCGCCTCCGACGCACCGGTCGTTACGACCACCCAGTCGGGATCGACATCGAGAAAGTCGCCAACGGCAGCACGCAACGCAGGGCTGCCTTCGGGCGGGGCATAGCCGAGCGAGAGGTCGGTCAGTTCGTCCAGCGGCAATCCCGCCGTCGCGAGCAACTCGCGCAGCGTCCATTGCGGGCCGGCGCTCGATGCCAGGTTCCAGCGAATCGGCGGCGACGCGAACTCATGTTCGGCGAGCCAGCGGTCGAGTAGAAACGGTGGGAGATCCATAACCCTTCCTCATGCCACGCGGCCGTACGCGATGAACATCTGCCCGTGTTTTTCGGGCGTCGCCGCGCGGGCTGCCATGTCGATTTCGAGCAAACGCCTGATGCCGGTTTCGTCGAGC
>NZ_JAAGNW010000342.1 GCF_010645215.1 Burkholderia multivorans | reverse complement strand
CGCGACGGCTCTCGAGTCACCGAATTCCGCCAGCAGCTGCCGCAAGCACTCAACGATCGTCTGCGCACGCAGGCCAAACGTCTCGGCGTGAGCCTCGCGAGCCTCTGTCACCTCGCCTGGGCCCAGGTGCTCTCGCGCGCGAGCGGACAGGATCAGGTCGTGTTCGGCACCGTGCTGTTCGGCCGCATGCAGGCCGGCGAAGGCGCGGACCGCGCGATGGGCCTGTTCATCAACACGCTGCCGATCCGCATCGATCTCGGCGAGACGTCGGTCGAAACCAGCGTCCGGCATGCGCATGCCCGGCTCGCCGACCTTCTCGCCCACGAGCACGCGTCGCTTGCGCTCGCGCAGCGCTGCTGCAACATTCCCGCCGGTACGCCGCTCTTCAACGCACTGCTCAATTACCGTCACGGCGACACGTCGTCCTCGCCGGAGAACCGCATTGAGGGCGTGCAAACTCTGTCGACCGAAGAGCGCACCAACTATCCGATCGCCCTGTCGGTCGATGACCATGGTCATGCATTGGGGCTGGCCGCACAGGCTGCGCACCCGATCGACGCACGACGTCTGTCGGGCTACATGGCGAAGGCCCTCGAGAGTCTGGCCGAGGCGCTTGAAGATCGCGCCGATCTGCCGGTTCGCGCGATCGAAGTGCTGCCCGGCGAGGAGCGCGCGTTGCTGCTTGAGTCGTGGAGCCGGAACCCCCGGCGCTATCCCGCGCAAGTGGTCGTGCATCGCCGGGTCGAGCAGCAGGTCGAACACGCGCCGGCTGCCGTCGCGATCCGTTTCGGCGAGACTGCCCTGACTTATCGCGATCTCAATGACCGGGCCAATCGGCTTGCGCATCGTTTGATCGAGCTTGGGGTGTGCTTCGATGCGCCGGTTGTGGTTTGCGTCGAGCGTACGCCCGCCATGATTGTCGGGATGCTCGCCATTCTCAAGGCCGGCGGCGCTTATCTGCCGCTCGATCCGGCTTATCCCGCCGAGCGGCTTGCGCATATTCTCGAGGACGCCGATCCGGGCATCGTTCTCGCCGATGAAGCCGGGCGGAACGCGATCGGTAGTCATGCGCTCGCCAAACGGACGGTCATCGATCCGACCGCGTCTGCGCTCAGCTCATCCATCACCCTCGATCCGGATCAGTCGAGCACTTCGCCTGTCACGTTGACGCTCGATCCGCTGGTCGACTACCCGGTTCATAACCCGGTTGTCGCTGGGTTGAATGAGCGGCATCTGGCCTATGTGATCTATACGTCGGGGTCGACTGGCGTGCCCAAGGGCGTGATGGTTGAACATCACAACCTCGTCAACCTCTGCCACTGGCATATCGATGCGTTCGAGCTTCGAGCCGGATCGGCTTCGGCCATGACGGCCGGCGTGGCGTTCGACGCCACCACCTGGGAACTCTGGCCCAGCCTCCTCTCCGGCGGTACCCTCGTCCTGCCTCCGGTGCATGCCGCTCGCGATCCGATCGCCATGCTCGACTGGTGGCAGCAGCAGCAACTCGACGTCTCCTTCCTCGTCACCTCCCTTGCCGTCATGGCAATCGATCGCAAGCAGCTTCCGCCTGACCTCCGCTATCTCCTCATCGGCGGTGAACGATTCCCGGGTGGTGTCGAGGCATTGCCCGACGGCCTCACCCTGGTCAACAACTACGGACCGACTGAAGCCACCGTCGTCGCAACCTCCGGCGTGTTGCCTGTCGATGCCGACGTGCCCCATATCGGCCGACCGATTCACAATGCCACCGCTTACCTGCTCGATTCGCATCTGCGTCCCGTGCCGCTCGGTGTCGCCGGCGAACTCTATGTCGGCGGGGCCGGTGTCGCACGCGGTTATCTGAACCGACCTGACCTCACCATCGAACGCTTCATCGATGATCCGTTCAGCAGTCAACCCGGTGCCCGTCTCTACAAAACCGGCGACCTCGCGCGCTACCTTCCGGACGGCAACCTCGAATTCCTCGGCCGTAACGACCATCAGGTCAAGATTCGCGGCTTCCGTATCGAACTCGGTGAAATCGAATCGCGCCTTGCCGAACATGCAGGTATTCGCGAAGCCGCCGTTCTGACTCATGGCACCGAAGGCAATCTCAAACTGGTCGCCTATGTCGTTGTCGATGCCAATGCATTCGGCAGGGAAGATGCGTCCACTGATCGAGATATCGCCAGCCAGTTACGAACCTATCTGGCCGAACGTCTGCCGGAATACATGGTCCCCGCCGCGTTCGTTCAACTCGATGCGTTCCCGCTTACCCCTAACGGCAAGCTCGACCGCAAAGCGCTCCCCGCTCCCGATCAGGACGCCTTCGTTCGACAAGACTACGAGGCCCCGCAAGGCGAGGTCGAAACCACCCTCGCCGCCATCTGGAGCGAGCTTCTCGGCATCGACAGAATCAGCCGTCACGACAGCTTCTTCGCCCTCGGCGGGCACTCGCTCCTCGCCGTCCGTCTCATGAGTCGCGTCGCCGCGATCGGGGCAAACCTGCCGCTCGCCTCGCTCTTCGCCGCACCTTCTCTCGCCGCATTCGCCGACGTCGTCTCTCGGCAGCTTCTCACCGCGTACCTCGACCTGCCCGCCCTCGAAACGATTTCCCGCGATCAGCCTCTGCCGCTCTCCTTCGCTCAGCAGCGACTCTGGTTCCTCGCTCAACTCGATCCCGGCAGTCATGCCTACAACATCCCCTTCGCCATCGATCTCCATGGCGAACTCGATACGCATGCCTGGCACGCTGCGCTTAACGCACTCTTCGACCGACATGAAGCCTTACGCTCCGTATTCGTTTCCGTCGATGGACAGCCGCAAGTCCAGTTACTCCCCGCCGGGTCAGGTCTGCCGCTTCGACATCACCTCTTGTCCGGAAATGATGTCGAGGAACAAGCCCTCCACTTGCAACACGAGGAAGCCCAGACCCCGTTCGATCTTGAACGCGGCCCGCTCATCCGCGCCCGCCTGATCCGCTTCAACGAGCACCATTACCAATTCCTGCTCACCCAGCACCACATCGTCTCCGACGGCTGGTCCTTCGGCATTCTTCTCGGCGAACTCAGCGTCCTCTACGCCGCCGCTATTGAAAATCGTCAGGCCAACCTGCCGGCTCTCGCCATCCAGTACCCCGACTACGCCGCATGGCAGCGCCAATGGCTCGCCGGCGAACGGCTCGCCGAGCAGGGCGAGTTCTGGCGCACCGCCCTCGCCGGCGCTCCAGTCCGTATCGAACTCCCCACCGACCGGCCTCGACCGCCTCAGCAGTCCTACGCCGGCGCAGCCGTTCCCATCCATATCGAGGCCGACCTCACCCGCGCGCTGCGGCAATTCTCGCAACAGCAGCAGGCCACGCTCTTCATGACCGTCCTGGCCGCATGGAGCGCCGTCCTCTCCCGCCTCTCCGGACAATCCGACATCGTCATCGGCTCGCCTTCCGCCAACCGCGGACGCGCCGAAATCGAACCGCTCGTCGGCTTCTTCGTCAACACGCTCGCGCTGCGCATCGATCTCGACGGCCTGCCTTCACCCGCCGAACTCGTCCAGCGTGTCCGACGCGTCGCACTCGATGCCCAGCACCATCAGGATCTGCCTTTCGAGCAAGTCGTCGAAATCGCCCAGCCGCCGCGGCACCTCGATCACACCCCGCTCTTCCAGGTCATGTTCGTCTGGCAGAACAACGAAATCGGGAACTGGCAACTGCCCGGTATCGCCGCCACGCAGATTCCGATCGAGCATCAGATTGCCAAGTTCGATCTTGAACTTGATTTGAGCGAATTCGACGGCCAGATCGTCGGCGCCATCCACTACGCTACCGCGCTTTTCGATCAAGCCACGATCAAGCGCCATGCAGGCTATCTGCTCGCCATGCTCAAGGCGTTTGCCGATACATCAATCCCGTTGAACCGTGTCGACATCCTCTCCGATCAGGAACGTCAGTTGGTGATCGAAGACTGGAACAACACCAGACAGGTGCTGCCCGAAACGACGCTGGGAGCGCTGGTCGAACAGCAGGCGGAGAAATCGCCCGATGCGATTGCCGCCGTGTTCGAGATTCAGGCACTGACGTACCGGCAGCTCAATGCGCGCGCCAATCAGCTGGCGCGCATGCTCGTCGCGTCAGGGATCGGACCGGAAGCCATCGTCGCGGTCGCCATTCCGCGTTCGCTCGATCTCATCGTTTCTCTGCTCGCCGTCGTCAAGGCCGGTGCCGCCTATCTCCCGCTCGACACCGACTATCCGGCCGATCGCCTCGCGTTCATGCT
>NZ_JAAGNW010000341.1:480-4294 GCF_010645215.1 Burkholderia multivorans | reverse complement strand
GCGGCCATCACCCAATGCAGCACCCTCGCCGGCCAGGCAAATGTCGTAGAAGCCTTCATCACCGTCCCTCCCCACTCACTCGCGCCACGCCCGCCACGCCGGCCTCTTCGCTGGTCCGCCGCAGATACGAATCCGCATAGGCCGCCGACCTCGCCGCCAGCAACGGATCCTCCGACACCTGAATCCCCTGCGGCAACACCGTCGGGTCGTAAGTCAGATCGCGGCACGGCCCGCTGTCCTGCGCCTCCACGCGGTCGAGCACGAGCGTCCCCGCATCGATCGTGGTCCGCTGCGCGGGCCAGACCTTCGTCGCGTCGTCCACGGGATCGCCGGGCTCCGCCAGCGTGACCAGCAGCTTCCACTTCTGCGCCCCCGTCGCGAGGCGCCGCGTCACGTCCTGCTGCAACACGTTCGGATCCGCGGCCGTCGCGACGTCCCCGGCGCCCGCCGTCTGCTCCGGCACGACCCGCCACCGCACCGCCTGCCGCCTGCCGTCCGCGTCGACGAAGTAGAACGCATTCAATCCGTAATAGCTTTCCGTGACGTAACTCGCACTCGGCTTCGCCCCCTTCACCCACTGCAGGAACGCGCCCGTCTCCGGATGTCCGCCGAAAAACGCCTTCGCCTTAGCCGGATCGGGCTTGCCCGTCGCCGGATCGGGGCGGGTCGCCACCGTCAGCGCATAGAACGCCTGCGGCGTCGCCACCGGAAACACGGGCATCGCGTTCATCCCGGTCCGCCATTGCTCGCCGTCGGGCGCGGTCAGTTTCAGCGCGAGGCTGCGGATCGGCACGCTGCTGTCGGCCGCGTAAGGATTCCCGCCCGGCAACGCGAACCGCCCGACCACCGGCGTGCGCACCGCCTTGAAGAACGGCGCGACCGAATACGCGCTGGCAGCCCCGTTGCCTTCGAAATAGCCGGTCACGCACACGCCTTTAGCGTGATTGCGCCGGTAGCCCGGATGAACGCCGCCGTTGGCCTGCAGCGCGTCGACGAGCCGCCGCGGGGTCAGGCGCGCCGGCGCGAGCCACCCGCCCGCATACCCGAACGCGACGGCCGCGCCGGCCACCGCGCCGCCGATCACGGCCCAGCGCCACCACCCGCGCCCGGGCTCGCGCTGCGGCGAAGAAGAGGAAGAAGATCGCTCCATGAATGTGCTCCCGATCGTCAGATCATTGTCGAACCCGCGTAGGACGCCACCCGCACCGCTTTATTCCATGAAAATTTTTTCCTCTGCTTGATGGAATAATAGACATCGGCCGGCGTCTTACGCGGCATCCCGACCCTTTCGGCCACCGGCCCGGCTTATGCCCTCCACCGCTCTCGACGACGACGCGCTGCGCGAACTCATCCCCAGGCTGCGACGCTTCGCGCTCTGGCTGGCGCGCGACGTCCACGCGGCCGACGATCTCGTCCAGTCGACGCTCGAGCGCGCGCTGTCGCGCTGGACGAGCCGCCGCGACGACGCCTCGCTGCGCAGCTGGCTGTTTACGATCCTGTATCGGCAGTTTCTCGACGGCAAACGCAGCGCGAAGCGCTACGCCTGGCTGCTCGGCCGCCTCGGCGACGACGACGAGGCGCACTGGCCGTCCGCCGAACGCGAGTTCGCGGCGCGCGCGACGCTCGAAGCGTTCGGCCGGCTCTCGGACGAACAGCGCAGCCTGCTGCTGCTCGTCGCGGTCGAGGGCTTCAGCTATCAGGAAGTCGCCGACCTGCTCGACGTGCCGATCGGCACCGTGATGTCGCGGCTCTCCCGCGCGCGCCAGGCGCTGCGCCAGCTCAGCGACGGCGAGCTTCCCGCTCCTTCTCTCCGCTTGATGAAGAAATGAACACCCCTCCGAACGAACACGACCTCCAGGCCTATGTCGACGGCCAGCTCGACGACGCTGCGCGCGCCGCGGTCGAGCGCTATCTCGCGCTGCATCCGGCGCGCGCGGAACAGGTGCAGCGCTGGCAGCAGGATGCGCAGCGCCTGAGAGCGGCGCTGGAGAGCGTGCGCATGCCGGCCGACAACCCGGCGCTCGATCCGGCGGCACTTCGCGCGCGACGCGCGGAGCGCACGCGGATGCGGTTTGCGATGGCGGCTTCGCTGGTGTTCTGCATCGGGCTGGGGACGTTCGGCGGATGGCAGGCGCGCGGGTGGAACGCGCCGGCGCCCGTCGCGGCGCTGCGCGATGCGGTCGAGGCCTACAAGATGATGGTGGTCGATCAAACCGCGAAGGTGGATTACCGGCCGGCGAGCGCGGACGATCTGCAGGGGTGGCTCGCCAGGCGCGTGGGGGCAGCGGCGAGGCTGCCGGATCTGAGCGCGGCCGGGTTCAGGCCCGTCGGCGGGCGCCTGTTCGCCACCGAGCGCGGTGCGGCTGCGATGGTGCTCTACGAAGACGATGCGGGCCGCAAGCTGAGCTTCTACCTCCGGCCGCCGGAATCGGCGCATCGGCTGATGGCGGCCGGGGAGCGCGTGGATGGGGCGTTGCTGGCGCGGTATGGCTCGGTGAACGGGCTCAATTACGCGGTGGTCGGGCCGGCCGGAAGCCTCGCGGAAAAAGCGCTCGCGCAGGCGCTCGACCAGCAGACTTGAGCGAGGCGCGCCGCACCGACAGCGCCCGGCGGCCGCCGCCGGCAAGAACGATGGCCCGGCCCGCACTGACTGCCCGGCGAGGATGCGCCTCGCGTCACGCCAGGTCGCGCGAGCGCGACGCGCATCGAACACAGACCTGCGCAGCCGGCGCGCGTCGCCCCGTCTCATCCCGCCCCGCCGCCGCGCATCCGGCCGGAACACCGCCCGCCCGGCACGACTAACGCGATCGCCCCGCCCCGGCGAAACGATCGGGACTGCACGGCGCGAGCGCGCGCGGCGTGCCGCCGAGCCGCAGCGCATCGGCGACGAGCCGCCCCACGGCCGCCGCCAGCGTCACCCCCGAATGCATGACCGCCACGTACAGGCCCGGCGCGTCGGCGCACGTGCCGATCAAGGGCGCGGCGTCGGCCGGCATCGGCCGCCGGCCGACCGCGACCTCGCCGAGCGTGGCCCCTTCCGCGCCGCGCAAGGTGCGCCGGACCGCGTCGAGCGCGCGCCCGGCGATGGCATCGGGACCGTCCGGGCCGTCGTCGGCGAGATAGTCCTCGGCCAGCACGAGCGAACCGTCCGCCGCCTCGCGCGCTTCGAAGTCCGGGTTCGACACGATGGTCCGCACCCGCCCCGGCGGCGCGGCCACCCGGATCCGGATCGCCGGCGACGCGCCCACCGGCAGCACGACGCCCGCCGACGCAGCGAGCGCGGCCGTCTGCGCGCCGGCCGCGAGCACCACGGTGCCCGCGTACAACACGCCGCCGTCGACCTGCACGCCGGTGATGCGCGCGCCGTCCCGGCACAGCGCGTGTACGCGGGTCTCGCCCAGATAAGCGGCGCGCTGCGCGCAGGCGCGCTCGACCAGCAGGCGCGCGACCGCTTCCGGTTCGAGCGCGCCCTCGTCCTGCGCGTAGCGCGCCCGCGCGGGCGGATCGATCAGGTTCGGCTCCAGCCGGGCGACCTGTTCGCGATCGAGCCATGCGACCCGCGCGATCGGCTCCGCGCCGCCGTCGTCGACGCCATAGGTCAGCGCGCCGCTCCAGTTGACGAGCGACACGCCCAGCTCCCGTTCGAGCCGCCGGTACTCGGTCACCGCGAGCGCGCGCAGCACGGCGGCGGCGGGCGGCCCGTCCGCGGCCGGATTGATCCAGCCGAAGGCGCGCCCGGTCGCGCCCGCGCCCGGCGCGTCCTGCTCGACGAGCGTCACGCGCACGCCCCGGCTCGCCAGGTGATAGGCGATCG
>NZ_JAAGNW010000341.1:0-470 GCF_010645215.1 Burkholderia multivorans | reverse complement strand
GATCGATGCGCCGACGATGCCCGCGCCCACCACCACGATCCCGTCCGTCATCCCGTTTCTCCGTGTTGTCGCGCGGCTTGCCCCGTGCCGCGTCTGTCGTGCTGCCGCCGTGTGGTTCACGGTGTTCTCCGGCGCGTGCGGCGAGGCACGCGCGTGAAATCCGCCGATTCAACGCATCGGGTCGTTCAAGCGCTTCATTCCCGCTGCGCGCGCGGGCTCATCCGTCCCGACCGGCGCTCGCCGCGCGCGCTGACGAACCGGTTGCGCACGCATCCACGCGCGTCGCCGCCTGGCCCAGGCTCGCTATACTCCCGACGGCCAGGATCAGCAGCGAGAACATCACTGCGCTGCACCTCACGCGCACCAGCATGCGCCCGACGGTACGCCAGCGTACTCCGAAAATTCGCTTCATGACGATGTCCCGTGAAATCGCCGGTGCCCGTCCGTTCAATGCGCGCGCAACCAACGCG
>NZ_JAAGNW010000340.1 GCF_010645215.1 Burkholderia multivorans | reverse complement strand
CACAGATCGATGCGGGTGCCGCACAGGGTTTGCGTCGGCGAGAACTTGAGACGCTGCAGCTTGCGCTGCTCCAGCGCCTTTTCCGACTGCCGGTACGAGTATTCCTCGAGCACGATCGGCGCGGGATCGACGATCACGATCCCCTGATCGCCGTCGACGATGATCAAGTCGTCCTGGCGGATCAGCGCGCTCGCGTGCTGGACCCCGACCGCGGCCGGGATGCCGAGGCTGCGCGCGACGATCGCCGTATGCGAGGTCCGGCCGCCGAGATCGGTGACGAAGGCCTGGAACGACTGGCTCTTGAACTGCATCATGTCGGCGGGCGCGATGTCGTGCGCGACCACGATCATCTCGTCCTTGCCGCGCGCGGCGCGATCGAGCGCCTGCGACGCGGACGGGGCGCCCGCGAGCGCCTTCAGCACGCGTTCGACCACCTGCTCGATGTCGTCGAAATGGCGGGTCAGCAGTTCGAGCTGCTCGGTCAGCGCCCACTCGACGTTGTAGCGGCGGGTGCGGATCAGGTCGATGGTTTCCTGCACCAGCATCGCGTCGCTCAGGATCATCGCGTGCACGTCGATGAACGCGGCGACTTCGGACGGCGTGTCATCGGTCAGGTCGGCGCGCAGCGCGTCGAGCTCGCAGCGCACCGCGTGCAGCGACGCGCGAAAGCGTTCCACCTCGGCGTCGATCTGCGCGGCGTCGATCAGGTAATGGGCTACGTCGAGCGCCGCCCGCGCGATCAGATACGCACGTCCGATCGCGATGCCTCTTGAAACGGGAATGCCATGCAGCGTGAAGGACACGCGCACCTCCTCTCATCATGTAAGCCGCGGCGCACCGCTGCGAGGCGCTTATGACCCCGGTAGCCGATTATAAATTCCGCCGCGCGCCAAGGCTGCATGCGGCGCAACATGCATTCGTCAATGCATTGTTGCAGCGGAAACAGAAATGCCGCGGCAGCCCGCGGCATTCTCGTCAAATTCCGGCGCGGCGCAACCGGTCGGTCTACTGACCTTCGCCGAACTTGTCGGCGATCAATTTCAGCAGTGAATCCATCGCCTCCTTTTCATCCGGCCCCTCGGTCTCGATCGTGATCGTGCTGCCAATCCCCGCCGCCAGCATCATCACGCCCATGATGCTCTTCGCATTGATCCGCCGACCGTTGCGGGTCATCCAGACCTCGGCCTGGAAATTCCCGGCCAGCTGGGTCAGCTTGGCGGAAGCGCGGGCATGCAGCCCCAATTTATTGACGATGGTCGTTTCTTGCTGAAGCATGGTTTCCGGTGATCAGGTCAGGGCGGCCGGCGAGCGCTTCGCCGGCCGGGGTTGAATGACGTGCATCCGCCCGCTCAGTGCGGCTCGGCCTGCGGTTTCGGTTCGGGCGGAATCGGCGCGCACTCGCCGCAGCCGAGCCCGGGGCGCGGCGGCGGCGTGCCGGCCGCGACTTCGTGGATCCCCTTGGTGGAACCCGCGAGCGCCTTGTCGACGAGCGTATCGAGCGGCGTGGTGCGGTAGCAGACCGCGCGCACCAGCATCGGCAGATTGACGCCCGCGAGCACGCGGACCCCGTCGAGCTTCGCGAGCTGGCCCGCGATGTTCGCGGGCGTCGCGCCGTACATGTCGGTCAGCACGAGCGCGCCGTTCTCTTCCTTCAGGCGCGCAAGCTCGGCGTGCGCGAACGCCATCACCTGGACGGGATCGCTGTCGGCCTGCACGTCGATCCAGCCGATGCGCGCGGGCACCCCGCCATAGATATGCGAGATGCAGTCCCGCAGAGCAGTCGCGAGCGGTGCATGCGCGATGATGAGAATGCCAGCCATATCAGCCTTGCAACGAGTTCGGCCCGCCTGCCGGGCCTGGCGCACGAGAAACCGTGCCGGGCAAGCGGGCATTGTAGCAGGCCGTCCGGACCGGCCGGCGACGGGGCCTGCGCGGCCGCCGCCGGTGCCGGCGGGTCAGCCGGCGGCGCGCTCCAGCGCGTCGACGAACATCCCCGCCACATCGAAACCGGTCTGTTCCATGATTTCACGGAAACAGGTCGGGCTCGTGACATTCACTTCGGTCAGCCAGTCGCCGATCGCGTCGAGGCCGACGAGCAGCAAGCCGCGCGCCGCCAGCACGGGCGCCAGCGTCTCCGCGATCTCGCGGTCGCGCGCGGTGAGCGGCTGCGCGACGCCGAGACCGCCTGCTGCCAGATTACCGCGCACTTCATTCCCCTGCGGAATCCGGGCAAGCGAGTACGGAACCGGTACACCGCCGATAACCAGGATACGCTTGTCGCCCGCCTTGATCTCGGGAATGAATTTCTGCGCCATCACCGAGCGCGCGCCGTCGTGGCTCAGCATCTCGATGATCGAGCCGAGGTTCATCCCGTCGGCCTTGACGCGGAACACACCCATCCCGCCCATGCCGTCGAGCGGCTTCAGGATCACGTCGCCGTGCTCCGCGTGGAACGCGCGCAGGCGCGCGGCGTCGCGCGTGACGAGGGTCGGCGCGACGAACTGCGGGAATTCGCCGATCGCGAGCTTTTCCGAGTGATCGCGGATCGCCTGCGGCCGGTTGAACACGCGCGCGCCGCCGCGCTCGGCCTGCTCGAGCAGCCAGGTCGAGGTCACGTATTCCATGTCGAACGGCGGATCCTTGCGCATCAGCACCGCACCGAACGACGCGAGCGCGCGCGCCTCGACCGGGCCGGCCTCGTGCCACGGCGCGCGCTGCAGGTCGGCGGCGTCGCCGACGAGCGTCACGCGGCGCACGTCCGCCTCGACGTGCGCGCCCGTCCACGCGAGGTGGCGCGGCTCGCACGCATAGACGGCGTGGCCGCGGCGCGCGGCCTCGGCCATCATCGCGTAGGTCGAATCCTTGTAGATCCGGAACTGATCGAGCGGATCGGCGATAAAGAGGATATCCATGCGGTCCCTGAGCGTGGTGGGGCTGCGCCCCGCGTTTTATACCTGGATGGCTTCCGGGTCGGTCTTCTCGAGCTCCACCGACGATGCGAGCAACCCGAGCCGCGCAACCACGCCGTACATGTAGAAGCGGTTCGGCGGCGCGGCGCCCGGCTTCGCGTGGGCGTCCGGCAGCGCGGTGTGCTCGAAGCCGAGCGGCACGTAGTGCATGCCCGGGGCGTTCAGGTTCTGGTCGCGCTCGCGCGCGCCGTGGGTGCGGTAGAACCCGCCCACCACATAGCGATCGATCATGTAGACGACCGGCTCGGCCACTTCGTCGCCGATCCGCTCGAACGTGTACACGCCTTCCTGGACGATCACGTCGCGCACCGCGAGCCCCGCCTTCGATTCCGACATGCGCGCGCGCTCGGCCTTCGTCATGCGGCCGATCTCCGCGGCGTCGTGCACGGTCATCACGCCGCGCCCCGCCGTGCCCGCGTCGCCCTTCACGACCACGTAGGGCTTCTCGCTGATGCCGTACTCGCGGTACTTGCGCGCGATCTTCTTGAGCACGGCGTCGATCGCCTCGGCGAGCGCGCCGCCGCCTTCCTGCGCCTGCCAGTCGATATCCTCGACGTGCGCGAAGTACGGATTCACCATCCACGGATCGACGCCGACCATCTTCGCGAACTTCTTCGCGACGTCGTCGTAGCAGGCGAAGTGATTCGACTTGCGGCGCACCGCCCAGCCCGCGTGCAGCGGCGGCAGCAGATACTGCTCGTGCAGGTTTTCGAGCACGGCCGGGATGCCCGCCGACAGGTCGTTGTTCAGCAGGATCGAGCACGGCTCGAAATTCTTCAGGCCGAGGCGGCGCGGCGTGCGCTCGAGCGGCTCCAGCACGATCTTCTGGCCGTCGGCGAGCGTGATCGGCGTGAGTTCGGCGATGCTCGGGTCGAGCGAGCCGAAGCGCACGTTGAGCCCGGCCTGGCGCATGATCATCGCGAGCCGCGCGACATTCTCGAGATAGAACGCGTTGCGGGTCGGCAGCTCGGGAATCACGAGCAGATTCTTCGCATCGGGACAGATCTTCTCGATCGCGGCCAGCGCGGCCTGCACGGCGAGCGGCAGCACTTCGGGCGGCAGGTTGTTGAAGCTGCCGGGAAACAGGTTCGCATCGACGGGCGCGAGCTTGAAGCCCGCATTGCGCAGATCGACCGAACAATAGAACGGCGGTGTGTGTTCCTGCCATTCGAGCCTGAACCAGCGTTCAATGGCAGGCGTGGCGTCGAGGATCTTCCGCTCCAATTCGAGCAGCGGACCATTTAACGCCGTAACGAGGTGGGGAACCATGAATCACTCGCGGACGGGAGAAAAAAGATTGTAGAGCAATTGCCTACCGCATTTGGGGATTGTTCCCGCGATCGCAAGGATTTAATGGATGTTTATCGCTATAGACCTGATAGCCGGCAGGGTTTAATGGCGCCGCTCCAAAAAAAAGGGTTC